>CAKZMO010000757.1 GCA_937128595.1 uncultured cyanobacterium | reverse complement strand
CCGCCATTGTCTTAGCGGTATTGATTTTGGTCTTAGGACTACAGCCTGTCTGGATGACCCGCTGGACTGAGCCTCAAGTGTCTTCTTTGCTGATGGAACAGTTTGACGCAACTCAGCGCTCTCTACCAGACGTTCGCACCTTTGATCGAACGACCCTGTTCATGCAGACTTCGCCGGAAGCGCCTATTTCTTTCCCCCGCTTGCCTTAGTCCACAACCCAACGATCCGAGCACAGTAAGAGCCATGATGAGTGTCGAACAGTTGCCTCCGTCTAACCATACTCTCGCCGAGTACGTTCATCGTCTGGAGTCTGGAAAGGCTCTTTTGAGCGATTCTCCTGAGCATGTCGTCGAGGTCGTCGGTATTCTCAAGAGCTATGGCGTTGTCTTAGATGCCTATTCAAACAACCTCATCTACATTGCTGAGCATCAGTTTTTACGTCTGTTTCCCTTTTTCAAATACTTCAACGGCGAAGTTTCGCTAGATAAACTGCTGAGGCACTGGGCTCACAACCGCATCAATTACGAATACGCCGAATATTGCATGAAAGCGATGCTCTGGCACCAGGGTGGAGGGCTGGCAGATCATGTGGACGATCCAACCTTTCGAAAACGGGTCGAACCTCTCATTCAGGCAAAGTTTAAGTTCAATCCATTGATGCAGCTCTTGCACAAGCTGTTTCCTGAATTCTTGCCAGAACACATGCGAGTGATGTGCTACTACAGCGGATTGGGACAGTTTTGGCGGGTGATGAGCGATATCTTTATCGACCTTTCTGACCGCTATGACCGAGGCGAAATTGATTCGATTCCTCAAGTCGTTCAGCATATTCAAGATGGCTTAGTCGCTGCTGCTAGCCAACCCATCACCTACAGTGTCACGCTAGAAGGTGAAACCTATGACGTTTTGCCTAAAGACGTAGGGCTAACGTTTTTAGTCGATACAGCAGTGCCCTACGTGGAAGCAATCTTTTTCCGAGGGACTCCTTTTCCAGGAACCGTTTCCTACAATGCTCAGGCATTTCAGATTCCAGTTTATCAACGAGATTTCGCTTACGGTGCTTTGTTTGCCGACCCTTTGCCCATCGGCGGATCGGGAATTCCGCCAACGCAGCTAATGCAGGATATGTGGCATTTTTTGCCCGACTATTTGCACAAAATCTATCAATCTACAACTCGTGGGGAAGACGATATTCGCGTCAAGATTTGTGAAACTTTCCAGAAGTCGATGTTTTGCGTGACTACAGCAGCCATTCGCGGTTTAGCTCCGTTTCCGATGGACACGTCAGAATTATCGGAGCAGAAGGAGAATCGAAAGTATCTGGAAACGTGGATGAGTCGCTTTGTCGAGTCGAGGATTCGAGAAGCGCAAGCTTAGAGAAGAGGACAAGTCTGTTTATTCGCTTCAGAATATGTAGGGTGGGCAAAGCAACGCGGACCCATCACCTCCGGTAATTTGAATCAATGGGCGTGTTAAGACTCATTAGCTCTATATTTAGAGTATCTATTAGCCAACTTTAGCCTAGATAATGAACCGTACTCAAAATTTCCAACTCCCTGATATTGCAAAGATTTTGTATAGAGTAGAATTTTCTGAAGAGCATGCTGATATGCATTTAAAGCTGACAGAACAGTGTCTAGCATATGCTCTAAAGCATCAGGCTTGTTAACAGCTTTTATCTCTAACATCATCTTTTCAAGGCTATCTAGTCTGTGAGCAAATTCATCACGATAACTGTTAAGCCTTGATTCTATATCCTTATCCAAAATTCGATCGAGCCATTCATCAATTTCATTATGCTTTTGAGAGGATATACCAAAATCATCTCTTGTTTTCTTTCTATCCTCATAAGCCTTCTTTTCCATACCCTGAATAAGCTGATCTTCCCACTCAGAAGTCGTATCTACCTTTCCATTTTCACCGATAACACCTAAAAACATGTAGGCGTTTCTATCTCTAGGAGTTTTATCTACTTTTGATAAAAGCTTCCCATTTTGCCTAATTACTTTAGAGTATAAAGAGCGTTTCTTTGAAATTCCTTGGTGTAGCGAATAAGCATCAACACACAAAAACATTACCTCATGCTCAAGCCTTTTGTAGGCTCCGAAAAGCAGTGACTCATGCACTTCTTGAGTAGCCTCCTCTGAACTTTCCCGAAAAAACTCCAAATCTTTTCTAAGAGCTTTTTGTCTTGCCTGCAACATTGAAAGGACAGCGAACGCAGAAGTAATCTCCTTAAACACGTCTTCAATCATAATCACTTATTCCTCGAAAATGCCGCTAAGAGATAACTAAGTTTATAGGCATTTAGAGAAGAGGCGGTTGTTCAGGGAGGTGTCATTCATAAAGACAATTCGGTCTACCTCGAACCAACAGAACCCCCTCCACAGGTCTGATTTTGAATGACTCCAATGCCGATGGGATACGGACAAGAGGAGAATGGCAATCGCATTCCCAATGCTGCCCAGATGTTCCCCTATCGAGCGAATGGAATTGATGGCTATATCGCGGCCTCAACATTTAAAAATGGTGTGGCGATCGCCCTCTCAAGCTATCGAAGCACCGCTGAGCGAGGCCGCATCAGCGCAATGAAAACAGCGCTGGTGGCAAACATGACTAAGCTGTAGATTGCCGCTGGAATCGCCATTGTCGGTGCGTTGAGAAACGTGGGCGCACTGGCAACGGCGATCGCCAATGTGCCATTTTGTATGCCTACTTCGACTGCGATCGCTTTTTTGCTTGAGGTATCTAGCTTGGCTACAGTGGCGATCGCAAAGCCCAGCAGCATGGTGCCAATGTTTAGAGCTAGAGTAACTCCACCCACCTGTAAGAAGAAGCTAGCCACGTTGGCTCGTTCTTTTGCCAATAACCCGACAATAATTAACGTTAAGAAAGCAATGGACAGCCACTTCACTCCTTTTTCAACCTGTGCGGCAAATTGGGGAGCATAGTGGTGCAGCAGCATCCCCAACGAAACGGGAATTAGGGTGATGACAGCAATTTGAATGACGGTGGTTAGGAAGGGGAGTTGTAGGGCAGCGGCTTCTCCCATGAACTGCTGCATGGCGATGTTCACAACCAGGGGAATGGTGAATACCGTGATTAGGCTGCTGATGGCGGTGAGGGTAATGGAGAGGGCGACGTTTCCTCGAACAAGGTAGGTCATGAGGTTGGAAGTAGGGCCGCCAGGGCAGGCGGCCAGAATCATGACGCCCACAGCCAGCTCTGGGGAGAGGGGAAACAGGCTCGCGAGCAGGAAGCCAACTAGCGGTAGGCCGATGAGTTGAGCGATGAGCCCAAGAACGACAGCCTTGGGCTCAACCAACACTCGCTTGAAGTCCTGAACTGTTAACCCCAGCCCCATGCCGAGCATGATGACGAATAAGGCTAGAGGGAGAAAGATTGCGGTCAAGAAGCTTGATTCCATGTCTTTTGCGGCGCTGCACAACCTGAAAATTTAGGGAATACCTAAGATGCTATCGATAAAGGACACCATAGTCACAAGAATTTCGGGTCAGCAAAAGCGCTAATGCTCATCACCTCAAAGCATTATCCGAGGCTCTACTAAACAAAACTAGCTCTGCTGAGTTGATCGGCCTGGACGCTTCGTAGCGTTGCAAGGGTCTCGCTTCCAGCCTCAATTAAGGTGTTGTTGCCCTGCTGCTGGAACGACAAATCTCTGAAGCTGAGGCTTTCTTGGAGTCGAATCACGTCTTCGCCAATATTAAAGTCGCGGATAAAATCGTTGCCTTGCCGACGTTTGAGGGCTCTATGCTCAGATTGGCAGCGACGGCCAACGTCACGAGATTCTCGTACGCC
>CAKZMO010000756.1 GCA_937128595.1 uncultured cyanobacterium | reverse complement strand
GGGCTAATACTTCTCTAGCAGAGGCATCTCGTAAGACGAGTCTTGGAATAATTTCCCGAGTTCCCAACACTACAGTAGAAGGAGACGCATCAATAATGGAAGCCGCCATGTCCCCAACTGGAGGTGGCACTGCTCTAGGCAGGGTCGGTGGAACGGCAGGACGAACCTGTTGACGGTTGACGCGCTGTCCTTCGATGCGAACTTCCGGGTCTGGAATCAAAACATCCTCGGTTGGAGGAATAGGAGTTTGGGAAATCTCTATATCGTTGTCTTCAAAAACAGGATCAGGTAAGGGGGGCGGCGTATTGTCTACGCTTGCTGATGAGCCTGCTGAACCTAGCGAAAAAACAATTAGACCATTGTCCTGATTCACTCGGCCTGTCGGAGCTTCGTTTGTCCCTGTGATTGTCAGTCGAACGCTATTGGCGTCTAGCTGCGTCAGCGCGATGGAGGAAATTCCTGAGGCTGGCTCGTTTTCGAGGTAGCTGTTTCCACCCGGCAACACAAGTTCGGTGTTAACAATATCGGCAACTAAGGAGTTACCTCGACTCACTGTAAAGATCTGGGGGCGATCGCCATTGGATGTTTCCAAAATGACCTGCAAGCCTGAATCTGTAGGATTCAGGTCTACCCCGGTAATCGCTGTCGAGGCCGCGATCGCAGCCTGACTCAAAAGCACAGTTGCGGCACAGCCGCCAATGATTCCCGTCAACCCAAGATGCGGTTTCACCATTCACTCCTCCTTCAACACTCTCAAATACGGTCACTCAACATGAATTAAAAATACGGATGCCCCAGTCTGGTGCATGGCCATTACAGCCTAGGATTCAAGTTTATTCACCCTCATCTGATTGCTCATCGTCCTCAGCCCCCTCTTCTCCCTCAGCTTCGGTTCCGTCTTCAGCGGGTAGAGGCTCATCAGACGGCAACAAGGCTTCCAACAAAAATGAGGCCGTAATCCGCGTCAAGGGAGGCTCGTCGTTCACGGGTCTGCCTTGCAAGTCAATATTGAGTGATGAGCTAGCGGTCTCTAAGTTGAAATCTCGCACCACCAAAAGAGGCTGAAGCCGTTCGATATTGCGTAGGATAGATTGCACCTGAGCATAGCTACCTTCAAGAGTCACGTTGTAAACGCGTCGCTCAAGTCGATTGTTGGCTGCATCTCCGAGCGCCCCATCTGTCACCACACCCGATGCATCTTCATCGAGAGCAAACTCGGAAAGGACTGCCTGCCGATCTTCGTCCTCGATGCCAGCATTAACCGATTGCACTCGCGCATTCAGGTCGAGCAACAGCGTTTCTAGATTTTCTTCCGAAGCAAATAGCGCTAAAACATCTGCTTGAAGCTGCTCTGCTGCTGCGGAGCGAGCATCAGCTTCAGCCAGAAGGCGAGCCCGCTCTTCAGGATTGCTGAGTTGCTGTTCACTCTCTGCAATTTGACGCCGAAGATCGGCTCTTTCTTCTAGCTTGGGGGAAACAAGGAGGAAAAAGAGATAAGTCGCTAACCCCAATCCCAAAACGGCAGCAATAACGCCGATCGTCACAGGCGTCATTCGAATTCCGAAAACCGTCGGAAATTCTTGTTCCGCCTCATATCCCTGTTCTTCCTCGGGCATGAAATCGCCAGCCATGGTCATAGCTAAAAGGCTCCTCTATCCTGCAACTCCTGCAATGCCTGAATTCTTGACGTTAAACCTACAGACAGCGTGCTCTCTAGCTCTGGTAGCAGCTCAGACGCTGGCAGGTCGTTGAGGCCAGCCACAATACTGTATTGCACAACCTGAGGCAGTCGGACTTCAACCCCAGATGGAGCATCTTCTGGAAGCTCAACCTGGGTTGGGTTATCTACTAAATTGGCACTTTGCAGCTCAGTGTTTTCGGCCTCCAGAAAGGGCGATCGCTCCAGCACCAGCACAAAGTCATTGACATCGTCGAAGCTAACGGCATTGCCCGTGACAGTAATTTGACCTTCACCTTCTTCGTCCTCGCCCTGGACAATCGAAGAAATTTGAACCCCGTTGGGAACCGTATTGCGAAAGGTTTGGAGCAGAGCTGACCACGGTTTGATTTGGTCAAATACTGTGACTAGCGCACGAGCGTCATCTTCAGCTTGCTCAGCTTGGGCGATCGCCTCCTGAAGCCGCTGTTGAGCTTGCTCCTGTTCTTGTAGCTGACTTTCGAGCTGAGTCAACTCTTGCCTCAAGCCGCTATTCGTATTAGAGAGGAGCAACCACGCCCCTCCCACAGCCAGAATAGGTAACAGCCCCACTACAGCCCCAATGATAGCTGGCGTCCAATTGACTGGCCCTGACGCAACGCCGCCACCTCCGTCAAACTCGGGTTTCTCCGCGCGATCGTTGAGAAAATTGATGTCTAGACTATACATATCGCTTTACCACGCCTCCCTTAGCCCCAATCCGATCACGACTCCGAGTCCAGGCCGTTGCTCATCAGGAATTTCATCTTCACTCACATCAAGAGATAGTGCCGCAATCGGATCAACTCGACTCGTAGGTAAACTTAACCGCTGAGCAAAGAATTCATCCAACTGACCAATCGATGCTCCTGCTCCTGCGATAAGCAACTGAGCAACCTCTAATTCTTCGCCCTGATTGAGATAGAAATCGATCGACCGACGAAGCTCATCTGCCAGCTCTCCCAGAATGCGTAGCATCGCAGCCGTACCAGGATTCGTCCCGCCTGGCATTTGAGGTGCCCCGACGCTATCCATTGGAGCGACAGGAACGGTCATTCCTTGCAACAGCTCGATATTACGAGATGGCGGCAAGTTCATCGCGCGACTCAGTGCCGCGTGAACCTGATAGGCTCCGATCGGAACGGTGCGAGAAAACTGAGGAACTCCATCGATAACGATAGAAATTTCAGTGCTTTCAAACTCAATGTCTACAATTGCTACAGCTTCTTGGGGAGTGAACTGTCGAAGCTGCTCTCGAATGGTGCGAATTAAGGAAAAGCTGCTGATTTCGATGATATTGAGATCAATACCAGCCTGCTGGAAGGTCGTCAGGTAAGAATCGGTGACCTCTCGGCGAGTCGCTACAAGAAGCACCTGAACTTTTTCAATACCATCTTCATCAACAAAGAAGCCAAGCTTCTGAAAATCCACATCAGCCTCTTCCCGAGGAAAAGGAAGATAGAGTCCAGCTTCTTGGTTGAGAACCATCTCTTGCAGTTCCCGCTCATCTAGCTCCGCTGGAACCGGGATGATCCGCGTAACCGTGTCGCGACCGCTAGGTATAGCAGTTGCAGCAGACTTCGCCTTAATTTTGTGTTCTGCTAGGAGATCTTGAATAATCTGTGCCATAGATGGCGCATCCAAAATCTGCCCTTCTTGAAAGACACCTTCGGGTACCTCTGCAGAGGCAAATTGCGTTAACTGAAACGCCTGCCCCTTCTTTTTTAGCTGGGCAATATTAATACGGTCGGGAGAGAGTTCAATCCCGAGACCTTTTGACTTCCCTGAGAACAGACCTGTTAGAGCACTAACCACGACTCAACTTATCCGCCTATATTTTGATTAAGAGTAATTCAAAGCAATGCCGAATAACTAACTCAATTTACCCTAAAAAATCGAAAATCGGTATTCACACGCCTAGTGCTACCCAATCTAATTTAGATTTGTAACCTTCGCAAAAAGGAAACAATCCTTAAAGCGGGTTTGACAGAAATAAAATCGATCGTCGAACGACTTTAGACGTGTGGTTAAAAAATCCAAA
>CAKZMO010000755.1 GCA_937128595.1 uncultured cyanobacterium | reverse complement strand
GGGATCAGTCTTGTTCCAGCGTGTTGTCTAATACTTTTCAAACATCCTCTAAGTAAGAGGAGGAGCGGGCTGCGCCCGCCCTCCTCTTACAAATCATTTGAGATTGCTATACAACAAGATATGCTTTCGCAAAAATCTCCTCAGCGCTGGAAGAGCTGACATAGCTCGATCACTTTTGTTTGCGTCAACATCAGTTCGTCAGCCCCTCGTTTCAAGCCAGACTCTAGCTCCAGCAGGATCAGCAAACTGTGTTGTAAGGCAGAAAACGAGAGCGGCTGCACTTCTTTTCGCAAAAAGTAGATGCGCTTTGGGTTAGAGATTTCAGCAGCTTGGGCGATCGCCCGTTCGTCTCGTTCGCCCGACTCGACCATGAGCTTGACCCACAGCCATGTGCGAAATTGACCGACCAGAGTAGCGACCATTCTCAACGCGGGTTCGTTGCGGCTGAACAGATCTCGAACAAGGGTTAGGGATTTATTGATGTCGCCATCGCGAATGCTAGTGGCAAGCTTGAGACTGCTCTGGGTAGAGGTGGTGACAAGGGTGGCGATCGCCGCTGCGTCAATGGGACGCTGACTAGCTTCGGCATAGAGCTGGAGCTTTTCCAGTTCGGTGTGGAGTTGGCGAGTGTCACTACCGACAGCTTCGGCTAAAATCTCGGCGGCTTCAGCGGTCAGTTTCAGGTTTTGTTCTTTGGCGGCCTGCTGCACTTGCTTGAGCAATAAATCAGTTTTCCAAGGAGGAATCGTGCTAAATTCTCGAATCTCGGCGTGCTTTTGCAGCAGCTTTGTGGATTTGATCCGTCCGTCCGGTTTTGAGGTGCTGGTAATGAGCAAGATTGAGGATTCGGGTAAATCAGGGAGAGTCCGCTGAAGCTCGGTCAGCTCGTTCTCTGAGCAGCTTCGAGTAAGTGGCGTATCCGCCAACCACACAAGTCGCTTGCCCATACCAAAAGGCGGTGTCATCGCCTGATTGAGGGCATGGATGATGCCATCAGGCTGGTCGGGAGGAATTTTTTCATAGTTGAAACTCTCCCACGCTGGATCGAGCGTGCGATCGCGCAACGTCGAAACAGCCTTCGTCAAGGCATAATTATCTTCGCCCCAGTAGACATATATCGGCATAATAGATCAGTTCAGCAGAGGTAAATCCACAAGGCTTTTGAGCATGATTTCGAGTTGAGATAGAGTCAGTTGTGAGTTCAGCTCGTCAGTGTAGCTCAAATATCTCTCTCTTCGTGATTAGTCTGTCTTCGTGATCAGGCCGACGTGTTCCCAAGCGCATCTCAATGCACAGATGAATCCGCTGAGCCACCTTTTAGACGAATTCGTTGAATCAACAAGTGAGGCAGTATGGACGACCTTTATCGGGATTATGTCAATCGAGTCGTGCGAATGACCTTACCTGAGCAACACCAAATCCAGGCAAAGAACATTCAGCCGTCGGCAAAGTTTCGCCTCGACGAGTCAGGGAAAACGGAGGCGCTTCCCTTTCCGGGTTATACCGTCATCACCCCTCCCTGGCAAGACGAAGCGGAAAACACCGAAATCTACAAAGGAGTGCAGCACTTTGCTGACACCATGAGCGATCGCCTGCCTGATGGATTATTGGCAACTGTGCCTCCATCGAGCTACCACGTGACCCTCGCCGATCTCATCTGGGAAGACAACTATCTTGCGGCGAGTCAGGCTGCCAACTACGACTCCAAGCTACGCAGCCGCATTGCCGAAAGCTTCAAGATGTACGAAGCCTGCCGAGGAGAGCCGACTCCTTGCAACTGGCAGATTTTGGGACTCATCATTATGCCGCGAGCGATCGCCCTCTGTCTTGCCCCAACCAATGACGCCGCCTACACCCGCGTTATTCGATTTCGTCGCGCCATTTACCAAAATTCGTCGCTGATGCCGCTGGGTATTGAGCAGCAATATCACTACACGGCTCATATCACCTTGGGCTACTTCACTAACCAAGCCAACACGGTTGATAAGGCAGAAGTGGCTCAGATTTTTGCCGAGTTGCACCACCTGTGGCTGGAGTCTGACGCGTCCAAAAATCTGCTGCTCCATCGAGCGGAACTGCGCCGCTTTGAGACCATGACGGCCTATAGTCGTCAGCCGGATTGGCCCGCAGTTGAAATTTGAGTCTCGTCTAGTGTTGAGAACAGATATTGGGTAGAGGAGGTGGAAAGGTAGTCCAGAGTGGACATCAGCAGATGTGGAGTTCCGGAGCGCTCTTGACAACAATCCTGACAATGACCCTCGTGTGTAATAGCGAATCATTGGCAAGCTGACTTATGATTCAGGCACAAATTTGGCGATCGCATCAGAGCACAGGTTAATGGTTACTGTTCAAACATCAAGGCAGCAGATCAAGAGACGGATGCAGGCTATTGCTAGGGTTGGTCTGATGCTGATCTTGGTGCTCGTGGTTGGTCTGAGTGACTGGACAAAGACAGAAGCACAAGCATCCGTCAGCTCAAAGGCATCATCGCAGCGAGCGATCGCCCTTTTTGATCTCGATGCAGACTTGACCGATCCTGACCATTTTTACGATTTACCCTATCCCTCTGATTTGCGTCTCGATGCAGATGGTCACCCTGACTTGTCAGGCTTTCCTGTATTCACGAAGTTTTACGGCTTTTTCAAGCGCCTAAAGACGATTGCGAGCGATCGCCCCAAATTTCCCTTAACAGCAGCAGGCTATTTTCGGTTTAGCGAACCCATCGCTCCTCAAAGCCCAGCTCAGCTCATTCCTGCTGATCGCAAGTCCTCCATTCTACTTGTCGATATCGACCCGGCTTCTCCTGAGCGAGGGCGGTTGTTTCCTATTGTTGCCGCCACGCCGGAAATAGATAAGTACTATGTGCCGCCCCATTTACTAGGTGTCGCACCCTATCCCGGCATTTTGCTGAAGCCCAATCGCCAATATGCCTATGTTGTGAGGCGATCGCTCGGGGATGCGGGAGGCAATCCACTCAAACCAGCTGCCGTTTTCAAGCGTCTGAGAAATGACGATGTTCCTCAAGCGTTTCAGCGACGCAGATTTAAGGCATTTCTCTTATACGAGCCGCTGTGGGAAACCCTTGATCAGCTCCGAATCAGCCGCAACAGCGTTGTGACGGCGACTGTCTTCACAACAGGAGACGTGGTAGCGGAAACGGCACAGCTTTCAGAGCAGGTGCTGCATCGCTACAATCCCCATGTCACTAATCTCAAGTACGCTCCTGACTCCCGCATTTCAGACTTGGACTATTGTCGGTTTGATGCTGAGATCAAGCTGCCCCAGTTTCAGAAGGGGTCGCCGCCATTCATATTCTTCGAGAAAAAAGCAGGTCTGTTTGAATTTGACAGG
Source organism: uncultured cyanobacterium (assembly GCA_937128595.1). Classification (GTDB taxonomy): domain Bacteria; phylum Cyanobacteriota; class Cyanobacteriia; order CAKZMO01; family CAKZMO01; genus CAKZMO01. The sequence continues at coordinate 11,270 of CAKZMO010000755.1, read as the reverse complement.
AGCGGAACCCTTAAACAAAACGGCAACGACACTATCCCGCTGGTGATTACCCTACCTAAGACAGTGATGCCTAAAACTGGCTATCCGCTCATGGCGTATTATCACGGCTCTGGAGGTCTCAGTTCTCAGGTGGTGGATCGAGGACCCGTGCGTGATCCAGGGGGCGATCGCATTCCCGGTCGAGGTCCAGCCGATGTTGTAGGACGGTTTGGCTTTGCGGCGGTGGGCAGCGCGTTACCGATTAACCCAGAACGAATTTCTGATCAGGTCTCAGACTTGTTTGGCGATCGCGCTTATCTCAATCCCACTAATCCTTCTGCCTATCGCGACACGTTTCGACAAGGTGTCTTTGAGCAGCGACTGTTGATAGAAGCGCTCGAACGCCTCGAAATTCCTGCGAGTGACCTGGGTGACTGTCAAGGGCCCACGCTCCCCTCCGGGATTAATTCCTTCCGCATTAATACCGCTTCTACCATTGCTCTGGGTCAGTCTCAAGGAGCGCAATACGCTGTCATGATGGCTGCCGTAGAACCCAAAATTAAAGCTGTGATTCCGACTGGATCGGGTGGCTTTTGGGCGCTGCTTTTCTCGTCCTTGTCTAATCAAAATGGCGGTGACTTTGAGCCGATTGCCGACTTGCTCGGCGATGTGCTGAACAAAGATGAACCGCTCGACCATCTCTATCCAGCTCTGCGCTTGCTGCAAAGCTCATGGGAAGCCGCAGAACCGATGGTCTATATGGCTCGAATCTCAAGAGATCCGTTACCCAATCATCCGGTTCGGGCGATTTATCAACCCGTCGGGCAGGGAGACAGTGCCTTTCCAGAAGAAATCTTCGATGCTATTGCTCTGGCTACAGGGGTGCAGCAAGCAGGCCCCGTATTTTGGGAGAGAATGCAAACGTCTCTCGCGTTGGACAAGCTTGATGGCATTCTCAACTATCCAATTGCCAACAATCTCAAAAGCGAGGATGGCAGACCCTACACAGGCGTTGTGGTTCAATACAAGGGAGATGGTCTAGACGATCCACACAGCATTTTTTCTCAGTTGGATGATGTGAAGTTCCAATACGGCTGCTTTATGGACAGCGTCAGAAATACAGGACGGGCGATCGTGTCTGAGCCTAAGCCTATTTTGCTGCCTTGTAACTTTGGTCAACGATAAATTTTCTGCCTAGTGACGCATTGATTAAGCCTTGACAGAGTTGCCGCAGCCTAGAGATAATTCAAGTTTGTGGCAACTTTAAAACTGTGGTAGAGCCTTGGCTAACGTTGTAGTGATCGGTGCCCAGTGGGGCGATGAAGGAAAAGGGAAAATTACTGATTTGCTGAGCAAGTCAGCCGATGTAGTCGTACGTTACCAGGGCGGTGTCAATGCCGGACATACAGTGGTCGTGCAAGGGCAGACGTTCAAGCTGCACCTGATTCCGTCTGGCATCCTCTATCCAGAAACTGATTGCATCATCGGAGCAGGAACGGTTATTGACCCGAAAGAACTCATCGCCGAGTTGGATCGCTTAGAGGCTCTCAACATATCAGCTAGCAGACTGATGATTTCTGAATCTGCTCACGTAACGATGCCTTACCATCGCCTGATTGACCAAGCCTCAGAAGAACGTCGCGGCAACCGCAAAATTGGCACAACGCGCAGAGGCATTGGCCCAACCTATGCCGACAAGTCAGAGCGGACGGGTATCCGCATGACAAACCTCATGAGTTCAGAGACGCTACAAGAACAATTGAACTGGGCAATTGAGCAGAAGAATGTCGTTCTCGATAAGCTGTATGACCTGCCACCCCTAGATCCCAAGCAGGTCATTGAAGAGTATCGCGCCTATGCAGAGCGCCTTGCCCCTCACGTGACGGACACCTCCCTGAGAATTTATGAAGCGTTTCGAGCCAAGCGCAACATCTTGTTTGAAGGTGCTCAGGGGACGCTACTGGACTTAGACCATGGAACCTATCCCTATGTCACATCGTCGAACCCCGTCGCGGGTGGAGCCTGTATTGGTTCAGGGGTAGGGCCGACGATGATTGACCGAGTCATTGGTGTCGCGAAGGCATACACCACTCGGGTTGGAGAGGGGCCTTTTCCCACAGAGCTGAAGGGTGGGGTTGGGGCAGAGTTGTGCGATCGCGGTGCGGAGTTTGGCACCACAACAGGACGACAGCGCCGCTGTGGCTGGTTTGATGGAGTCATTGGTCGTTACGCAGTTCGGATTAATGGGTTAGACTGTCTTGCGATCACAAAACTCGATGTTTTGGATAGCCTGGATGAAATCAAGGTCTGCGTTGCTTATGATTTAGACGGGCAAAAATGTCATGATTTGCCGGGTGACTCTAGTCAGTTTGCTCGCTGTACTCCTATCTACGAGACACTTCCGGGTTGGAAGCAATCAACAGATCATTGTCGAAGTCTGGAAGACTTACCTCAGCAAGCACTGGATTATCTGAAGTTCTTGGCAGATTTAATGGAAGTTCCGATTGCTATCGTTTCATTAGGAGCGAGCCGCGATCAGACCATCATTGTCGAAGATCCAATTCATGGGCCAAAGCGGGCATTGCTCACAGATAAGTTGTCCATTGAGCCAGCCCGAACCTAAGGAGAGGGTTCAAATTGTGGTTTGAGTATTGTCTCAACACGGCTGAGAGGAGCCTGCGCTGTGAATCCATCATAAACAGCCAAGTCTAACGGCCAAGCTCAAACTGCAAAATTCTCAAGTTGTTTACATTATCGTTGTTGCCGAGTCTGCTATGAAACTGTCAATTGAGTGTAAAAAGCGATCGCCCGAGTCGAAAGCAAAAGCGTTGCGCCGAGAAGGATTTGTTCCTGCTGTGCTATATGGTCACAAAGGAGCAGAATCTATTTCCCTATCGTTAGGCGCTAAAGATGCAGAAAACTTAGTGCGCAAAGCTTCTGTTAACAACACGCTAGTTCAGGTAAATGTGTCTGACGTTCCCTGGAAAGGCAAAGCCATCATTCGTGAAGTACACACCCATCCAGCAAAGGGGTATCTCTATCACGTCAGCTTCTTCTCAGTGGCGGCTCAAGATTCTCTAGATGTTACGGTTCCTCTGCATTTCGTCGGTGATTCCATCGGAGTAACGGAGGAGAAAGGCGTCCTCGATACTCCATTGAATGAATTGGAGGTGCGGTGCGACCCAGAAAACATTCCTGAATCGATCGAGATCGATGTCTCGGAGCTGAAAGTAGGCGACAACCTTCACTTAAGCGACATTAAAATGCCTGCGGGTGTTGAGCCCATTGATGACAGCGATCGCACGCTTGCTTCTGTCTTTGCTCCACGGGCGATTCAAACAGAAGAGCCTGTAGAAAACGAAAATCCTGTTGTCCCACTGGTGGGAGAGGAAGATAAGGAAGAACAATAGTTTCCTAAAGCTACGATTGTGCGTGACTATTTCTAAAGAGCCAGGGAGACCTGGCTTTTTTAATGATTTTTCCTTTCAGAAAATCTCTTCTGTTCCTCGATCCTGTTTTTCTACGAACGCCTAGCTTCATGAGTGATGCAACTTTTTCTCCGTTGATTCAAAGAATGCTCCAGCCGGAGTTCTATCCCCATTCGGTACAAACTCCGATTCAGCTGCTCCAGACGCACATTTCTTACATTCTGCTGACAGGAGACTACGCGTACAAAGTTAAGAAGCCTCTAGACTTTGGGTTTCTCAACTATTCAACGTTGGAAAAGCGGAAACATTTCTGTGCAGAAGAATTGCGGCTCAACCAGCGGGCAGCAGCAGACATCTATGTCGATAGCCTACCGATTACCCAACAGGGAGAGCAGTTTCATCTCGACGGTGAGGGCGAAGCGGTGGAATACACCGTCAAGATGTGTCAGTTTCCTCAAGATGAACTGCTGAGCCGCATGTTTGCGGAAGGGCGTTTAACTGAAGCGTTGCTAAGGGATTTGGCGATCGCCATCGCTGATTTTCATAAGCAAGCGACGACCAACGATTACATTCGCAGTTTTGGTCAAGCCGCTGCTGTGCGAGAGGCATTTGATGAAAATTATGCCCAAACAGAAGCTTATATCGGTGGCCCCCAAACTCAGAAACAGTTTGACGAAACCCAGGCATACACCGATCGTTTCTTTGAAGAGCAGCAAGCCCTTTTCCAGCAACGCATCGACCAAGACTGGATTCGGGAATGTCATGGCGACTTACACCTTGGCAATATTTGCGTTTGGAACAATCGGCTTTATCTCTTTGACTGCATTGAGTTCAACGAGCCATTTCGGTTTGTCGATGTCATGTTCGACATTGCGTATATCGTGATGGATCTCGAAGTAGGCGATCGCCCTGACCTCAGCGCTCTGTTTCTCAGCACCTATGTTGAGCAAACTGGAGACTGGAAGGGACTTGAGGTCTTGCCGATTTATGTGAGTCGTCAGACCTACGTGCGGGCAAAAGTCACTTCGTTTTTACTGAGCGATCCCTCTGTCTCCGAGGCTGAAAAAGCTGAGATCAGCAAAAAGGCGGCAAACTATTACACCCTTGCCTGGAAATACACCCAGCCCAAAAAAGGCCGTTTGGTCTTGATGGCGGGACTATCAGGTTCTGGAAAGAGTACAACTGCGCGATCGCTTTCAAAGCAGCTTGGAGCCGTACAGGTTCGCTCTGATGCAGTCCGTAAGCACCTAGCAGGCATTCCTCTCAGTCAAAAAGGAGACGATTCTCTTTACACTCCCGAAATGAGCCAAAAAACCTATGACGAACTTCTGGCTATCGGAATTCGGCTGGCTGAAACAGGTTATTCCATCATTCTCGACGCGAAGTATGACCGGGTTGGAGTGAGACAAGCAGCGATCGCCCAAGCTCGCCAACATCAGATTCCTATCGACATTGTCTATTGCGACGCTCCTGAAGAGGTTCGGCGCGATCGCCTACAGCAAAGATCGGGAGATATTGCAGATGCCACTGCCGCTCTCGTCTCCCAGCAACGGTTTGACAGTTTCACCGAAGAGGAACGCCCTCACGTATTGACGCTTGACACCACAAAAGAGCTTGATCCTCAGCTCAAAGAGTGGATGTCTTGACCCTCTCCAGGGGCGATCGCCCATCGTGGCAAGCATTACTGTATTTTTATAGCTCCTAAAACGCTAATATTACGGAGCAAATCTTGCTCACGCAAGAATTGGGTCAAGCTTCTCTAAGGGGAAAGACCCTTTCTCATTTCTGATAGGAACAGGAATCTTAGAGATAGAATGCTCACTTAGAATTAGCCATAATGTCTATCGCTTCAGTCGTCCAGGAAAGACAGAGCACATGTTGGCCCCTTCATGCTCCGATGAAGCCGCCAAAGTTAGACGGAATCCAGACTCTCGTTGTAGACGATAATGTTGCAGCAGGAATGCTCCTCGACATATTTCTGAGACGACTCGGCGCAGAGGTGGTCGTTGTTGAATCTGTTGCAGACGCGATTCGTTGCTTTCGTTCTTCTCCTCCGAGCCTCTTGATTAGCGATATCTGGTTGAAAGATGGCAACGGGCATGAATTGATCCAGTGGATACGTTCTCTATCGGACGGACACCTGAACGCAATTCCAGCGGTTGCTCTATCCGCAGACGTCACCGTCCAGAATCAACAAGCTTCGCTCATCTCCGGCTTTCAGGCTTTTGTCCCTAAGCCTATTCGATTGTCAGCCTTAGTCTTAACCCTGCATCATGTTCTAGAACAAAGCACGACCAGATGGAACTAGCCTTTGTGATCAGTCGAATCCTCGAATCCTTATACCATTCTGGGCTTTAGTTTTTGTGACGAAATATGAAAACAGAGATCACAGCTTTTCATGATAGTTGTCACGTCATCAGTTGACGAGAAACACTCAGATCAGAGGACAGAAGGCACCGACAAATTCAAGCGGACAATGCATAATCCTTGTATTGCCCCAAAAATTCGATGGTGAACCTCATGCAGCTAAACTTCCTTGGTCGTTCCTTTACCACTCAAGAGTCTCAAATCGAAACGTCTCAAATGAACGTTACTGGAAAGTACCGAGGCATAGAGGTGGCCTTGAGAAAAGGTCTGCATCGATTACCTAGTAGTGGTGTTTCTCTTCAGTTCAAAGGTCAGCTCTATCTTCGTTGAGTCAGCAGTTCTCTTCAAGTTCCGCTGCTCCATAAACTATTGGTTTTATATCAGCGCGTAGCACTATAACTAATTCGAGCGATCGCCCGTCTGGCTCATTCGAACTCAATAAAGCACGGCCACAGCCTCAACCGCAGAATTTGTGTTGAGGCTTTTTCGTCTTTCTCTCACGGCGTAAATCTCTCACGGCGTGAATGGCGATCGCTTGATGGAAACGTCCAGACAGACAATCTTGACTGCAGGCATGCAGATGATAATATATTTTTTCCAAATCAATGTCGCTATTATAGCTACAGCCATTAGCCTTAGGACGTTGTTGTAGCCGCGCGGCGCGCGGCTACAACAACGTCTATGTCCTAAATAAGCTGACTACAGCTATAAATAACCCCCGGTGCAGTAAGCATCGGGGGCTCATTCGCTATAAAAAGTTTGCTATAAGTGTTTGGCTCAGCGCCAACACATTCATCATGCTTGAACTCAAAGCAGAAAGAAAGTTGAATAGAAGGAGTTCATGAAAATTTGATAATAGTCCCACTCTATATGAAGCTTTGAGATTATTTCCTGGACGATGGTAGAGATGCCGTAAGAAGGCTAATGACCTGCCATGCGTTGACCAATCAGCTTGTAGTCTGCGTTGGCGATCGCACTTTCGTAAACCAACTCTCCTTCGCTAATCACGATAATCCGATCCGATAGCTTCAGCAGTTCGTCTAGGTCTTCGCTAACTAGCAGTACCGCCACACCTCGGTTGCGAGCATCAACGATCTGGGTATGAATAAAGTCCACAGCGTTGAAATCTAGGCCAAAACAAGGATTGGCCGCGATTAAGAGCTTGATGGAATCAGACGACAGTTCCCGCGCCAGTACAGTGCGTTGCACATTTCCCCCGGAAAGATTGCTAACGGGTGTTTCGGGAGAAGGCGTTTTGACTGAGAACTGTTGAATTAAGCCTGCCGCCATTTGCCGAATTGCCTTCAATACAAGAAACACCCCCTTTGATTGAGGTGGGCGATCGAAAGTTCGCAGCGCCATATTTTCAGCCACGCTCATATGGGGAACACAGGCATTGCGCAGAGGTTCTTCTGGCAGCAAAAATACACGATGCCTCGTCATTTCTTCACGGGTGGCGTGGTAGTCTTCGCCGTTGACCTGAATGCTGCCCTGAGTCGGCTGCCGCTGACCTGCCAACACTTCGACCAGCTCTCGCTGCCCATTGCCCGACACGCCCGCAATCCCCACAATCTCGCCGCTATGAACCGTAAGGCTCACTCCCTTCACAGCTTCGACCCCGCTATCTTTGTTGGCATGAACATCAACGAGATTGAAAACTGGAGTTTGCTGCTCGATGTCTGACCTGTTGACGGGGGTCGGCTCTTTTCGCTCGCCCATCATCATCTCGGCCATGTCAGACACGGCTAGGTCCTTGACGGAGCCATGCCCTGCAAACTGACCCTTTCTCAGCACCGTGATTTCGTCAGCAAAGGCCGTGACCTCTCGAAATTTGTGAGAAATCATCAATACGCTGATTTCACCCGCTCTTACCTGTTGCTGGAGTAGTCCTAGCACTTCGTCTGCTTCTCCCGGCGTCAAAACGGAAGTGGGCTCGTCTAAAATCAAAATGCGGCTGTTGAGGTAGAGCTGCTTGAGAATTTCGAGCTTTTGCTTTTGTCCAGCGGCGAGCTGAGCGATTGGTAAATCGAGAGGAACGCGGAACGGCGAAGCGTCTACAAAAGCCTGTAACGCTTCCATCTCTTGCTTCCAGTTAATCAACAGAGCCTTGTCGGTGCGCGACAGCACCAGATTTTCGGCCACGGTCATGGCAGGCACAGAGGTGAAGTGTTGATAGACCATGCCAATGCCGTATTTATGGGCATCGCGTGGATTATTGACCCGCACCGGATTGCCGTCGATCTTCAGCTCCCCGGAGGTGGGGTGATAAAATCCCATGATGCACTTGACCAGGGTACTCTTTCCTGCGCCGTTTTCACCCAGCAGGGCGTGGAAGGTACCGGGTTTGAGGTGTAAGGAGACCTGATCCAGTGCCACCAAACTGCCGAAGCGCTTGGTCATGGCGATCGCCTCTAGTTCTGGCGGTCGTTCCAGAGGTTTGTGGGTAGCGACAGCGGTGGCGGTATCCATAGGGCGTTTAGGGGTGGGAGAGCAGGGAAGAAATGGGAGTCAGGAGTCAGGAGTTAGGAGTCAGGAGTGAGAATCCAAAATCCAAAATCTAAAATCCAAAATGGTCTTTAGGGGGCGATCGCCTCTAGCAGTGCTGCCGAATCAGCGACGGCTCCAAACACGCCGCCTTGCATCTTGACCATTTTGAGAGCAGCGAGGTAGTTGCCGTAGTCGGTGGCTCCGGTGCAATCGGAGAGCAGCAGGCATTCGTAGCCGCGATCGTTGGCATCGCGCATAGTGGTGTGAACGCAAACGTCTGTGGTGATGCCTGTCAGAATGATGTTCTGGATGCCTTTTTTTGTCAAAACCAGGTCGAGGTCTGTGGCGTAGAAAGAGCCTTTTCCCGGTTTGTCGATGATGACTTCCCCTGGTAAGGGGGCAAGTTCTGGAATGATGTCCCAGCCCGCTTCCCCTCGCACTAGAATTTTGCCACATGGCCCCGGATCGCCAATGCCTGCTCCAATACGCTGCGATCGCCATCTCTTGTTTTCTGGCAAATCTGATAGATCGGGGCGATGGCCTTCGCGGGTGTGGATGATGCAGTAATGGTGCGATCGCATCACGTCCAGCACTTTACGAATTGGCTCGATGGGGGCACGGGTTAGTGAAAGATCGTAGCCCATAGTATCGACATAGCCACCCTTGCCACAGAAATCGGTCTGCATATCAATGACAATTAGTGCCGTATTTTCGGGGCGCAGGTCTCCGTTATACGGATAAGGGTAAGGATCGGCTTCGACAAAATGTCCCATAGACTAGACCTTCCAATTCAACCAACGGATGACTTTCTTGGTAAGGGCATGGTAATGCCATGCCCTTACGGTTAGGATTTGGGCAAGGGAGCAGGAGACAACTCTTCACCGCGATATTCTCGTGTCGGGGTCGAAAACCCACAGCTTGTGCCATCTGTATGCACTACCTCATCTTCCCAGGGCAAGCGATAGCTGCCATCAACTAGGTCTTTCATATAGGTGTAGGGGCAGTCTTGGGCACCGCCTTTCACGGCGACATAGCCCCGATGTCCAAACTGATAGATGTTGTTTTCCACGCTCCAATGTTGCCGAGCTTCGCGAACCAGATCAGGACGCAGCTCAGCAGTAATAATTTCGTCAGGACGATGGCTGCCCATGACCAGAGGCGTGCCGTCAAAGTTGACAAACATGCCTTCGCCCATCGAATCAAAGGTGCCGTCACTGCCGCACATGCACACTGATGCGGTCTGTATGAGATTGCAAAAGGCATTGGCTTGATTCGTAATCTGCCAGCTATGGCGAATGGGAGCAGTGTAGCCCGCTGTCCGAATCATAATTTCGGCTCCCTTATAAGCACACTCTCGTGCCATTTCTGGGAACATACCATCATGGCAAATGATGAGGGCAAGAGTACTGCCGTTTGGCCCTTCACAGACGGGAATGCCCAGATTTCCAGGTTCCCACGGTTCTACCGGGACCCAAGGGTGCAGCTTACGATAGTACAGTTTCAGCTCACCGGTGTTGTCGATGATGATGCCGCTGTTGTAAGGATTTCCCTGGGCGTTGAACTCCATGATGGAGAAGCAACCCCAGATGTCGTTATCGCGGCAGGCCGCACTGAACGCCTTTACTTCTGGGCCGTCTAGCCGACACATAATGTCGGGGTTAGTGTCCATTGATAGCCCGTGCAGCGAATATTCTGGGAATACCACCAAATCCATCGTTGGCATGTTGCGGCGAGCCTTCGCCACCATGTCACAGATGCGTTGGGTCTGTGCTGCTAAGTCGTCGGGCGTTACCACTGTAGGCAACTGAAGCTGCACCACTCCCATAACAACGCCATTTGGAGATTTGTTGAGTCCACCGAGTCCGCTCATTTCAAACACCTATCTGATTTTAGATTTTAGATTTTAGATTTTAGATTTGAGATTTTTAGTCGCAGGTTGGGTTTCGCAATGCCCGACCCAACGCTGAAGTCTTCTCTATGTGCCGCCGCTTCACTGGCCTGTTCCCAAAGCTCCCGGAGCACCCGACAGCGTTCGCTTGGGCGAACAAGTGAAAATCATAATAACTAGTGTCAGCACATAGGGGGCTGCATTGAATAGGTAATACCCTTCCTCAATGCCCACCGATTGTAGGGCTGGGCCTAGAGACTGAGCACCACCAAATAGCAGCGAGGCCCACAGACAGAGCATGGGATTCCAGCGGGCAAAAATCACCAGGGCGACTGCCATCAGCCCTTGACCACTCGAAATACGCTCCGTCCAGACGCCTGGATAGTAGAGAGAGAGAGAGGCACCGCCGATGCCTGCCAAAAAGCTGCCCATCATGATGCTGAGCATTCGCACCTTGAAAATGGAGATGCCCATGGCTCTTGCTGCTTCTGGGCTATCGCCTACCGCTCGGATAAACAATCCCCAACGGGTGGACTTGAAAAACCACGACATGATGGGAGCGATCGCCAACCCCAACAAAAACAGAGGACTAATTTGCAGAGCCGCTTCCAGGGCAGGCGGCATACTGGCATTACCCAAGCTAATCGTAGGCAACTGATTGGCCGAGGGCTGAATGAACGGCTTGCCTAAGAAGAACGCCACGCCGCTGCCAAAAATAATCATGGCGATGCCCACAGCCACGTCATTGACGCGAGGCTGCTGCGACAACCAGCCATGAATGGCACCTAGAAACAGCCCAGAAACTCCCGCCACAAGAACACCCAACCAAGGCGATCCGGTGAGGTAGGAAATTCCGTAGGCACTCATGGCTCCAGTGAGTAGGGTTCCTTCCAAACCCAGGTTAATCTTGCCACTTTTTTCAGTGAGACATTCGCCCAAACTAACGAAGATAAATGGTGTGCCGCCACGCATCGTTCCAGCGGCGATCGCCAAAGGAACCCCCCACCACCCCAGTGCTTCTGTTGCCATTGCTATCTCTCCATCGTTACTGCTTCAGGTTCGTTACGGCTTCAGGTTTAGGAATTGTCTTCGGAGACTCAGGCTGAGGGCGTTGGCTCTGG
>CAKZMO010000754.1 GCA_937128595.1 uncultured cyanobacterium | reverse complement strand
CCGAAATCCCCAAACGCCCCTCTGCGAAAAGATTCTGAGGGCTCAAAAGGCGGGAAAGCAGACAGGCAGTAGCAAATTCTTGAAAAAAAGTTCTTTGTCAGAGTTCTGGCAATTTCGTTCGAAGGCTTTCACAGCAAGGGAAACGAGCGATTTGCATCTCCAGAAACATTCTTCGAAATCTTTTTCGAGTTCTTTCAATCACATCTGTAAAGAGTTAGAAGGTTGAGCACTTCGGTCACTTAGCATAAGTGTGTTGCTTGGGTTATCTGAAAGCACTGTTTTGGTCAGGCTTACACTAGAAATGCCCAGCTACGCAAAGTTAGTCAAGCTTTATGGATCTCTTTGAACAGCATCGGCAGTCTTTAGAAGAAGCGGATGCTCCTCTTGCTGCTCGAATGCGACCTCATACGCTTGATGATGTGGTAGGTCAAAGCCACATCATTGGGTACGGGCGCTTGCTCCGTCGTGCTATTCAAGCTGACCAGCTTTCCTCTGTGATTTTCTATGGGCCGCCTGGGACTGGAAAAACAACGTTGGCTCGTGTAATTGCCAACACGACAAAGGCCCACTTTGTTTCGCTCAATGCAGTCTTGTCGGGAGTCAAAGATATTCGTGAAGCGATCGCCACTGCTCAAGATCGGCGAGGACGCTATAGCCAGACAACGATTCTTTTCGTGGATGAAGTTCATCGGTTCAACAAGGCTCAACAGGATGCTCTCTTACCCTGGGTCGAAAATGGCACGGTGATCCTCATCGGAGCAACCACAGAAAATCCATACTTCGAAGTAAACAAAGCGCTTGTCAGCCGATCGCGCGTTTTCCAGCTGAAGCATCTGGAAGAAGATGACTTACGACAAGTTGTCCAACAAGCGATCGCCACTCCCAAGCGTGGATATGGGCATTTAGACGTTCAAATTGATGAAGAGGCGATCGCCCACTGGATTCGAGTATGTAATGGCGATGCCCGTGCTCTCCTCAATGCGCTGGAATTGGCTGTCGAGACGACTCCTGTTGATCAAGACGGCCAGATTCGAATCATGTTAGAAGTCGCTGAAGACTCAATTCAACAACGGGCCGTTCTCTATGACAAAGAAGGGGACGTTCACTTTGACACTATCAGTGCATTCATCAAAAGCCTTCGGGGATCAGATCCCGATGCTTCTCTCTATTGGCTAGCGCGAATGGTGTATGCAGGTGAAGATCCACGATATATTTTCCGGCGCATGGTGATATTAGCGAGTGAAGATGTAGGGCTTGCTGATCCCCAAGCTGTAGGTGTTGTGATGGCTTGTGCAGAAGCCTTTGACCGCGTAGGGATGCCTGAAGGACGCTATCCTCTTGCTCAAGCTGCATTGTATTTAGCAACTTGCCCAAAATCCAACACGGTCATGGGATTTTTCGATGCTCTTGCTGCGATAGAACGAGAGAAAGAAGAAGACGTGCCTCTCCACTTGAGAGATGCAAATCGGGACAAACACAGCTTTGGTCATGGCAAAGGTTATCTTTATCCTCATTCCTATCGGGAACACTGGGTCGCTCAACAGTATTTACCGCAAGGTCTTCAGGGGCAAGTATTTTATCAACCATCGGAAAGGGGGTACGAGGAATCCATTCATCTTGAGGTGACACGCCGACGAGAAGCTCAATTAGCAGCTCTGATCGAAGGTATCGGCATAGCTCTACCAGAAATACTGACCTTCAGTCCGACAAACAAAACTGCCGAGCGATGGCTCCAGCGTACGCTGAGTCAAACTGGACAACGATTAGGAGACGTACGCGATCGCCTATTTCAAAAAGCAACCCTGCAACGCCATCATGTGGTTGTCGATCTCAAGGCAGGCAGTGGTTTGCTGACATGGGAAGCCGTACGACGAGTTCCTGAAGGTGGAGTGTATGCCTGTGTGCAGACTCAAGAGGATGCAGAAGCACTGAGAGAACTGGCGCTAGCGTTACCCGAACTCAGTCGCCCTGAAATTGTGCCAGCCACCATTCATGACTTACCTGAGCATGTTTTGAAGGAAAAAACGTGCGATCGCCTGATTGGACGAAATGTTCTTATGGCAGAATTCGATAAAGTCGCTGTTCTCAAAATCTTGCATCAGTTTCTGTACTCTTCTCGCTCAACTCAAGCGTCTCAAGGATGCGACGCGAGACTAGTACTTGCAGAAAGTATTCCAAACGAGGCTCAACGCATTTATCGTTTTCTCGAACCTCAACGGTTAGGCGTTCGGCTCTATACAAAACTTGAACAGGCAGAAGAGACTATATATAACGATCCTGCCGATCCAATGGTGAATTGGGATCAGCAGGACTTAGAAAGTTGGTTTCAAGCAGCAGGATGGATGGCTGAAATCGATATAGAGCAGGTAACCACGGAAACTTCCATCTCTCATGCACAGATTCAGCAGTGGTTTACGTCAAGAAAGAATCGACCTAGCTATGGCGATCGCCTTGCCTCCACGTTGTCTTCATCAGAATTGGAGCAGGTACAGCACGTTCTTGCTCAAGAACTCGCCGATCGAGTTGTCCCTTGGCGCGGAGCGATCGCCTACATCTGCGCCAAAATAGCCGATTGAGCTTTCCCTCGAACTCTGAAGCAATGCTCAAAATGACGCTTTGAAATCGCTTCAGAATCTTGTGGTTATACGCTACGCCCAACCGTTGAGTTGGAAGAAGCCAGCCCGATTCAGCACATCCCACGAGTAGTCTTGACCTGTGGTGTAATAATCCACATCCCGTCCTTGGCTAATCGCTCGTGTCACACTGCTGAGACCTGAATTGTAAGCGGCGATCGCCCCTCGTAATAGCTCCCGACCTTCCAGAGCCGTGTTTCGATCTAGATGACTGTAGTAGTTTGCCAAAACTTGGTCAACTGCGTAGTCGATGTTGTCTTTAGGATTGCTCCATCGACCTGAACCAATGAAGCTTTGATGATAGCGGTCATCGATCTGCATGAGACCGCGACCGTGTCCTCCATCTCCGGTACCGCTCGGCCCACGAGGACTCAAGAACCGTCCCCAGCCCGACTCGCGAGAGCCAATTCCGGCAACGACAGACGCATCTAACCAGCTATAGCGTGATGCAGCTTGCTCGACATGGGGCTTGTAACTTCCCCAATAGTAGGTTGGATTCTCCACCTCGTTCAAGTGTGCCTTGTATGCGTTGTTGTCCTTGGAGATCCCAGTTTCGTAGAGTCCACCATCGTTCAAGACATCCACATAGGCCGCAGCAACGTAGCCTTCCTGATCACGGCCGTTGAGACTCAATCGGACACGATACCAGGAGTCATAGCTGTTGAGGTAGCGATCGCCTGTTACCTTCTCAATCAACGTCAGCGGAGTTCCGGCTCCGACTCGCCCTAATTCAAACCCTGAAATACTCTTATCGGCACGAACCGAGATTTTGTCGTCAGACGTAATCCACACGCTAGAGCTGATCAATCCTTGATTGTCGTTGCCTGGAACAGTTGGATTCCCATCATCTGGAATGGGTGGCTCGAACGCACCTCCTCCTATTGTATAGACATCGGAGGCTTCACCAACAATGTTGACAAACGCGGAACCAGCAGCCACGTAGCCTCGCGTCTTGTCAGCCGTCACCACCTTATACCAGTCCTGATAGACCGTATCGTTAGAAGACTGCACCTGACGCTTAATTTTGAATACTTCTCCCTGACTCAGCACATCGACAGGAGTGTTGTTTAGCGTCGTCGGACTACTCCGAACATTGAGGAGAGCCGCTGACACCTCACCCTTGGCTCTCATTTTTTCTAGCGTGACATCAATCTCAGATGCCCCCCGATTCTCGTAATACTGCATGTAGAGGTCATACCCTCCTGACTGAGTGGGAGTGATAATTTGACTCCACTCATCGTCTCTGACACTGCGATTTTTCCAGTTATCGTTGAACTCAGCCAGTACCTCACCGCTACGGCGATGTTTAATTAAGAATCGAGTACCATCGTCTGAATCACTGCTTAGCTTGTAGAACTTGCCTGATCTGAGTCGAATTCGCGTCCAAGCCTCCATTGCAAAACGATTATTCTGCACCCGATCAGGACTGCTCCTACCGTAATCCACATTGAGCTGAGCAACAGTTCGACCTCTTTTGCCCTGACTCCCTAAATCCACAATTGCATCGGGATTGTTGAAGTTGTAGGACTCATAGTCCGTCAGGTCGCTCCGGCTGCGATTGAGAAACCGAGCATTCCAGTTCTTCTTCGGAATACGAGTGGTTTGAGTTCTGAAGTTTCGCCCTGATTCTTCGGGAGAATCCGCATTCAACGTGAGCTGGTAATCAGCATCTCCCTGACCTCTTGGCGTCACCTGTAAGTAATACGTGTCGGCCTCAAGCCTCGCAGAAATGAGGGACTCTTCAGCACCCCCAGATCGCCGTGATCGTCCAATCCGCTCTCGTCGCTGAAACTGTCCGTCCTGATTCGCATCACGAAACAACGCCATTTTGGGGCGATCGCCCGTAAACTCAAGGTCAGCGCTGAAGCCACTGCGCCCCTTGAGTCTTACTTCTAAGACATCAGCGGAATCATGACTTCCCAAGCTGTTGCTCACAACCTGCTGACGGCGGCCTAGCGAAATTGGCTTCGCCTGATTCACGGTGTTTCCGAAGTCGCGCTTTCCCATGTTCACTCCCCAAACCCGCTGTATAGAGGTCTTAGCGGCATTACTGCGTTATTAGCTCTACAGTACGCAGCCAATACCCAAGATTGGGAGCATCGAGTTTCACTTCTAAGATTGGACAAGGGAATCAAGGAGTTGACCCTGACCTCAGCGACTCCGTGGGAACATAAAGATATGCCACTTGAAGGGATGGCATAAAGTTAGAAACTTCACGGCTTGGAATTCATCAAATTTGAATTCATCAGAATTGTGTCGGCTAGGAAAACCATATGCAACGTTGGAAAAGAGTCAAGCAACTTGGAATGGCCGTTTTGGGAGCCACAACCCTGGCGATCGCCCTCCTAATCAGTCAGCCTCAAGCAGGCAATACTCAGTCTGCCCCCCCTTTACTAGAGCCTCTCCCAATCGAAGAAACAGGCGTTCCGCAGCAGACAACGACTCCGATTCAGACGATATCTTGGAGCATCCGTGCCGATCGGTTTCGGGGACGTTGGGGCGATGATATTACGCTCTATTGCCCACCCAACGGAACGCCTCAACAAATCTGGGGCAGTGACATCTACAGCGATAATTCATCTATCTGTACCGCTGCTGTTCACGCTGGGTTCATTACCGTCGAGGAAGGAGGGGCGATCGCCATCCGCATCCTTCCAGGGCAATCGACCTACTCCGAGAGTTCACAAAACGGCATCACATCAAGCCGCATTGATCAATGGCAAGGCAGCTTTACCTTCACAACGCTGCGAGATTTTGTTGCCGGAGTCATGGTTACAGAACGTGGAGTTTTGCCGATTAATGTCGCCACGTGGATAACAACAGCAAACAATCTCACCGTTCCTTCTACACAGCCTTCTTCATTGCGCCCCAAAGAGCAGTCTTTTGCAGTGTACTGTCCTGCGGAGGGAGATCTTGCTCCGGTATGGGGCAGCGACATTTATCAAGCTTCTTCATCCATATGTTCTGCGGCAGTTCATGCCGGACGCATTAATTCTCAATCGGGAGGATCTGTTGCCTTCAAACTCGTATCACGACAGCCCTTTTACATCGGCAATACCCGCAATGGTGTCACAGCCAGACATGGACTGATGGGCGATCGCAGCTTTGTATTTATCGATTAGGATCAGAGATAAGGGAATGGTGAAGACTACGCCAGCTCACGACGATACTTTTTTCGATTGCATTTTCACCGAAATATTCAAGGAGGCTCAAAGTTTATACTCGTCCTCTCGCTCGCTTGATCGAGCAGTTCCAACGGCTTCCTGGCATTGGCCCCAAGTCTGCCCAGAGACTCGCGCTCTATATTCTCAAGCGCCCAGATGCAGAAATTAAAGCCTTGGCTCAAGCCTTACTCGAAGCAAAGCAACAGGTAGGGTACTGCTCTACCTGCTATCATCTCTCAGCCGACCCGGTTTGTGACATCTGCCGTGCTCCTAACCGCGATCGCTCCACAATTTGTGTGGTCGAAGACTCTCGGGACGTGATCGCGCTAGAAAAAACTCGCGAGTATAGAGGTCTGTACCACGTCTTAGGTGGCGTCATTTCACCGATGGACGGCATCAGCCCCGAACAACTTACGATTAAGCCGCTCGTTCAGCGAGTGAGCCAAAATGAGATCGAAGAAGTCATCTTGGCTATTAGTCCAAGCGTGGAAGGCGAAACGACGACCCTTTATGTGGGTCAGATTTTGCGCCCTTTTACCAAGGTGACCCGCATCGCCTTTGGGCTACCCATCGGTGGCGATTTAGAATACGCCGACGAAGTGACGCTAGCACGAGCCCTAGAAGGTCGCCGCGAACTAGATTAGACGTCATTCAAGATCTAACGCAGCTTTTGCTTGATAAAGCTCAGCAGCTTAGAAATTTGCTGCTTCAGCAGATCAATTTCTGATTGCATCTTCGCCATCTTCTGCTTGATTTCTTCAAGCTCTTGGCTACTGCCTGCACTATCTACAGGTGCTGCGGGAGAAGAAGCGATCGCCGTGGGACGAGTCAGCTTTGCTTTAGCCATCGCTGATTTGATTGCCTCGATTAGCTCTTTCTGTTCAAAAGGCTTTTCGATGAACTCAAAATACTCAAATGGCTCAGAGATTTTCTCTGTGACTTCTTCGCGCCGACCTGACATCAAAACCAGCGGAATTCGCTGCAGCTCTTGCTGTTCCTGAATATGCTGAAAGACTTCCCAGCCACTCATACGAGGTAGCAGGAAATCTAGCATGATGAGGTTAGGGCGATCTTGTCGTATCGAATTCAGCCCTTCAATGCCGTCTTTGGCTTCCAAAACTTCGAAATTGCCCTTGGGCAACATATCTCTGACCATATTGCGAATCACACGACTGTCGTCAATGACCAGGATCTTATGATTTGCCACGACAGACTCCTCAAAACAAAATAACAGTAGAAGAAGTAGAGCGAGAAACTGAGACCAAAAATTACAGCTAAAAAAGGAATACTCCTAAGTCAGCCTAAATCTAATGTCTAGCATCGTCTAGTTTAGCTTCTGAACAGAGCAGCGACTTCAATATTTCTCTTGAATTAATCAGAATTATGCAAAGAAATAGAGTTGTATTTACTCTAGATACTACTGAGTTATCCCAAATCTAGCTCTATTTCATCTGATAAAACATATCCGCACGAAACAAATGTCACTGAACTCTACCTGCTTTTATGACAAATAAAGTACCTCTGTAGACTAGAAAAGGGAAAATCACAGTCTATTTTTTGTAGGCAGTTCCCAACTGCGCCCCAGTCAGCACTCCTCATTTGATTAAGCCGAGCAAAGCCCATGACGCAGATTCAGCAGGAAAATAGCCATCGTCGCTTTTCTGAGAAGCCCGAATTACTTCAGTTACCAGGTTGGTTGCGAAAACCTATCGGAAAAACGAGTGACATCTCTAAAGTGCAAAAAGTTGTCAAGCAGAGGGGCATCCATACGATTTGCGAAGAAGGACGCTGTCCTAATCGAGGAGAGTGCTATAGCAATCAAACAGCAACCTTTTTGCTGATGGGAGCCACCTGCACGCGCTCTTGTGCCTTCTGTCAGGTAGACAAGGGTCATGCTCCGATGCCTCTCGATCTTCAGGAACCGGACAAAGTCGCAGAATCAGTGCAGCTTTTGGGGCTCAAGTATGTGGTGTTGACTTCTGTTGCACGGGATGACTTGCCTGACCACGGCGCATCCTGGTTTGTGCAGGTCATGAATACTATCCGACAACGCAATCCCCAGACGCAAGTTGAAGTGTTGACACCAGACTTTTGGGGCGGGTCATCTGGCGACCAAGGACAGGCCGAGCGCGTCAAAACTGTGGTCGAAGCCTCTCCAGCTTGTTTTAACCACAACGTCGAAACGGTGCGTCGATTGCAAGGGCCTGTCCGTCGTGGCGCAAAGTATGAGCGATCGCTCCGAGTGCTGAAACTCGTGAAAACGTTCAATCCTAAAGTTCCTACCAAGTCTGGATTGATGCTAGGGCATGGCGAAACAAAAACCGAACTCATAGAAGCTCTGGAAGATTTGCGAGCCGTTGAGTGCGATCGCCTCACTTTAGGACAATACATGCGGCCTTCTTTAGCGCACCTGCCTGTGCAAAAATATTGGACGCCTGAGGAATTTGAACGACTTGGAGCGATCGCCCGCGAGATGGGATTTTCCCATGTGCGATCGGGGCCGTTGGTGCGGAGTTCGTATCATGCAGGCGAAACCGATGAGCCATAGGCTCTATTTCACACGCATCCAATGAGCATTCCAATCCGCTCATTGGCGCATAACAAGGGATATTCATGCAGTATTTTGCAACCGTGGCGCGATCGCTCGAAGAACTGGCAGCACAAGAGCTGAAGCAGCTCGGAGCCAGCGATGTTGAGCCAACTTTCACAGGCGTCAAATTTACGGGCGATCGCGCTCTGCTCTATCGAGTCAACTTGTGGGCACGCATCCCCTTTCGGATCTTGATGCAGATCCATACGTGTCGATGCTACAACGCAAATCAGCTTTATCAGGGTATCCAAGAGATACACTGGGCAGACTATCTCAGTCCAGAACAAACTTTTGCAGTTCGAGCTACGGGCAAAAATACTCAGCTCAACCACAGCCATTTCACTGCGCTTCAGGTGAAAAATGCCATTGTCGATCAGCAGCGCCAAGAATTCGAAGAGCGCTCCAGCATTGATGTAGAAACACCCGATCTCAACATCAACGTGCATATCCATGACAATCACTGCACAGTTAGTCTTGACAGCTCTGGGAGCAGCCTTCATCGGCGTGGATACCGTCCTGCAGTTGGCGTCGCTCCACTCAAAGAAACGTTGGCAGCGGCTCTCGTGAATCTGACAGATTGGACACCAGACATCCCCTTTTTCGATCCCCTGTGCGGCTCAGGTACATTACCGATCGAAGCCAGCCTCAAAGCTCTTCGCATCGCTCCGGGGCTATTTCGAGACGAGTTTGCGTTTGAAAAGTGGCAAGACTTTGACGCGGCGCTCTGGCAAGACCTACGCATCCAGGCTCATGCCGATCGCCAGTTCGACTCTATGGTGATCATGGGGAGCGATCACAATCCTGACATGCTCGAACAGGCTCAGTTCAACGCAGAACGATGTGGCGTAGACGATTATGTATGGTTCAGCCAGCAGGAGTTGGCAGAGATCGACCCTCCGAGCGATCGCGGCGTGATTCTCTGCAACCCGCCCTATGGAGAGCGACTAGGAAATGCTCAAGAGCTAACAGATCTCTATCGGCTGATGGGAGATGTGTTTAAGCAGCGTTTCAAAGGCTGGACAGCCTATGTGCTCTGCGGAAATTTGGATTTAGCAAAATGCATTGGTCTGCGTCCTGCACGCCGCCATGTCGTGTTTAATGGCAGCATCGAATGTCGGCTCTTGAAGTATGAGCTGTACTAGCTCTGCTAACCATTGAAGCATATCAGGATTACTGAGTTAGACCGTTTTCCAAAGCATATCGCACTAACTCCGTGCGGCTGCTAGTTCCCGTTTTGCCAAACAGACGGCTGACATATTTTTCGACATTGCGAACACTCGTATTGAGTCGCCGCGCAATTTCCTTGTTCATCAGCCCTTCTGCCACTAGCTCCAACACACTTTGCTCACGGGGCGTAAAGTCAATTTTGACAGAAGGCGTCGATTGGGCGATCGCATTTTTCTGAGACAGCATAGCCTTGATTTCTGCTATTTGACGCGCCATTTCAGCAATATCTGGAGCATCCCCTTCGCCCGTTCGAGCAGCAGCCCGCCGATCCAGCAAGCCCTGTACGATTGCCACCAATTCATCTGGATCAAACGGTTTGGGCAGATAGGCATCGCACCCCGCTTGGTAGCCCTGAATGCGATCGCTCGTCATCCCTCGAGCAGTCAGAAATACGACAGGCAGAGACTGAAATCGAGCATCTTCACGCACCTGCTTCAGAAATTGATAGCCATCCACCTGCGGCATCATAATGTCAGAAATTAGTAAGTCAGGAGACACTTGTTGCAGCAATTCCCATCCCTGGGTGGCATTGTTCGCCACATGAACCGTGAAATCGCTATCTTCTAAATAAGCCTGTACCGCTTCTCTCAGACCCGGCTCATCGTCAACGAGTAAAATTTGTCCTGCCATTGTCTCCGTTCCTTCCTCTGTAATATTCATCGAGTTCTGAAAAACCTCGATGGCGGTATTTCGATTTCCTGCTCTACTGTCGTCTTGCCAGCGCTTCTCTCTGTCAAAGAGAAACGTTTCTAAGTAAAAAAGCTTTCCCTTTTAACATTATTCCAGGTCTGCCTCTTCAAAAACATCCCCCAGAGACCGTCCGGGGTGTAGGGAAATCTGAATGCTTGAGCCTTGACAAATCATTTCTTTATAAGATCCGAGTTTTCCTCTCAACTTTATTCATTCTTCATAAAATCCGGGCTTAACCCAGCCAAAAGTGAATCTGTGACGCCTCAGCCCCGAGTGAAGAAATCCATTGATACACTGGTAAGCAGAAAGTGATCTGCTTTTTGTTGCTCTGAGCACACATTCACCTAGCAATGTTCGTGGAGCACTGTGGCGATCGCCCCCAAACCGTTAGATTTTGGAACGGATTTAATTTAGCAAAACGTTATTGATAAATCGAGGTTCGTAGGTCGATGGATAGCCTGCTTTCAACACAAGGCATTATGGTCATGCTTCTGGTAGCATATGCCGGAGCCATGTGGATGTTTTTGACCAGTGCCCCCAAGGTCTACACCGTCATGGTGTCAGATTTAGATTTAGCTCGCCGCTTTTATGAAGGAATGCTTGACCTGCCCGCCGCAGACGTGCCCCTGCATTACTACTACAACTACGAACAAACGTTGGGCGGTTCTTCATTCGACCCAATGTACTCTGCACCTGGAGCCTTGTCGGGTTCTGCCTCCCAGAGCTACAGCCCAGATGGCCTCTGGTATCAAATTAAGAAAAATACACAACTTCACGTCATCTCAGGCGCAAGTCTGGGTCAAAAAGATCGACAGCGCCATGTATGTTTTGACCGCGACTGTCTAGAACAAGTGTTACTGAGAGTCCAAGGCCGAGGCGTCAAGCACAAGATTCGCCGGGAAAAGCCCCTCAACTTCTTAGTGAAAGATTGGGACGGTCAAGTCATTGAGATGGCCGAGGTTTCCAACTAAGCTGTGCAGTGAAAGTCCATAAGGATTACGACACCCATCTTAGGTTTTCAACCATCTGCAACGACTTTATCTGAAGGGGACACAGAGATTTTGTCCCTCTTTTAGATGAGACAGAAACTATGGCATGACGGATACTGATAGCCGGAGTTGTCCACTGAAAGACTGAGAACCTCTCCAAGCCTGGAGCGATCGCCGCATCGAATCCACGAGAGCTTGGTCTTGAGTCGTCGAGCGCTGCTCGTCCAATAGCACCTGCACGACTTGTCCGTTTTGTACCTGAATCTGCCAGACAATCTCGCCCTGGGAGCTTGGCGTCTCATACACACTACGAACAAAGTGTTCTCGCAGCGTTGACTCTAGTTCTTGCTGAAGATCAGCGGCTAGGTCGCCATCAAGTTGTTCAATCTGAATTGTGGCGATCGCCCCCGAACCTGCAGGACGGTTGCCCAGACGAGTTTCCAGGTCATCTGCTGCTGTGAATGAAGGATCCATGGAGAGGCGAATCTGTCCTCTCAAGTTTGTTGTTCGAGAGAATGCTGCAGTTCTGGGATTAGGAGCACTGGATTGCTGCCCAAAGATTCCTTCATAACTGACTCCCTCCGGCAACTCAACAGGGACTTGAACCGTGCGGCGGGTACCATCGGGTTCGACTCTTACTTCTTCGCTCACCGCAACGAAAGCAGTGTACTGGGAAAGCAGCCTGTAGTCCAAAGCGGTTTCAGTCACAGCTTCAACACCCGATACAGTCTCGCCACTGTACATCTGGGTCATCAGGTCTTTGATGCGTGCCCGTCCCCAGAGTTGGGCGATCGCCCCGTTATCACTGCCCTGGTCAAAACTCACTGGAAGAACCTCTTCGTAGCGATCGCCCTCAGCCGTCATCCCTGAAATTCGCAGTCGTCCATTGCGGCCATCAGCTTTACGCCCAAACAGCACTAGAGGCTGGCTATCAAACAAATCTGGAACTGCTAAAGGATAAAGTTCTGGGGCTTCACCCTCTCCTAGCCACTCCAGTTCAATATTCGTAAGCACTGGATTGTTGATACGACTGAGAAACGTTTCGATCACCGCTTCTGTGGGTTCATCTTGGCGCACAACTTGCATCGTGCCGCGACCGACTTCGGCCAATCGGTCGAGCACAAATCGATTGACCGAACTGCCTACCCCAAAGCTATAGAGTCGATTTCCGGGCTGAAGCTGCTGCTGCACCTCCGCAATCACCGCAGCCTCGTTGCCAATGTAGCCATCCGTCAACAACACAACGCTCCGCAGGCGTCCCCGTTCCGCAGGTGGAAAATTCATAACTGCCCGCATACCGTTTAACAGTTCTGTGCCGCCCTCTGCTGTTAATGCATTGACATAGGCGATCGCCCGCTGCCGATTTGCTGCCGTGTTGGCTAGAGGCTGTTCTGATAGCCGAGTTGCCGTATTGGCAAAATCGATGATGGTGAACGTATCGTTAGGATTGAGACCTTCAATCATACGGCGCATGAGTTCTTGAGATTTTGCCAAGGGTTCGCCTCGCTGCGACCCCGAAGTATCCATCAAAAACACCACATCTTTCGGCACAATTTCATCTCGGTCGTACTCCACCGCCGGAATCAAATAAGCCGCAAAATGTCCTCCCTGCTCATTAGCCTGAGTCAGCACAGTTGTTTGAGTCTCAGATCCAGCGACCTGATAGCGCAAAATCAAATCTTTATTCGGGATCGTATCACTAGCATCAAGCTGAATTTGAACACCTGACCGTTGACGCTGAACCTGAATGTCATGGGAGGGAGATTCCACATCTTGTATGGGAACTCCAGCATCGAGATTTACCGTCACCGCAATGTCATGTCCCGATCGCACATCAGGGGGCAGCACAGGGGGCGTGATCCGGGAAGCATCGGGAACCTGATCCGTATCGCCCGCCTCCGCAACCGGACTGCCAGGAACATATCGCGGCCCTACAACCATTGGGAACACAAATTCGTAGTCGTTTCCCACAAAAGTCAGACTCTCGCTGTAGCGAATCGTCACGTCAATCTGCTCTCCAGGACGAATATTAGCCAGAGACTGAGTGAAGATATTGGCGCGTTCTTGCTCTAGCAGTCCTGCGGTGCGTCCCTCTTGAACAGCTTGCTCGTAAATTTCCTGGGCTTCCTCTCGCCGTTTAATGTCACCCCGAATGGTGCGATCGCCAATCTGAATCTCCATATTGTCCACTGCGGCCTCATCAGGCAATGGAAAGACGTAGACCGCTTCTAAAGGTTCGTCGTAGGGATTGGTAAACGTCTGAGTCACCTCAACCCGCGCGACATTGCCGCTCACTTGGGCTGTCACATCCGTATGTTCGAGAGGAAAAGCCTGCGATTCACCAGCTTCCGAAGACACATAAAGGCCACCATGCGTTGGCGCAGTTGGAGTCGTTGGAGCCGAGGGGCGATCGCCCTGACGACGAGAGGCTTGAGCCAATCGATTCGGATGTTGAGATAGAGAAGTCGGGAAAATTGAGGAGCTTGAAGCTGAAGCGATCAATCCAGTCGACAATGGCGCTCCTTGCAATGCCATCTGCTGAGCCATAACAGGAAGGGCGATCGCACTGACGAGGCCAAATCCACCACAGGCAAGCAACCAGCCCGTTTGAGCTAGAACTTTGCGATTTTTCATGTCCAGATTTTCGGCCTTCAAGATTTGGATACGTTTCATAACACCTCACTCCAACAGCTCAGGCTTTACCTTGTCACAGATCCACAGAACGCCTTGAGGAGTTACAAAAATTGCAACCGCCCATCATCGCTTCAGACACGCACGCACCCCCCAATAGCAGGATTTGTAATCTTCTTGACACCAACATTTTCAGTTTTGTTTAATAA
>CAKZMO010000753.1 GCA_937128595.1 uncultured cyanobacterium | reverse complement strand
CCATCTCCATGAGCAAGGATGGAGCCTTAGTGAGTTGATGCGGGTATCGGGTCATAAGAGTCTCGCAGCTTTGCAGGAATATCTAGGAGTGGATCAGAATACCGTCGATGAGAAGCTGGTGGCGCTGGATGCTGGGTTCGAGGTGGCTTAAATAAGTTTTTCAGCAATCAACTCTACGAAATTCCGAACGATGCAGTCTTCGGATCTTGAATAATCTTTTCCCCCACCCGAAGGTGAGAACGAAAGACAATCGAATTGTCCCACCCCTACTCTCTCTAGATCCTCGTCAGATATTGCAACACCGAACATTTCCTCTAGAGTCATCGAAAGTTCAATTAAGTCCATATATTCAACTTTCAGATGTCTAGACAGATGAGTATCAAGGTTCACATCTTTTTCATTCACTCCTAGCTCATAAGAGATGATTGACCTGAGCTTGATAAAGATTTCCGCTTTTTGTCTGTCACCTCCAAACTTACCTATGGCTATCGCTATCTCGTCTTCTAGTGTTAGTGGTTCCTCATTGATGGAGAGATCTTGTTTCTCTTCTGTTGCAGTGCTTGCTTCTCGTTGTTTCCAAAACTCTTCTCGCTCTCGATTCGCTCGATCAATCTTGGCTTGTTTCAAGTTTTCATTGAGGCTATCTTTGATTGCACTTTCCCAGCCTCCAGAAGGCGGTAGCTCAACCCCATCTGACGACGCTCGAATCAAGGCCACGTAAACAACAGCTCGTGTGAGCTTTTCCCAATTGGGTTGATTAATCGAGTGGAGAATCCCTCCAGCTAGAGCGACCCAACCCACAGGGCCAATCACAAAGGCGATCGCCTGACTCATGCCCATATAAACGGCAAACGGAAGCGTAATGCCCACAGCATTAGTAATGCCGCCTAATACCGTACTTGCCATGAGGTACACACCAAAGCCGCTGCCTTTAGCTACGGCCATAACCCCACCTGTTGCCAGCAACGCTTCAAGCTCACGGTTGTCTGTCTTACCCCTCATCTGCATTACAATCTGTTCCTGCTGTTCAGGTGAAAGCTTTCGTATCATTCGCTTGAACAGCTTCTTCACCACAGCGTTCTCGATGTCTGCTGTGGGAATTTTCCTCCAGGGTCTACCCTGCTTGGCATCATTCCAATCGATACGAACATGATCGGCAACATCAGTCACGACCTGCTTCCAGGACTTGTCGTAGAAAATTTGACCAATCGCTCCTGCTCTGAGGAACTTAATGTGATCTCTGAGAGCTTTCGGTGAGTCTCCAAAACCTGCTTCAGTTAGCTTCGAGAGATTAGCTCGTTGCTTGGAACTAGCTCTTTTTACAATTTTGTAAAATTCTTCCATAGGAAATTAAATAGGCATCCAGGCCAGTTGAATTTGCATAAAGATATAGGTGGCGATCGCCATCAAAACACCCAGAATCATTAGCCCCAAAAGCCCACCGATCAGACTTCCACCGATAGTGCAAAGAGCGCTTGTGAATGCAGCCGCTCCTACAAAAGGGCATAGGCACATCACAAAACTCGTCAATAGCATGGGTGAAGTAATTCCTGCTGCTACCGCTACAGAACAAGCAATGGAGTTGCGAATAATCATGATGTTTGATGAGTCTCCACACGAAACAATTTCTGTAAATTTCTTTGCGCCCTTCTTTTGTCCAGCACCTGTTATGACTTCAGTGCAGGGGTGAAGCAACTCATCGCTTCGTCAATCGCCGTTTGAAGTCCAGACGTATGCACCCACCCAACAAAGGCTGCATACTCACACCTTCCCTGCGAATTGGCAACAAAAACATGTTCTACACCGACAAGATTTGTCCAAGTTCGAATACTGGTTCCGTCAGCAAAAGAAAAAACAGTATTTGATCGAGAAAAGTGTCGTTCACTCGCGTCGGTAATGCCGGGTACAGCTCGAAAGTGCTCAATTAACTCTGAGACGAGACTTTTTGGGGGTGCTGGCAACGGTTGTCTAGGCTGTGACCAAAACTCTTGAATTGCCGCCACAACCTTAGAATCTGTTTTAAGACCGTTATGCGTCACACCTTTCAAAAGCACAAAGTAAGCGTGTTTGAGCTTGGTAGACTCGATTGAAACCATGAAATCTCCACCCCCTGTGAAGTTGCTGGCTACAACCAGAGTGGGGATTATTGCCGTAATTTTTTCGGCAATTGGACGACGATTTTCACCCAGATGCTTTGCGATGCCAATCCCCCAGCCAAACGGGTCAACAATTCGAGCTGCATCAGCACCACCAATAGGAGAACCCAGCAAGACCAAAGACTCAATTTGGCTCCACCATTCGGGATGCCTATCGAGGACTTCTACCCAAATGACACCACCAAGAGACGTTGCCACAATTCGAGCAGGAATATTGGGATACTGCTTAAATGTTTGCTCAGCAGTGTTCTCAAGTCTTTTGATGAGGGGTTCGATTTCAAAGAAAGTGTCAACAAGACCCAAGTTAGGAGCAATCACAAGAGATTGAGGCGTTTTTAGCTTATTCGCCAAAGCTCCCATCTGCTTGTTATCGTCCTTCATGCCATGCTGAGAAAAGATGATGAGGTCAATTGCCTGAGAAAATGACATAACGTTACCCACCGTGCCTGATTGACATAACCTGAAGAATCGTGCTGGCTAAATCTGCATCAAGCTCAAAAAGCTGATAGAGATGTTGCAAAAATTGCTGCTCGTCATCATCAAATTCGCCGTCAGCCATAACCAAATCTGTGACTATGGCAAAAACTGTAGGGATTAAGTGCTGAGGAATTGAATTTCGAATAGCTTGAAAGCATTCATGAACATCGCCTTCCTTAAACTTTCTACCGACGCTCGTCAGCATCCGACTTACGACCTCAGAAGGATAGTTTTTGAAGAGATCCATCTTGCGTATCGTCATGTTAGCCAGTGCTGCCTCACCATCTGTGACGTAGCCATCAGAAGCAATTGCAAAGTATATGAGGGCTGCTACAGCTTCTTGAGGGCTGAATTCTAGACTGACTTGACGACCAAAGTTGACAGCACTGAAATCTAATTGGCTTCTGAACCGAGGCATATTGTATTACTCCAAAGTTGCTGCTCACTTTCTCATCAGCAACACGAAGTATCAGGAAAACTAAAATGAATCCTGCAAATCTTTATGATTCCTTCGCCTATTAGCAGAAGTTTATTCCTTCCTCATCACGATGCAGCTAAGATCTGAGTACCAGTAAGCAAAAGCTTTTGGAAAAAGCGCAGGCTGATATTGTGGCGTGTTTTGCCTAAACTGCTGAGGGTAGCTCCATCATCAACGACCTCCTCGAAAAACATCTCGCCCTCGATTCAAACCTGTTGCCTTCGAAACTTATTGCCACAGAACAACATGGAGGAGCGATCGCCCAAAATGGAGATGGTTCTTGTCACTTTGTCACTCTCAAGCCAAAACGATGCACGATACTGCGATTCCACTCTATAGCCGCATCTCGCTCAATCGAAATTTCCCCGA
>CAKZMO010000752.1 GCA_937128595.1 uncultured cyanobacterium | reverse complement strand
GGGGGGCTAGGGGGGATCTGAAGTCGCATTGACGACTTCTCAAACATCCTCTAAGTGGGATTTGAAGGAACGTTGACAATTGCTCAAACACTCTCATTAGATAGACTGTTTGACAGAATGAGAACACACTCGCCATCAAAAACGCAGTTTCGATGTTTTGTGAGCTGCAAACTATCTAACCTAGACAGTTGATCTAGAATTACCAGTCCAAAATAATGATAAGAGTGGCTTCGAAGTTCGTCCATAGCTCTTCAAACTTATTCCTGAGTTATTTAATGTTTTTTTCAAGTGTGTTCACACTTCAACTCAAGGGAAGCTGATATCAACATAGGGGCGATCGCCTTTGCTGCCAACCCCTTTGGCATTTGGATCTATTATCAGTCGTTGGAATTTGCCATATTAGCTGGAGTAACGCAGTGTGATGTGATGTGCAGAAACGTTGCAATAGATATCGAAGGTTTTCAGTACCGAGAGTTCCGAGCACATAAGCAAAATCACTCTCTTCTGATAGAAACACCACCAGCAATCTAGACCAGCCTGCTTACCGAACCGACATGTCTTCGGTGCGGTCGTAAATACGCGGAAGCCAGGTAGCAAGCCAGATCGAACGTGAACCAGAAACTGCCCCGATTCTTTAATCCAACTATTCGATGATTTAACGCAGCCTCCGGACTAATTCAAGTCCCTACACGTCGTTAGCCTTGACCTTCTCTTTTTTCTGGCTTTTCTTCTCTTGAAGCTTTTGTTTTTGCTTGTCTCGTTTTTCAGCAGCCTTCGCTGTTTTTTGAGCGGCGATCGCCTCTAGACGCTGCTTTTCCTTCTCTTCCTCCAGTTTGTCAAGATAGTAGTGATAGTCTCCTCGGTAGAGGCGCAGTTCGCCATCACGAATTTCGACAATTTTGTTGGCTGTGCGGGAGATGAAATAGCGATCGTGAGAAACGATGAGTACCGTGCCTTCGTAGTTTTGGATAGCCTCTTCCAGCATTTCTTTGGCTGGAATGTCTAGATGGTTGGTTGGCTCGTCCAGCATCAGCAAGTTGGCCGGACGTAGCAGCATCTTCGCTAGGGCTAGACGTGCTTTTTCGCCACCACTAAGAGCCTCGACAGTCTTGAACACAGTATCTTTGCTGAAAAGGAACCGTCCTAGCAATGTTCGAACTTCTTCGTCTTTCCAATCGGGAACAGCGGAGTGAATGGTATCCATGACCGTCTTATCGAGGTCAAGGGCTTCAGCCTGATTTTGCTCGAAATAGCCGGGTACGATATTGTGCTCTCCCAGCTTGACCTGGCCCTCAGACGGCTGCTCCATGCCCATAATCATGCGGAGTAAGGTAGATTTGCCGCTACCGTTTGGCCCTAGGAAGGCGATGCGATCGCCCCGCTCAATTTCTAGGTTTGCTCCCAGAAACAAAATTTTGTCATCGTAAAAGTGTGTCATGTTCTCAAGCATGACCACGTCTCGTCCTCCTCTCGGGGGCTCAGGAAAGCGGAAGTGTAGCGTTCTTCCTGACGTAATGGGCGCTTCGATGCGCTCCACTTTCTCCAACTGTTTCTCGCGGCTTTTAGCCTGGGTACTGCGGGTCGCGCTTGCTCGGAATCGCTCCACAAAGGTCTGCTGCTTTTCTAATTCCTTTTGCTGTCGCTCAAACGCACTTAGTTGAGCCGTTGCTTGCTCCTCTTTCTGCATTAGATAGTCTGTGTAGTTGCCCAGATAGGTGGTGGACACGCCCCGCTCTGTCTCGACGACTTGGGTACAGAGGCGATCGAGAAATTCACGGTCATGGGACACGATGACCATGGGTGTGTTTAGCCCTTTGAGATAATTCTCCAGCCACTCGATGGTTTCCAAATCTAGATGGTTGGTCGGCTCATCCAGCAGTAGCAGATTGGGATTTTGCAGCAAAATTTTGCCCAAACTCATGCGCATCTGCCAGCCACCGCTGAACTCGTCAACGCGGCGATCGCCATCGCTGGGAACAAACCCTACTTCTGGCAGAATCTTTTCAATCTGAGCTTCTAGCGTATAACCATCCAGGGCTTCAAACTTTCGCTGAAATCGGTCGAGTTCGTGAATCAGGCCGTCTAGAGCTTCCATGTCAGCGGTTTCCATCTCTTTCTGAACCCGATGCAGCTCATGCTGTATGCGATTGGCCTCAGAAAAGACTTTCCAAAACTCTTCCCGCACCGTACAGTCCGGCTCAACCTCAAACTCTTGGGTCAGATAGGCGATATGCATATCTGACGGACGAATTATCTCACCGTCGGTTGGTGTTTCTTCACCCGCAATGATTCTCAACTGCGTCGATTTACCTGCCCCATTGACTCCCACAAGACCAATGCGATCGCCCGGTTTCACTTCCCAGTTGATGTCTTTGAGTACCTCACCTGTGGGATAGATTTTGCTGATGTGCTCTAAGCGAAGCATAAGAATCTCCAGAATCTAGGGGTGAGAACAGCAAATGAATTGAGAACAGCTCAGTACAGCCAACAAAGCTTGGACTCCTAACATAGGAGTAGGCAACGAAAGCTGAGCGACGGGGCAGAAATGCGGTTGCCTAGCGCAAGTGCCAGATTGTTGCAAATTTTCTATCAGCTTAACAAACTTTTGCAATTCCCCTTGTGTTTATCGAAGGGAGACTGAACTGCATCCAAAAAAACGAACCGTCAGCCCAAGTTCGGCATATGAGATTTCGGCATATGAGATCAGGGCGATGGGGATCATTCATTCAAATCGTACTTATCTATAGCGTCTATAGCGATACTAAATTGCTTGTGAACTGCTAAGTAAGAGGAGGGGCGGGCTGCACCCGCCCCTCCTCTTACAAATCATTTGAGATTGATATATCTTGGGGATCATGAATCAAAAGGTACCGAGGGCGTTTTTCGAGTTGCGACCAAACGCTACACATCTTTATTCTTTTTATACGGTTGTGACGAAAGTGATCCATAAGACTCTGCGAAATTTATGTGTGTGGCTGTTCATCTGGAGCCTTGGCATTGCTGGATTGCTAGGGGTTCCAGCCGCGATCGCCGATTCTGCACCTGTCTTTGCTGCCGAAGAGATTCAGGCATTTGAGTCGCTCAAAGCAGAGGCCATTCGTGCGACTCAGACTGGAGATTTTGAAACCGCAGAAACCTACTGGTCACAGCTCATCGAAGCCTTTCCTGAAAGTGCGGCCCTGTGGAGCAATCGCGGCAATGTCAGAGCCAGCCAAAACAATCTGGATGCAGCTCTGATGGACTACAACCAATCAGTTGAATTGGCTCCTCTAGAACCCGATCCATATCTGAATCGAGGCGCAACATTGGAAGCCTTAGGCCGCTGGGACGAGGCGATCGCCGACTATAACCAAGTGTTGACGCTTGAGCCCGATGATGTTGCTGCCTTTAACAATCGCGGCAATGCGAAGGCAGGCCAAGGAAACTGGGATGAGGCGATCGCCGACTATACTCGTGCAATGGAGATAGATTCAGGCTTTTTGCTAGCTCAGATTAACTATGATCTGGCGCTGTATGAAACGGGAAACACCAGCAAAGCGATTCAGAACCTGAAGGGACTCGCCCGCAAATATCCGAGCTTTGCCGATGCCCGCGCTGCGCTCACTGCCGCTCTCTGGGATCAAGGCTTGCAGGGAGAAGCCGAGAGCAATTGGGTCGCCGCCTACGGGCTTGATCGGCGGTATCGCGATACGGAGTGGCTACAAAAGATTCGTCGCTGGCCGCCATCACTGGTAAACGCCCTCGGTCGATTTCTGAAGCTGGAAGCGATGATCCCCAATGGTTTTGAAGTGGGTAAAAGCGTAGGTTAACAGGTTAATCGAGACTAGACCGCAGATTTAGGATACAGATTGACTTTGGCTTTCCTGGGTGGAGCCCTTGTCACGCTTCAGCACTTTGATTGCAACCCAAACCACAGCACCCATCGCTAACCAGTAGGGACTGTAGACCAAAATCCAAATACCGAGTTGAATCACGTCGATGGTTCGTGCGGCCATCGATCCCGTTGCGGCTTTCCAGCTGTTGCCAAGCTGTGAAACGATCCCCGTTTGAGAAGGCGTTGCGGCTCCTGGACGAGTGAGATTTAGGGAAATAGTGGAATAGCTGACCCGAGTTTTGAGCGCACTCAACTGTCCGTCGATTTGTTCAATTGATGCGCGAATGTTTCGGAGTTCTTGAGACACCTGCAACACTTCGCCAATCTCACCCGATCGCTCCATGATTCCCAAGGTCATTTCCTCGGCTTTTCGTAGATTCCTCAACCGTGCCTCAAAGTCCACCAGTTGAGCCGATACATCTTCAGCGCTGAGAGTCTGTCGCTCTACAGTGCCGAGTTCTGCGAGCTGGTCGAGAATGTCGTCAAGCTGATTTTGGGGCACTCGCAGTTCTACAAAAGCACTGTGAGTTATGGTTTCATTAGAGGGCATCTGGTTTTGCAAGGTGAGGACATCTCCGCCCAACGAACGGGCGATCGCCATTGTTTGCTGAATGGCTTCATCCATATCTTCAACTTCTACAGATAACTCAGCTCGCTTCACCAATTGAGGAGCAGCTTGAGGGGCATCAGCGACAAATGTTACGGCTTCTTCCCCGACATCAGATCCGGCGATCGCGTCGTTGCTCAGTTCGGGTGAGGTTTCTGGAACGGCCATTTCTGCATTGGTTTCTGCACTGGATTGTGGAGCCCGAGCGTCACCAGAAGTTGTTTCCATCATCCGACCAGCACATCCTCCGGTCAGCCCAGCCAAAAGGACGGTCGTGAGTGCAAGAGTCTGCATCGGACGACCGAGAATCTTCTGGGAGAATGTCGCAATTTGAGAAGAGTGAATCGGAGAAACCATAACGCTGAACCTCACGGCGGTGACGATGCCTGCATTATGGCTGAGATCAAGAATGGATTTTGGGTAAGTTTCAGTTTGTGAAACGCCGCTGATTTTGGATCTTGAATTTTGGATCTTAGATTTTGAGTGTCGGATCAGTAAGCAATTTCTGCGTTATTTCGTTCACAATGCGGTAAGACTCAATAGAGATAACGGTATGACCGTAGTTGATCGATGGAAAAAAGGAGGACGGGCGATCGCCACTCTGATGGCTCTCACTGTTAGCTCATGGGGAACGGTGGGATCATTCGCCTTAGCAGAAGAGGAGCCAACGGAAACTTCCTTTATTCGTCCTCCGGCTCATTGCCCTCAACAGGTCGAGTCGCTTGCACCGATCCTGTTGCGAGATTTGCCCAACTACGGCAATCGGGTCAGTCAGCGATCGCGCCGTTCTGAGCGGTCATTTGCGCCCCAAAGCCATATTCTTCGTGCAGAGAGGCTGGTTTTCGACAGCCTTGATCCCCGTGGAGATGGTCTGCTCCCAACGGAAGAAGAGTTATCAAAAAACGGACTTGAGTCGATCTTTTTTACGACGCTGGAGCGGCAGTATCTGGAGACCGAAATCGTCATGTTGCAGCATTATCACTGGGTCTTCTTGGCGGAGACTCAGGAGGGATGGCATCTGGCGTTTATGTATTCCCGGTTGGCAGGGTTGCCCCCTAGCGATCCCCCAACACCGCCACGCAATAGCAGTCAGGGGGTGATTGCTCAAGGGGTGCGGCTGTGGTTGCGAGATTGTCAGGCAGGAGCGATTGATCCGGTGGAAAGTGAGGGTGAAGTCGATCCGTTGGAGTAAGCCACAGCAGAGGTAATCGTAAATTCAAAGTTAATTAAAAAAGTGCCCTAAAAACTTAGGGCACTTTTCATGAAATATTGCGATATAACTCAGTTAAACGAAAAATTCGAACCCGTGCTAGGCACTGAGTTCAAATCTGTCGCTTTAGAGCTTACTTCGCCTCACGGCTAGCCGTTTGAATATAGAGAATCAACAAAAAGACGGTTGGAATAAGTACAAAGAGAATACTCGCAACAAAGCCTAAATCATTCGTCTGCATTGAACCCAGCCTCTACAAGAGAACTACCAATAGATACGTCTAAGATACCATCTATCTATACCTTAGGGGATCAGAAGTATTCTTGCTCAACAATGCTCGGTGGGACAAATCAGCCATTTGGCAATATCTCTAACTTGCTCGCGAATAGTTCGGGCTAACCAGCGATCGCCTCGCTAGGGCTAAGATCCATCGCTTGGCAGCCCCTCCGAAACCTTATTTCTGTCGCTCGCATTTCAGTCGCAGGCGTTGCGGCACAGCCATAAGGCTCATTTCTACTTGCGGAAGAGACTTTTCTTTGAGTAGTTGCGGTGGGAGTTTGCAATACGGCGATCGCCCCCACAACATGAGTGCATCTCACGGTTGTAACCCTCACCCAAAATCCCTCTCTATCAGGAAGGGGTACTTTGAAATTCCGGTTCCCCTTCTACCCTAGGGAGAAGGGGTTAGGGGATGAGGGCAACCTTGCAAAACTGAGATGCCCTCCCACGATCGCCTATTTTGAACTTGGCCTTAGTCGAGCTGCACGGTCTTGGTGAGAATGCACATCACCTCACCAGGACGCTCTGTAGGCATCGGTCGGCTCCACTCGTTGGGTTCGGCATAGCCCCGGCGATGCAGATTTTTGATCACGAGCTGAATGGCTTTGGGTGCGCCGTAGAGCAGGTGACG
>CAKZMO010000751.1 GCA_937128595.1 uncultured cyanobacterium | reverse complement strand
CAGGTCATCCATGAGTTGAATCTTTCCGCATCATTCCATGCTGTGCAACGCCAAAGAAAAGTACCATATTTTCTCGCTCCTGTTTAGCAGAAGGAGAGGCATTTTAGAAGGGCGGCTCTAATCTTTTGACTTGCGTTTGGGAGGGTTGGACACTTCTCCGAGATAAATTTCAACCACGAGGGATTCGAGCAACCCCGAAAGTAGGGCAGGGCCATCGGGTGCGCCAATTCGAAGAATTGCACCGACTCGATAGAGTCCCTGGTGGGTCAGCCCCAAATTATACGGTGTGTCCAGAGGTTGTTCGATGTTGTAGGTGTGCTGAGTCGGCTGAGCGGCGATCGCCACTGTTCCCAACTCATATCCATCGCCTGACGTAATGGGTTTGGCGTAGAAATCGACTCGAATTTGGGGAGAAAGTCGGAGCAGAGCGATCGCGGTACTCGGCAACAGATCAACTGTTACCTGAAGAGAAAAAGGCTGGTCAATCTGGAGAGCTGTGACTGCATGCGCCGTTGATGGGGCGATCGCTTGAAGCTGAGAAAGGTGACATTCGATTGGAAGAATACGGAACGTAGCATTTTCCATTTCCATCGATTCCAGCGACTTTGGCTCACTTCCTTAAGTTGATCGCGGTCAGCCTGCTTCAGCAGCGATTGCTCGATCGCTTCGCTTCGTTTGCTGTCTTAGTTGCCCGTTTCTAATGGTCTCTAGGTGGCGATCGCATCAAATTCAGGGTCAATCTGAATTTCTGAAAAGCTTGAACTGAAAGAACTTCCGAGCTTTTTGACGAAATTTTGCTGAGAAGAGTACCCGCGTTGGGTACTGCCAGAGTCGTTTCGCTTTGACATGATGAATACAAGGTTGAGCGAATCAACAGAGCAAACCGGAGAGTCAAAAACCAGCTGCTCGTTTCACCGTCCAACCTTGTCAACCCCTTAGTCAATAATCATCAACTGAAGGACTTCTATTATGGCAGATACCATCCAGAAAATTGGCCAACAGATTCCTGTACAGCTCGGCGGCACTGAGACCTATTCCAAGAACGTGTTGGGGCCTGTTTCTTTCACGCTCTGCAACCTGCGAATTCGCGGTCTAGCCGAAGAGCCTGAGCTTCCTAAGGATGTTGCCCCTGCCCAGTCTCCCTACATCATTGCGTCGAATGAAGAGTTCGAAGTCGATGTTGATATTGAGTTCAACAGCAGCCCTTTGACTCGTTTGCTGCTTTGTTTGGGAACTCGCATGACGGTGTGCTTCTCCTTTGAAGGGATGGGCGCAAAAGCCGTTGAGCTTGATCTAGAAGCAAGCGAACTGAGTGATAAGGACGTGTTCAAGTACACGTTGACTTGGAAAGGCACGCCTGACATGGCCGAGCTGACCGCTGGTTTCTACGGCATCGCTGCCGTGGCGACTATCGGGCCAGTTGAGCATCCTTGTGCTCCTAAGTGCGCCATGGGCTATGGCTACATCGCAGGTCTGCTGCTGCAAGTGTATGACGCGTTTGAGTCTCACTAATCCTCTACTTCAGCGACATGGCTGAAGTAGGAGCGAACGAACGTTTGGTGGAGTCATCTAAGCCATGACTCCATCGGGTTCTCCATGCAGTCTCAATCAAGCTCTCTCTACTGATTCACTTTTTTCCTAACCTTAAAACAAAGGATCTTTTTAACCATGGCAAACACAGCAATTCGGAAAGTCGGTCAGCAAATTCCGGTTCAAATCGGTGGCACCGAAACCCACTCTAAGAACGTTCTTGGCCCCGTTTACTTCACGCTTTGCAACCTCAGACTCCGTGGATTGGCAGGCGAGCCTGAGCTTACTAAAGATGTTGCTCCTGCTCAGTCTCCCTACATCATTGCGTCGAATGAAGCGTTTGAAGTTGATGTTGATATCGAGTTCAACGACAGTCCTCTGACTCGTTTGCTGCTCTGTTTGGGAACTCGCATGACAGTGTGCTTCTCCTTTGAAGGTGTGGGTGCAAAAGCTGTCGAAATTGACCTCGAAGCAAGCGAACTGACCGCCAAGGATGTGTTTAAGTACACGTTGACTTGGAAAGGCACACCGGAAATGGCTGGTTTGACCGCTGGTTTCTACGGCATTGCTGCTGTGGCAACGGTTGGGCCAGTTGAGCACCCCTGTGCTCCTAAGTGTGCTATGGGCTACGGCTACATTGCAGGTTTGCTGATGCAAGTCTACGAGGCATTCGAATCTCACTAGGAGATATGGAGTCACCGCATCGCGTTGGTCTCTTAAGCTCTGAATTTCATAGGTTTTCTTAAACAGTGACCGATGAAGGTCTCAAGAGGATATACGGTTGTTTAACGGAGAGGGCGATCGCCAGCGATCGCCCTCTTTTGTTGCAGACATGACCTCAGCCTGTGTGCTCTCAAAACTTTTCTAGACCAGCATCACATCAGGAGTTAGCTCTTCTACCGAAACTCCAACCACTCGCGCGATCGCCCAGTCGTTTTGGCGAATTAGGACTCCGAACGCTCGTTGAGTCAGTGTCAGGCTTCCGAACTGCATCCCATCAGCGAGATAAAAACGATCGACAGATACCTTAAAATCCTCAATGGTATCGAGTCCCGCCACGGCTTGCAAGACGAAAATATCAGCCCCAAAGCCTCCATTCATCACATCTCTGCCGCGATCGCCCTGAAGAATGTCATCTCTTGCGCCACCCATGAGGATGTCGTCACCCCCACTACCCACAAGAATGTCATCGTCGTGATTCCCTAAGATACGGTCTGCGCCGGCATTGCCTGTTAAAAGATCTGCGCCGCGATCGCCTTGGATCGTATCATCGCCGCCAGAGCCTAGGATTTGGTTGTTGCCACCATTGCCCCAAATGTGGTTATCACGAGAGTTTCCTGCGCCGTTGAGGTCGCCGTAACCTCCTAGAATTAAGTCCTGAGCTGCGTCGTCAAGAGTATAGTCGAGCAGGGTGATGATAGTGTTGTGCTCATCTCTGTCATCCAGACCGAGAGAATCGGCATTGCCCAGCGCCTCACTGACGAAATAGAAATCCTGTCCGTCGCTATCAATCCGCTCCAGCCGCCACACGTCGTTCTCGTCTCGATCAGCATAAGCAACGCCTTCATGCAGTCCTGTGCGGCGATCGCCAGAATTGTCGTAGCGATCGCCCTCTAACCGTGACCACAGATCCTCAAAAGGAATGGCTCCAGGATCGAGATAGAGGCTCAAATCAGCATACAAATCTACGACTGCGCCGTGGGCTTCGTTGGCATCCATAATGCCGCCTAATCCATTAAACCTGGCAACCAAAGAGGTGTGAGCTGTGCCTGCCTGCTGATTATCTCCAGCTAGTCCAAGCTGAAAGAATCCATCAGCCACAACGAATGCGAGGGAATGTTGGGCTGACTGGTTAAAGTTTCGAACCGTTTGTTTTCCTGGCGTGGACTCGTCTACGTCATAGTTCTGACCAGGAAAGGCAGGATCGAGAGCAATCAACCGCTCGGCTTCTAGTTGCGCTGCTGCCTCTGCCGCCACGTAGCTGCCCAGACTATGACCCACGATCGTCAGATTGGGAATGTCTTGAAGTACAGACACCGCCCAATCCGCCACAAGCTGAATGCGTCCGGCTGCGTCGTAGGGGGGCAACGACGGGTCGGTCAGGGCTTGCTGTCCATCTAAAAATAAAATCTGTGCAGTAGGAGACTGAGCCAGCGTCGTTGCCAGTCCGTATAGTCTTGGATAAAGCTCTGAAAGAGGAGGGCGATCGCTCGACTCATCATACGCGCTCTGGCGTCCGTGAATCACCACGATCGTTTCAGAAGGAACAGTGCTTGCAGAAACACCAACCTGCCAGAGCCGCAGGGGATAAGTCGGTGAGCCATCAAGCGTATTGGCCTCAAACAGCATTGTAGAAGGAATCGGAGAACTATTCATGGGGGGCACTAGGTTTAAGAACCCAAACTTAAGCTCAGCCTAGCGCACTGCCTCATGGACTAGGTCGAAAAAGTTAGTTATGTATAACCACACCCACGAGCTTGCTAATGCATGACCTCGGCAGGCTGACGCTGCGTTACGAGATTTTCTAAGGCTCCGATGCCTTCAATTTTGATGCGAACGCGATCGCCCACTTTCAGCGAACCAATCCCTTCAGGGGTTCCCGTGAGGATGACATCCCCAGGAAGCAGCGTCATCACTTGGCTAATGTAGGAAACGATGACCTCAGGCGCAAACACCATGTCATCAACTGAAGCCGATTGTCGAGGCTCAGTCTCGTCATTGACAAAGGTTTCTAGCTTTGCCCCAGCGCTCAATTCGCGGACAATCCAAGGCCCGAGAGGACAAAAGGTATCAAAACCCTTGGCGCGAGTCCACTGCCTGTCTTTTTGTTGTAGATCGCGTGCGGTGACATCGTTGGCAATGGTATAGCCCCAAATTTTCGAAGCCGCCTCTTCTGGACTGCAATCATGACAGCGATCGCCAACAACCAGAGCCAGCTCTCCTTCATAATCGACTCTTTGAGACTGGGGTGGGTAGAAAATCAAGGACTGGTCAGATGTGACTGACGTTGAAGGTTTGAGGAACAACAGCGGTTCTGACGGGACTTCACCCCCCATTTCTGCAGCATGTTGCCGATAGTTCTTGCCCACCGCCACAATTTTTGAGGGGGCGCAAGGTGCAAGAATCTGATAGCTCTCTGGCTCTAACTCTTGTTCCATTGGCTGACCTTTGAGCCAAGGAGGCGCATCAAGAATTTGCACTCGACGGTCAAGTTGCAATAGCCCGTAATGGAGTTGACCAGTTTTAGTTTGGACTCGGACGTAGCGTTGTGCCATGTCAGTTAACGGATCGAGACAGGGTTCAGTTCAAAGAGTGTGACAGGTCAATCCGACCGTAAGAGCGACGCTATAGGCCATTCAGCAGAAACGGATACCGAAAAAAGTTTGACATCTAAGTTGCTTCCTAGCAAGTCAATTCTCTTTGAAGAACATGATTTGAACATATGCCTCAAGAACCTTTAGAGAAACATTTGGACGATTTCTCTCGATGTGGAGAACGAATAAGGGCGTGAAGTCGATACGATGTACTTATCAATTCACGGCAGGGTCTATCGATCGGGACACGTTCCGCTACTCTCGTGCTTTGTTTAATAGCCTATCGTGACCTGACGTATAATCTACGACAGACCATTGATGTAGAAGACCTGGAGAAGACGAGATGATGTCTAGTAAGTTGCTCTGAGAAGTGCTTCTAGACTGTGGTCAGCAGCAGAATAATCTTATGCGGGGCTCTTCTTCAGGTTGTATCGTCAATGCCTTTATGCCTTTGTCTTGCACTTTACCGTTTATGAGTTTAGACGCTATGACTTTAAACACGCGCTTTTTTAAACCCTTGACCTGGATTGCCGGAATGGCGATCGCCAGCTGCCTCAGTGTGACGATGACATTTCCCGCTTGGGCACAGGAATTTTTGCGAGAAGGAAAGCTCCAGTTTGTCATGCTGCAAGAAATGGCAAACGATGCCAATGTCTTGTCGCAAGGGCAGTTGTCTGCACTACAGACCGATCCTTATTTCACAGATAGCTATCCGCTCATTTTCGACGATGCGTTTTCGATTTTAGAGGGCTATACCCCTGTGACACGAGGCGGATACTTTCCGGAAAACGTGGGTATTCCCAGGGAGCAGCAAGTCACCGTAGATGAAGCGATCTATCGCCTCTATCGATTAAATGAGGGCACTGAGCTGATGCTCTATCGCTCTCCAATGGAAGGCACTTCCCGCTACTTCATTCGAGAAAGCTAGTTCAAGTTAGTCCGACTTAAGAAAACTAATCAGGACTTGCTGATGCCGACGTTTTCTGCGATCACCCATGTCATTTTCGACCTGGATGGATTGCTGCTCAACACTGAACCGCTGATTTTTGAGGTCGCCCAGGCGATCGCCCAGCGCTATGGCAAAATTTTGGCCCCGTCTACTCGTGCCCAAACAGCAGGTCGTCGCGCCCCTGACTCGGCACAAGTCGTGATTGACGCGGTGGATCTGCCCATTGATGTGGACACCTATCTGAAAGAAAAAGAAACCCTCGTTGAGCAATACTATCCGCAGGCTCGACCGATGCCAGGTGCCCGTCGCCTGACCCGTCATCTGAGACACCACCACATTCCCCAGGCGATCGCCACAAGTTCTTCTCAACGGCCTTTTTCGCTGAAAACTCAAGACTACAATGACTGGCTGAAAGATTTTGACTGCGTTGTCACTGGTGATGATTCAGCTGTGGTTCATGGGAAGCCTGCTCCCGATATTTTTCTCGTTGCGGCGCAGCGCTTAGAAACGACTCCGGCTCAATGCCTGGTGTTTGAAGATTCTCTGGCAGGAGTTGCGGCAGGGAAAGCGGCAGGAATGAGGGTTGTCGCTGTTCCTGACCCAGCCATTGATCCGATGCTCTACCACGAGGCTGACCAAATCCTGCGCTCTCTCGAAGAGTTTGATCCGATTGTTTGGAGACTCCCTAGGTTTGTTGATTAGGTCAATATTTCGCAGCTATGGCCTTGTTTTCTCGTTTCAAATTAGCTCATATAGCGATATAGCAATGCGCAGATAGGTTAGGACAGATATTTATGGAGAAGCCGCGC
>CAKZMO010000750.1 GCA_937128595.1 uncultured cyanobacterium | reverse complement strand
TCAACCACAGAACCCACAACCCTAGACCAGCGCCAGCAGGTTGCATGGGCAGTGGCAAAAGAATGTGAGCAAGTATTGCGCGATCGCTTCAACGCAACCGATGTACGAATCTTTGGCTCCCTGGCAGGACAAAGCCCCTGGCATTGGAACTCAGACTTAGATCTAGCCGTAGCAGGACTCACCTTCAAGCAATGGTTATCCGCAGTCGATGCCGTGAGGGCGATCGCCCCCGACTGGCTTTCCATTGATTTGGTACGCCTAGAAACCATCAATCCTGCCGTTCGGCGTCGTATCCTACAAGAAACTCCCATGCCCGATAATAAATTTCTCACCCTCAAAGAACATCTGAACGATGAATTAAATGCGCTCAACCAGACAGTAACCTCTCTCACGAGAGCAACACAACAAGCCTCATCAGTTCCCGAAGATTTTGCTGTTCGAACATTGGCATCTTACCTAATGGACTTCTACCGTCGTTGCGAACGCATGAGTGAACGTGTTGCAGTAATACTCGATGACGGCTTGCCCCAAGGTGAAAACTGGCATCAGGCATTACTGCGTCAAGTCGCGGAGCCAAGAGGTGAAAATCGTCCACCCCTTTGGAGCGGCACACTGTTGATCGATCTCGACGCCTATCGACGGTTTCGCCATGTCGTGCATCACAAGTATGGCGATGATCTGCGACCCGACTACGTGCTTGAACTGGCAGAGATGGCTCCAGGAATGATGCCCAAAATTCAGAGCGCGATCGCCCAATTTAACAACTGGCTAGACCAGCAAGCTGAACTATAAAA
This sequence comes from uncultured cyanobacterium, assembly GCA_937128595.1. Taxonomy (GTDB): domain Bacteria; phylum Cyanobacteriota; class Cyanobacteriia; order CAKZMO01; family CAKZMO01; genus CAKZMO01. The sequence continues at coordinate 5,445 of CAKZMO010000750.1, read as the reverse complement.
AAGAGCGGCGATCGCCCACTCCTTCTTTCAATCACCAAACCAGAGTAAAATCCGTTCGATCAAATAAACAAACGCCCAACTTGGTCGAGAATCGTTTGAGCTAAGGCGATCGCCGTTTCAGCTTCCCGCTTCGTGTAAGCTTCTGCAGGAGTCAGCTCCGCCAGCGCATCTGGATATCGAGTCGGAATATAGAGTTTATCGAGTCCCAAAGCGTTCTCCAGCAGAGGCATCCAGTTGGGTCGCAAAGCCTCAGGCAAATCTCGAATCAGCCGAGCGACCGAATGCCCCCACGGATCTAAATCATGAATGAACCAAACCGATTTCATCGCCTTTTCGCCTGATTGTTGGGCGTAAAAGCACGACTGCGGATACTTATTCGCATCAGCTAAAGCCTGTGCCGCATCCAAGTCGTCGAGCGCCTGACGATACCACCGATATGCATTCAGACGCAGCTTTTCCATACTCATGGCATCATCTCAATACACCCCAAAAATCATTGTTCTGCATGGTACAGAACCCGTCCTTCTTCTAGCACCCGTCGGATAAAGGGGAGCGAGCTATTATGGTTCAACTCTTCTGGAGTGTAGACGATCGCTTCCACCGGTAGAGGCGCATCCGCCAATAGTCTCAAAACTCGACCAATCCGCTCTAATGGTGGAGCCTTCGTCTCACATACAATCAGCAAATCAAGGTCTGAACGACGAGTAGCCGTTCCCCTAGCCCAAGATCCAAAGAGAATAATTTGTTGAGGATGCAGATCATCGACCAATCGCTGAACCATAGAATGCAGCGCATCAGGAAGTTCTATCTGATTCGCCGTCGCATTAAAGGGTTGTGGAGATCGATTCGGATCCGAAAACTGAGCCATGAAAACACCCCAACATATTACTCCTAGACTAACTCACTGCGCTCATCCCTCCGGCGTTCCACTTCTTTTTAACGTTTTCCAAAACCCAAAATCGGCAATCTAAAATCAGGCACACTTTCTCTACCCTACGGCCTCCCGACATGACATCTAAGAAGGCTACGGTTAGAGAGACTGAGATCAGCAAGCTCGGTTCACGTCCTTAGACTGAATTGACCGAGGCGACCATCGAAGCCCGCTCTATACACATTCCGGATCGACGCCGGAACGCAGTGGGATTGTTCCCGATTGAATTATCAGAAAAACGTAGAACCCTTGTCAGTTGGACATTTTGTTCCACGCTACCTTCTCTATACCGAAAGAGGCGATCGCGTCAGGAAGCTTTCAAAATGCTTTTCTCGAACAGATTCTAACCGTATTTTCGTCGCCTTTAGCTTGACAGTCTTGTTCCCAAAATAGCGATTAAATCATTTAAGACGGGACGTTGCATCATCGAACTATAGCAATGCGCAGATAGGTTAGGACAGATATTGATGGAGACGCTTATTGGTTTTATATCAGCGCGCAGCACCATATTACGAACAATAGAGAATCATCACGAATTGATTCGGTTTGACTCAATGTTGAAGCAATATCCTGATTTCAAAATTGGACTGGTTACGATCGGTGCTTGTTATATCTAGCATTTTAGATTTTGGATTTTAGTTGAATTTTAGATAGATAGATTTATCCCAGATTGCTAAGCAAATATACGGGTATCTTCCTGTGTTTCACAGGGGTTTATCTGATCATCTTGAGGCTATTGCGATGAAAGTAAAGCTGATTTTGCCCGCACTGACTGAAGCGTTGAGTCCCTTTTGGCGACCGATCAAATATTCTTTATTTCCTCCCCTCGGCCTAGCCACGATCGCCAGCTTTTTTGATCCAGACGACGACCTCGATCTGCAAGATGAACACGTTGAACGGCTCAATCTGGATGATGAACCCGATTTAGTGGTCATACAGGTATATATCACCTCTGCCTATCGTGCCTATGAGCTGGCAGACTACTACCGTGCCAAAGGTAGCTATGTCGCTTTGGGGGGATTGCACGTCACCTCGCTGCCAGACGAAGCGGCACACCATGCCGACACGATTTTTCTAGGGCCGGGAGAAGATACCTGGCCTCAGTTTCTCAAAGACTTTCGGGCAGGACATCCGGCTCCTCGCTACCAGTCGCGCGATCGCTCTTTAGTAGGCGTTCCTCCCATTCGACGGGATCTGATCAAGCGATCGCACTATCTCATTCCCAACTCCATTGTGGTGTCGAGGGGATGTCCCCATCACTGTGACTTCTGTTACAAAGATGCCTTCTATCAAGGCGGACGCTCTTACTATACTCAAGAAGTCGATGCGGCCTTAGCGGAAATCGACCGACTGCCAGGGCACCATCTATATTTCTTGGACGACCACCTGTTTGGTAATCCGAGATTTGCAGAAGCGCTATTCGACGGCATGAAAGGCATGGGGCGGGTATGGCAAGCCGCCGCCACAGTACCCTCCATTCTGGAACCTGGGCTCTTAGAAAAAGCAGTAGACTGTGGCCTCCGCAGCATGTTTGTGGGATTTGAGACGCTAAATCCCAATAACTTGCGAGAACAGCATAAATATCAAAACCTCAATCGCGACTACAATCTCGCCATTCGGCGGCTCCATGATGCTGGGGTGATGATCAACGGCAGTTTTGTCTTCGGCATGGATGACGACGATGAAACGGTGTTCGCTCGAACAGTGGAATGGGCCGTGCAGCAAGGCATCGAAACAGCCACATTTCACATTTTGACGCCCTATCCCGGCACACCGCTTTACACTCGGATGGCTCAACAAGGCCGTATTCTCCACTCCGACTGGGACTTGTACGATACACGCCACACGGTCTATCAGCCAATGCAGTTTACTCCGGAGGCGCTAGAAGCAGGATATTGGCAAGCCTACCGTGACTTTTATCGCTGGTCGCACATTTTCCAAGGAGCCTGGAGCAAAGATACTTGGCGCGATCGCCTCCGGCACCTAGTCTATGCGGGAGCCTGGAAAAAACTCGAACCCGTGTGGGATGTGCTGATTCGAGCGCATCAAGTCAACCGGCTACTGCCTGTACTAGAACGAGTGCTAACTGGATTCGACGAGAAACCCTTAGCTTCCCAATCCTTAGCCTCCCTGACCGTATCTGAAAATAATGCCGAAGAGATTGCTGGCATCAGAATGTAGAACCCTTTCTAACTTTCAGGTCGTGATTCAAACTGTTGCATCGGCACTATTCTCACATTCAGCACTACAGGCTGCTTTAACTCTGCTTCTAACAGCCTCCGTACCTGTCGAATCTGTTCTTCTCGAATAGTATCTGGCTCTGCCGCTACGCTCACGTCAACCCGCAGCATTCTTCTTTGACCCGTCACTCTCAACTCTTGAATGTCGGCGTTCTCAAATGTAGACGTCTGAGTTCGCATCAGAGCCGATACCTGCTGACGAACGTTGGACTCCACTAAAAATTTGTTCAAGGAAAGCCCCAAGGGCACTCCCAAGACAATCAACATCACAAGCGATAACGTCAAACCACCTTGTGCTCTCTCGATGGAGCCGTAGCGCTGCCATAGAAAAACGGCGATACCGCTAAAAATGACGGCAATCAGGTTCGTGACAAATAACAGCGTCGCCCCCGACCATATCTCTGACATATTGAGCGCTAACCCAATACCGACAACACTCAAAGGAGGAACCAGAGCCACGGCGATCGCCACCCCAGGAAACGCATCTGCCACATGCTTGCGGGACTTCGCAAACGCTCCCGCTGCTCCCGCCCCTAACGCCACGCCTAAGTCGATGAGAGTCGGTTCTGCTCGTGCTAGGATTTCTGGGTTGACCGTCCTGACCCTAGCCATCCAGGTGATGAGTATCGCAGTGACAACGGTTACCACGATGCCCAAGAACAACGTCGCAGAGGCTCTCTTTAACAGGCGGCGGTTGGCGATCGCCAGCGAGTAGGCCATCCCAATGATAGGCCCCATCAATGGCGCGATAATCATTGCGCCAATCACGGTGGCGGTGCTGCCGGATAGCAGACCTAGAGTAGAGATGAGACCCGACAGCGACAACATGACCAAAAAGCTGAGAGACGGAACTGACTCACGCCACAGAATTCGGTTGAGAGCAGCAATTCTCGCAGGTTTTTCGGCTAGCCAATGCCACTTGCCACTGTTGCTAAGCCAAAACCTACGAACAAGCCTACGCCCATGTACCAAGACCTTTAGATAAAACCGCCAAGTGACCATGTAGCAAGGCTAACGATAGAGTAAGCCAAACAAGGGTTAGATCAACATTTTCTACGTCTCTGCATCTCGCATCCACATCCTGAAACAGTAGTGGGTCAGCTCAATGGCATGCTGGAAAACACAGACTTCAACAACACATTTATTGCGATTTATAGTGCTACGCGCTGATATAAAACCAATCGTTGATGGAGAAGCCGCGCGGTGCGCGGCTTCTCCATCAATATCTGTCCTAACCTATCTGCGCATTGCCATATTGTCGCATGAGATTTCAAAACAGAGTAAGTGCCAAAAGATGGCGATCGCCCATAGATGTGAGATTGATGGATGAGTTCATTTCATCAACCTCTATTATCAAGCCGTCCTATTCGGTTGTTTCATCTTGAGCAATCTCATCCGGATCAATGCCGAGCGATCGCAGTCGTTCTTGCAGTTGAGCAACCTGACGCTCAGCCTCTTCAGCACGTCGTTCCGCTTGCTGTCGTGCTTCGGCTTCTTGATTCAAAGCTTGAGCAAGTTCTCCGGGGACGAGTAGCTTTTCTCCTGTATCTTCTCGATAAAAGCTGATCAGCTGTCCCTCAACCTGTAACTTTAGCTGCAAGGGTTGAACTGCGGCCATCAGTAATCGGTTCGTAGATCTCGCCCCGAAGCCGATACCCCTGAAGCTGAGACTCGACCCATTCTCCTCTGGGATCAAACAGCCAATACTCCTGCACTCCAAGCTGCTCATAGAGCGTATGCTTGAACACTTGGTCGTGAGTGCGAGTGCCAGCAGAGGTCATTTCAAACACAACTGCAGGAACGGCCCTCTCTTCCCAAACTTTGTAGTTGTCCCGTCCTCCTGGCGACACTCCGAAAATAACCATGAGATCAGGGGCAACTCGCAATCGAGGAAACCCCTTGGGCATAGTAGAGAAACTGGGTCGCGAGAACGGTTGGTTCTTGCCCTTCTAGATACTGACGCAAGACTTCGAGAGTGACGAGCAAAGCATAGAAGTGAGCATAGGTTTCTGCAACGGGCTCACCATCGGAACTCGGGTCAATAACAGGAGACGACTGGGTAATTGAAGAAGTCGTAACCATAAGTGAAATCTAACCCTATCTCGAAACGAAGGAAAGATTGAGGCAACTTCTGAAAAGACTAATATTAGCGATGGACAGTGCTTAAGATTCGCTAACGGCACCTTACAGAAAGTCTATTCTTTTTCGGAAATCGCCTAAGAGGATGTTTGAAAAGTATTAGACAACATGCTGGAACAAGACTGATCCCCCTAA
>CAKZMO010000749.1 GCA_937128595.1 uncultured cyanobacterium | reverse complement strand
GGTTTTGTAACGCCCTAAAATAAGATCCAGCTTGTACCTAGAGCTAAGCGGATAATAGGGTATCACGCCTCCGAATTGGTATTATGTCCGGTTCTCGGGTCTTCTAGATCGGTAAAGTACGACAGGATATTGGTTTCAGGTAACATGACGAACCTTTTTTGTTTCCATTATCCTCCCTTTAGCTTCCATATGCGATTGCCCTACCCAGTGTTACCAATTTTTGACAAATGTTTGAATCGATGCTATGATGATACATAAATATTTTGTATTGAATAAATATTCATGACTATATCCCTTACAGAAGAATTTCGTTTCATCGCTAAAGTTGCTTATATGTATCATCAGCAAGATATGAAGCAAAAGGCTATCGCCGAGCAGCTTGATATCTCGCAGGCAACTGTATCGCGCTTGCTCAAGCAGGCCATTGACGAAGGCATTGTTCGCATCACTGTGACGATGCCGACAGGCGTTCATGCGGCCACTGAAAGCGAGTTATGTGACCAATATGGGTTAAAAGCAGCAATTGTCGTTGATTGCGATGACCCCAGTGACGAGGCTTCGATTCAATTCCATATTGGCAGTGCTGCCGCCTACTATATAGAAACAACCATAGATAAAAATGAAACTGTGGGTATCTCTTCATGGAGTTCAACCCTGCTAGAGATGGTCAATGCGATGCAACCAGTAAACCGACCCACCCACGCCCGCGTCGTACAGATTCTTGGCGGTATCGGCAATCCATCAGCGGAAATCTATGCATCACGTCTCACAGAGCGATTTGCCAAATTGGTTCAGGGTGAGCCGACGTTTCTGCCCGCGCCTGGCGTGGCCGGGTCTATCGAGATGCGCGATGCGCTCATGTCGGATCAGTTTGTTCAACAGGCTGTCAGTTTATTTGATGAAATATCGATGGCACTGGTTGGTATCGGTAGCGTCGCGCCTTCCAAACTACTTGCAAGCAGCGGTAACGTGTTCTCATCAGAGGAATTGAAAGCTCTGGATAGCGCGGGCGCAGTTGGTGACATCTGCCTGCGTTTTTTTGACACTAACGGTCAACCCGTTTTGACACCTTATGACGAGCGAGTAATCAGCATGTCCCTTGACCAGTTGAAACGGGCTAAACGTTCCATTGGGATTGCCGGGGGCGCACGGAAATTAGAAGCGATCCGTGGGGCACTTCATGGTCAGTGGATCAACGTGCTGATAACAGATCAATGGACAGCAGATCAATTACTTAAAAAATAGGCTTATAAAATAGAAGGACATTTGATGAAGCACATGCGACTCCTGTTTTGTCTCAGTATGTTTGCCGTTGTACTGGGGGGATGCACACTGGCAACGGTACGCTCGCTCGAAGAGGACGAGGAAGCAAAAGAAGGCTTCAACCCGGATACCTATGTTGAGGGCATCTGGGAGGAGCAGTTTATCCCCACTCTCATGGACGGAGCGACGGAAATTGCAGAAATCCTAGCCGCTCTGGAAGAAGATGAGGACGCCGCCTCCGAGGAATACGGTAACCGAACTAGTAGCGGACCGTTTAGCTTCATGGCACGGGGAGAAGGCGTCGTGCTTGAGGTAGATCGCTCCTCGCGGGTGGGGTTGGCCCCAGTAGATTTAACTCCTACCGATGGTGAGGCAGATATCTTCCTGGCGGTTGGCCCGGTATTGCGGGGTAACGCCCTACGCGATTCCGTCGGTTTTATTGCCTTCAACGACTTCACCAATCAGATCGAATTTGGTGGTGTTTCCACCGCATTGAAGGACCGGATAGCCGCTGAACTGATCGACGAGACTGATTTCGATAGTTTAGTCGGCAGTACTGTTAGTTTTGTGGGGGCCTTTACCTACGATGACCCTGAAGAAGTCGTAATTATTCCGGTTAGTCTGGATGAGGTCGAGTAACTCATGGTCGAACAAAACGACAATATCTTGCTCACTGCCCGCCAGGTGACCAAGTTGTATCCAGGCACAGTCGCACTGAACCAGGTCGCTTTTAACCTCTATCGCGGTAAGGTGAATGTACTCATCGGCGAAAATGGCGCGGGCAAAAGCACGCTGATGAAGATCCTAGCAGGTGTGGAACAGGCTACATCCGGCCAATTGATGCTAGAGGGCAAAGAGATCGCACCGGGGTCCCCCCGCGAGGCGGAAAAGCTCGGCATTGGCATTATTTACCAGGAACTGAACCTGTTCCCCAATCTCAACGTGAGCGAGAACATCTTCGTCGCTCACGAACGCACCCGTGGTGGCGTGGTCATTGACCATAAATCTCAGGAGGAGCGGACCGCTGATTTGCTCCAACGCCTGGAACAGGATATTGATCCACGGACCTCAGTGGCAGATTTGCGCATCGGCCAGCAGCAGATCGTGGAGATTGCCAAAGCCCTTTCGCTGAACGCCCGTATTCTCATTATGGACGAACCGACCTCTGCACTGAGTAATACTGAGGTCAAGGTGCTGTTCAATATCATTGAGGACCTTAAAGCGCAGGGTGTGTCAATTGTCTACATCTCCCATAAGCTGGAAGAACTGATGGAAATCGGTGATTACGTCACTATTCTGCGCGACGGCAACCTGATCGCCGAAGCTGCCGTCCAGGATGTGAACCTGACCTGGATCGTGGAAAACATGGTTGGGCGCGATGCCTCTGAACAGTATCAGCCTGCCCCGCACGACATCGGCGAACCGATCCTCAAGGTGAAAAATCTGTCGCTACCACGGCCACGCAGCGCAGATTATGTGCTGAAAGACATCTCATTCGAGTTGCGTGCTGGGGAAATCCTGGGACTGTACGGGTTGATGGGGGCCGGACGCACGGAGTTGTTCGAGTGTTTGATGGGCGACCACAACTACACCGCCGATGAAATCATGCTAGAAGGCCAACCAATCCGATCTGATCATATCCGAGGGCGCATCCAGCAAGGGTTAATGCTCATCCCCGAAGACCGGCAGCGCGAGGGCTTGGTCCAGACCATGAGTGTGCGTAATAACATGCTACTCGCCAGTTTGCGCCGTTACCTGCGCGGTTTCATGCTGGATGGCGGCAAAGAACAGAACGCCGTGCAGCAATATATCGAGGAACTGAGCATCAAACTGCCCAACGCAGAAGCCTTAATCAGTTCGTTGAGTGGCGGCAATCAGCAGAAGGGGGTGGTCGGCAAAGCCCTGCTGACGACACCGAAAATCCTGCTGATGGATGAACCTACACGCGGCATTGATGTGGGGGCCAAGCAGGAGATCTTCGACATTGTGGTCAAGCTGGCCCAAAAGGGTCTGGGCATTCTATTTGTATCTACAGAGTTAAAAGAAGTACTCGCCATCTCAGATCGCATCATTGTGATGTCTAAGGGACGGATCAGCCGTGAGTTCAGCCGCGAGGAAGCGGACGAGGAAGCATTGGTGCGGGCATCGGCTGTCGGGCATGGCACGGCCAGCACAGACTCCGATCTCACAGACTCATCAGAACAATCAACCGAATTGGTAGGAGTGTAAGTTTATGTCAACCGCAAATATGAGTGCCGGTTCTGAGGTCGTCCAAGCGGACCGCAGTGCCTTACTGGTCTTAAGTAAGTTGCTGATCCGCCTACGGGCGTTTGTCGCGCTGTTCGCGTTGATCGCGTTCTTTGCGATTGTTAATGACTCCTTCCTGAGTTCCAGTAATCTCATCATTCTCACCAAACAGGTCGCCATCAACGCTATCCTGGGCATCGGCATGACCTTCGTCATTTTGACTGCTGGTATTGACCTCTCCGTCGGCTCGATTGTCGGCCTAGCCGGGATGATTGCCGGGGGGTTGATCAACGAGGGCCTGGTATTGCCCATGTTTGGTGTCACGATCTACTTCAATATATGGATCGTCTGCATGCTGGCGTTATTGGTAGGTATGGCCGTCGGACTAGCGAACGGTATCATCATCACGCGCTTTAACGTCGCGCCGTTCATCGCCACATTGGGCACGCTGTATATCGCACGCGGCCTCGCGCTGATCAGTAACGATGGTGCGACTTTCCCATCCCTCACGGGTGAACCTGTGCTCAGTAACACGGGCTTCCCGCAATTAGGTGCGGGCACCTTCCTGGAACTACCCTATTCCATCTGGATTATGTTCGGTTTGACGGCAATTGCCATTTTCATCGCCCACAAAACCCCGTTTGGCCGTCAGGTCTATGCGATTGGCGGTAATGAGCGGGCTGCCGAGCTTTCGGGTGTGCGCGTCAAGCAGGTGACGATGCTGACCTATGTCATCTCCGGCTTCTGCTCTGCAATGGTCGGTTTGATTATCGCGTCACAGTTGGTTTCGGCGCACCCGGCCACGGGCGAGACCTTCGAGCTAAACGCTATTGCCGCTGTTGTACTGGGGGGGACTTCACTTGCTGGTGGACGCGGTGCGGTATTCGGCACCTTGATTGGTGCGTTTGTCATCGGTGTGCTGCGCAACGGCATGGTCCTGGAAGGGTTGAGTTCTTTCATTCAAACGATCATTACCGGCACGGTGATCATCCTCGCTGTTATGGTGGACCAACTTCAAGTTCGGTTACAGCAGCAGCGTGCATGATATTTTGGAAAAATAAGACCCATGAAAGGGGGTGATCGCTACGGGAGAGACCGTTCAATTTTTAGATGAAGAGTATCACTTTTATCCAACATTTTCAGGAGAATAACATGCTTAAGAAAAAATCTACTTTGTTTATGCTTATGGTGGCAGTGGTCGCCATGCTCGCAGCCAGCGTCACCACGGCCTTCGCCCAGGATGATGAGGGCGAGATGGAAGTCCCGATGGGTGACGGCGAGTTGATCGTCATCATCACGCCATCGCATGATAACCCGT
>CAKZMO010000748.1 GCA_937128595.1 uncultured cyanobacterium | reverse complement strand
CTAATGCTGATGTCAACGGTTCTCAGCCGAGCTTATCTGAAGATCTAGCTGAAGATCAGGACACTCGAAGTGAGGATTTTCTTACCCAAGACACGCCTCATCGTCCTTTACATAGACGATACGGTTCAGTCTTTCTCGGGCTTGGTGTTTTTGCAGCATTAAGTGGAGGCATCCTCTTAGTGACTCAACATATCAATCCTGCTAGCTCTATGGGCGGCATGGAAGGTCATGATATGTCGGGCATGTCTCACGACGACATGATGAAAGTTGATGGGGCGTTTAATCCCATTCCGGTAACGGTAGAGATCGTAGAACCAGGAGAGTTTGAGGCAGGCGTCTCATATACTGGCTCGATCATGCCCTACCAAGAAGTGATGGTTTATCCACGTATCTCTGGGTTATTGACGAATTACTCAGTGTATTCAGGAGATCGGGTTGAATCAGGACAAGTGTTGGCGCAGCTTGACGCTATAGAGAGATCAACCGAAGTGGCTGGGGCAAGGGCTGAAGCCTCGGTGATGCGAGCGTCATGGCAGGCTAGTCAAGTTGAAGTTGAAGAGCAAACGCAGGAAATTTCACGATTGCAAGCAGAGCTAGATTATTTACGGCTCCGCGAAGAACGTTTTGAGACCCTAGCCGGGGAAGGTGCTATTTCTCAGGATGAGTACGATATTGTGGCCTCTGAAGTCTCTGCTAAGCAGTCGGCGATCGCCGGGGCGCGGGCAACACGGGATCGATTAATTGCCGAGGCACAGCGGGAACGAGCGCGAGTTGGGCAGGCGCAAGCTGAAGTCGATACATCTGTTGTGATGGAGAGTTACACCACGTTAACGTCTCCGATTAGCGGTCTTGTTCAAGAGCGAATGGTCGATCCTGGGGTTGTTGTACAGCCGGGTATGGGGGTGCTGAAGATTGCTGACTATTCACGGGTGCGCTTACAGGCCAATGTGTCTCAGCAGGATGCCGGATCGGTTCGTGTTGGGATGCCCATTCAAGCCCATGTTCCTGGTGCAACGGATGCACCGCTTGTTGGCGAGATTACTAGCATTTTTCCGCAGACTAATAACGAGACCCGAACCGTGATGGTTGAAGCCCTAATCGATAACCCTCAAGGTCGGCTGTCGTCTGGGCAATTTTTAGAAATGGCGATTTTGACTCGGCGTAAGGCGAATACGCTATCTGTTCCTCACAACGCAGTGGTTGAGCTTAATGGGGAATCGTCTGTCTGGGTGATGGTCGGCTCAATGGCTGAGCGACGACCTGTGGAGATAGGCATGGTGAGTGGCGATCGCATCGAAATCACCCGTGGCCTGAATGCGGGTGATCAGGTGATCACCTCTGGGCACAGTCAGCTTGTTCCGGGTGTGTCGGTCGCTGTTATGGATGACACGGGCAACTCCTTGCCAATGTTGGGTGACAGCAGCCAAGGAGATGTCGAAGTGGCGATCGTCAGCCCCGACCCGAGCAATGGCTTTGAATCGGGAAGCGCCGAACTCACCTTAGAAGTGCGCGACCCGGCGACCCAGGAACCTTTAGCCGTTGACGATGTGGCGGTAGATATCACCATGCCCATGGCCAACATGGCTCCAATGACCACGATGGTACAGCTTGAATCCGCTGACCAACCAGGGCAGTTCCGGGTCAAGACTCACTTTGGCATGGCCGGGGATTGGCAAATCAAAGTCGAGGTCAACGACCCTGATCATACGGGCCAAACCCTGATCACCGTGCCAGTTGAGTAGCGCTATGCAGCGCTTTTGTCTGTGTTCTTTTCTATGATCAATCTAGTGAGCTATTTATGAAGAAACTTCTGTTTTTGTTAGTCACCGTCAGCCTTTTGACCGCAGCCTGCAGGGGCGGCAACCAAGCCGACAGCGAACCCACGACAGATACCGCCACCGCACCGACGACAGAGTCTGCAGACACCTCGGCTGAAGGTGCTGCGATCGCGCTGCTGTCGCCGGAAGACGGCACAATCCCCATGGGCGATGCTGAGCTGGTGCTGCAAGTGATGGACTCCGCCACAAATGAACCGATGGCAGTAGAAAACTTAGAGGTTGATCTTTCCATGCCTATGGATAGCATGGAGCCGATGACCACCATGGTCGTCGTGGAACCCGGTGAGGAAACAGGTCAGTACAAAGTCATGACCAATCTGGGCATGCAGGGCATGTGGATGATGGAAGTGACATCCGCCGATCCCGCTATGCAAGGTGAGGCCACCTTCGAACTGGAAGTGAAGTAAGTCCTCCATCCCCTCCCAGGAGGGGCTCCTGTGTATACACATCTCATTTTTACGCGTGAGACCCTGCAAGATCCCCCTAAATCCCCCTTTTCAAGGGGGACTTTGAGTCCGATTCCCCCTTTTTTAAGGGGGGCTATGGGGGATCACTGCTCGGATAGGTCAACGTTGAGGACTTATGTATACACGGTAGCCCAGGAGGGGATGGTGTTTGCTCCCTTTTCCTCTGAATATTTCTCCCTTGTTTTGACGGCACTTAGACAATGAAAAGTTTCTTGACCAACTGGTCGATTAAGCACCCAGTGATTGTGGCCGCCGCCTATATTGCAGTGCTGGTGCTGTCATTGCTGACGCTATTTCTGCTGCCCGTGCGGATGATGCCTTACGTGCAGAGCCCACTGGTGTCGATTGTCACCATGGCACCAGGGTCATCGCCCACAGAAGTCGAAACCTACATCAGTAAGCCGATTGAGCAGCGGATGACTGTGCTCGACGGGGTGCGATTTATCCGCTCTAGTTCCCAGCAGGATATGTCGTTGGTGACGATTCAGTTTGCTTGGGGCGACGACATCAATAAAGCGGTGCAGTCGGTTCAGAGTGTGATGACGGCGGCAGAGGGAGATATTGAGCTGGATGGATTTAACTCCCGCTCTTATTGGGTGTTGCCCATTGACCCCCTAAACCGTCCGGTGTTGACCTTGGCTCTGCGCGGTGAAGGCT
>CAKZMO010000747.1 GCA_937128595.1 uncultured cyanobacterium | reverse complement strand
GGGGCTAGGGGGGATCTGAAGTAGCATTGACGACTTCTCAAACATCCTCTTAGGCTTGTTGGTCGATATTTGCTTTTCGTACTAAGGTTGCTTGGAGTTTTTCTAGGTGAATAAATAAGCGTTCTTGTTTTTAGGACAAGCCGCAAAGATTAGAGCTTATAGTACCCACCAGGATTAAACTTTACCTGTTTCTTGGAGGTAGTTTTTTGAACAAAAGCCACAACTGCTCCATTGAGCATACATTGAGCACTGATGAAGTTTGACAATTTCGTTTCAGGCAGGATGGCAGTCACTGAGTCCCAATGGATGATGCAATTTCTAAAGAGTTTCTAGTTGTTTATTATTCTCATATTCGTTAAGTTAGTTGCCTGCGATCAAAGTCACAACTCAACAGATTTGATGCAGATTGAGAACTTTCACAAAAACCTGTAAACGTTTTCTACCCCACACACTCTTTTAAGCAAAATTCCGTCGCTCATCAGGAAAGACTTGAAGAAAACAGGAACCCTCAGTTTTTTGAGTACAATAGGAGCTGTTTTGAATGTTGTGGACGAGATAAGCAAAACGAGTGCCAACTATAGCGCTAAGCTTTGAGTTTTTTAGGCAGGGTGGGCCAGTCATGGTGCTGTTGCTGGCTCTATCCATTCTGTCGGTTGTGTTGATTTTGGAGCGACTGATCTTCTGGGCTAAAGTTGTGGGCCGTCAGGATCGGTTTGTCCGAGATTTTCTAATGCTCTATGTGCGCGATCGCTCGAAAGCTTTTAGTCTTCTGAAGGAAAATACACGGTTTCCGATCGCTCGAATTTTTAGCGCCGCTCTTCTTCTGAAGCAGCCTACGGTAGAAGAGTTTCATCTTGCTCTGGAAAGTGCCGCTCAGGCCGAGTTGCCGCTGCTCAGACGCTTTGGAACCGTTTTCTCAACTATTATCAGCGTGTCGCCCCTCTTAGGACTTTTGGGCACTGTTTTAGGATTGATAGGCTCATTTTCTGCGTTGCAGTTGGGAGATTTGGGGGGAAGCGACACCACAGTCGTTACGGCAGGCATCAGCGAAGCATTGATTTCAACTGCTTTTGGCTTAGCTGTCGCTATTATGACGCTAATCTTCTCCAACGCTTTCAGAGGGCGCTATCTTCGCCAAATCACCAGTATTCAGGAATATACAGGCCAATTAGAGTTGCTGTATCGGCGATCGCACCTCAATTAGCATTTTGCCGAAAGAAATGTGAAAGAAGGATTTGAAGGAGACGTTATGGCGCTGAAGCTGCCTGATGATGTAGAGCCGTTGCCAGAAATCAACATCGTGCCGATGATTGATGTGATCTTCGCGGTTCTAGCCTTTTTGATTATGTCGTCGCTGTTTCTCACGCGGTCGGAGCAGCTTGCTGTCAATCTTCCTGAGGCAGATAGCGCGATCGCTCAAATTCAGTCTCAAATTATCATTTCGCTAACGCCTCAAGGCCAGCTAGCTGTTGATGGTATTGCAATCGCTCCAGAGGAGCTGGTTGATACTGTTTCAGCGCAAGTGACTGTGTCGAATCGTCAGAATGTCCGTCCGATCCTGATTGTTAGCGCGGATCAGAAAACTGACCACGGAGACGTTGTAGCACTGATGGATCAGCTCCAGGGACTTGAGGGAATCGGAGGATTGGCGATCGCCACCCGGCCTCCTGAAGAGTAATCGAACTACCACGATTTGCCTGACACGATTTGGCTAGAGCCATCCGGTTCAGCCTATTCGGGTAAGAGCGATCGCTGGCAGCTTGGACAAATCGCGTGAATCATCAACTGGCAGTCGAGTAGGTGATAGCCCTCTTTTTTCGCGGTTTTGACCCCGGTTTTGAGAATGGAGTCATTCTTGAACTCGATGGTCTTGCCGCACCGAACACAGACCAAATGATGATGGTGGTGGGGATGAGGACGGTTCAGTTCGTAAGTTTTGTGTCCCTCTGCAAGCTCCATTTCGCGCAAAATTCCCATACGCGCCATCAGCTTCAGGTTGCGGTAGATAGTTGAAAGGCTGACTTTCTCTCCTTGGTCTAGCAGTAATTCACAAAGCTCTTCGGCGTTTAGGTGCTTTCCCTCGTGCAAGTTTTGAAAGAATTTCAGAATCGTTTCGCGCTGGGGAGTCATCCGCCAGCCACGCTCGTGCAATTCAGCCTTGAGGGAAGTGGTTGTATACATGGCCGAGTTCCTCTTCTCAATAGAGCCTGCTTAATGAAAGCATACACGACACTCTTGTATACTTGCAAGAACAGTTGCTTATTGAGAATAAATCTAATTAACCTGACTAATTAACCTGATGTTAATACGCGACCTAGTTTCCCGAAACCGTCATTAAAGGCATTCAGCTCCAACTGTCAGAATAACTTGATTCCGGTTTTAGCTATGCTGTCGGAGACGCAGAGACCTATTCGTAATGATTTATTTGATGCCGTGTTTACGATGACAAGTTGTCGGGTTGACCCAGTCGCTTCAAGTTGAGAACGTCAGTCAGCTTTCGGATCTGACACATGATGTGATCTAGCTGCACTGAATCGCGAATCTCAATTTCTAAATCAATGAGTGCTGGACGCGAAGGATAGGTTTTGACCTGAGCACTGCGTACATTGATTTTGTGGTCGCTGAGCCGGGACAACACGTCCTTGAGAATGCCGACTCGGTCGATGACTTCAACTTGAATCTGCACTGGATAGGTCTGACAGCGGCTACTGCTATCGTCTGGGTTGTTCCAGCTAACAGGGATGAGGCGATCGCCCGGAATGCTGCTGGTGTTGGAGCAGCCTTGCTTGTGAATCGAAATGCCTCGGCTGCCTAAGGTCACAACGCCTAAGATGGGTTCTCCAGGAATGGGACTACAGCATCCGGCAATGTTGTACAGCAGTCCCTCAACTCCGGCAATGGGAGACTCTTTGGAGCGGCAGATAGGGCTTTGCTGAGTGGAATGAGTGGTAACTGGAATTTCATCCTGCAACGTTCCTGTAACGGCTTCAGCAGGGGTAATGGGTTGCTGAGCCTTAATTTCTTGTCGCAGACGATTGACAACAAGGTTAAGGGTAGTCTCTCCGTAGCCCAGACCTGCCAACAGGTCTTCAACAGCCGGATAGTTGCAGCGCTCTGCGGTGATCTGCATCGGCTCAGATTTGAGAAGAGCATCAAAGCCGTTTTTCCCTAGCTCTCGCTCTAACATGTCGCGCCCACGGGAGACATTTTCATCTCGGTGCGATCGCTTATACCACTGACGAATCCGGTTGCGGGCTCCAGTCGTGACGGTAAAGTTGAGCCAATCGAGATTCGGATGCGAATTTTTCTGAGTCAGAACTTCGACAATGTCTCCATTCTGTAAAATCGAATCAAGAGTCATGATGCGCCCGTTGATCCGAGCCCCGCTACAGTGATTTCCGACTTCGGTATGAATCCGATAGGCAAAATCTACAGGAGTCGCCCCATGAGCCAGCGGCATCACATCTCCCTTCGGCGTGAACACAAACACCTCATCATCAAACAAATTGACTTTGATAGTGTCTAGATATTCCTGGGCATCGTTGAGGTCATTTTGCCATTCTAGGAGCTGACGCAACCAGGTAAACTTTTCGTCTTCAGTAGAAACTCGAATGCTGCTTCCAGATTCTTTATATTTCCAGTGAGCGGCAATTCCATACTCTGCAACGTGGTGCATTTCCATCGTGCGGATTTGTACCTCAATTGGACGCCCCGAGTTGCCAATGACGACCGTATGAAGAGATTGATAGCGGTTGGGCTTGGGCAACCCGATGTAGTCCTTAAAGCGTCCAGGGATCGGACGAAAGGCATCGTGAACAACCGCTAATGCCCGATAGCATTCATCATTGTTGTTGACAAGAACACGAATCGCGGCAACGTCATAGATTTCCTGAAACTCCTTTTGCTGACGCTGCATCTTTTGATAAATACCGTAAAGATGCTTGGGACGACCGCTGACATCTGTGCAGGTGATGTTAAGCTGTCCAAGGCGATCGCGCAACGTGTTGGCGACATCCTGTAATCGGGATTCTCGATCAGCTCGCTTGTCGGCAACCAGTTGGCAAATTTGTCGATAGGCTTTGGGTTCTAGATACTTGAAAGATAAGTCTTCTAGTTCCCATTTGAATCGACCAATTCCCAAACGGTTTGCTAAGGGTGCAAAGATTTCGCGGGTTTCTAGAGCAATACGACGCTGTTTTTCAGGTTTTAAATGTTCTAGAGTGCGCATATTGTGGAGGCGATCGGCGAGCTTGACCACAATCACCCGAATATCTTGAGCCATGGCCAAAAACATGCGGCGGAAGTTTTCAGCTTGACTCTCTGTTTTGCTAGAGAAGTTAAATTTGGAGAGCTTAGTCACACCTTCGACCAGATGTCGGACTTCGCTACCAAATCGTTCTTGGATCTCATCTGGAGTAATCTCGGTATCTTCGACCACGTCATGCAAAAAACCCGCAGATATCATCGTGGCACTGCCACCTAGACCCCTCAGCAAGCCCGCAACCGCAATAGGGTGAAGAATGTAGGGTTCTCCTGAGGCTCGCAACTGTCCCTCGTGCAAACGATAAGCGAACTCAAAGGCTCGGCACACGAGATTATTGTCTTCTGGCGACATTGTCGAGTGGGTTTCTGCTCCCGGATAGTCCGACGAAAGGCACTGCTGAAGCCATTCGGGGAGTTCGACATCGGTTGGAAAGAGCGGAGTAGTCGATAAGTTCATAGGTGGTACTTTTGGAGATCCAACAATCTCAGCGGTAGATGTGCAAGTGCTGACACGAACAGCCCGTGAGCTCTGATGATTCTAGGGCATCACATTCACGAAAATAAGTAATCTCTCGAATGTAGTAAGAATTGAATAAAGATTGGAATCATAAAAGCTGAGATGCAGATACGTCAATGTAGACGGCTCCACACCCGTGATGAAATTATCATCTTCAATCTGCTCTGGTTTCGAGAGCGCAGATGCCTTAGATAAGGCACGTGATCGATAGACCCGAGCTAGAAAAAAGCGTCAGATAGACCATAGAATTAATGCGCTCACACCATGCGCTTCCACCTGAGTGCGATCGCACTGAACAGATAGAGATTCTATAGCGTACAAGACGATTCAAAAAAATTAAAATCTTGCTTTCTATTACAGGAATTGTCGCTAGTTTCATGACGTATTTATACTTCTTCACATTACCACAGAACTTTTCTTCGCCTTTTGAGAGGGTTCTACCCCTTTTCTCTATGGAATGAGCGATATGGTCAATCATGCTTACGTGACGACAAATGGGATTCGACTTCACTGTGCCGAGCAGGGCGAAGGAGCGCTGATGCTGATGCTGCACGGATTTCCTGAATTCTGGTATTCCTGGCGGCACCAGATCGATGAATTTTCGACGGACTATAAAGTGGTTGCGCCCGACCTGCGGGGCTACAACGACAGCGAAAAACCTGCCCGCGTCAGTGACTATCAACTCTCGGCACTGGTCGAGGATGTTAGAGGTCTGATCGAGCATTACCAGTGCGATCGCTGCATTCTTGTCGGGCATGACTGGGGCGGGGCGATCGCATGGCAAACTGCTTATGCCTATCCCGACTTAATTGACCAACTAATTGTGATGAATTTGCCCCATCCCGCCAAGTTCTTTGAGGGACTGCAAACGCCACAGCAGCTCCTGCGAAGCTGGTACTTTTTCTTCTTTCAACTCCCCACCCTGCCAGAATGGGCGATCGCATGGAACGACTATGAGCTGATTGAGCAAGCGTTCAAAGGCATGGCCAAGAATCCAGACGCGTTCTCTGCTGAAGACATCAATGCGTTTAAGGATGCCGCTGCCAAACGCGGGGCGTTGACTGCAATGGTGAACTACTATCGCAATATCTTTCGTACTGATATGATGCGGCGAGATTGGCCGACGTTGTCGATCCCCACGTTGATGATTTGGGGGGAAGACGATACGGCGCTCGGCGTTGAACTCACCCACGGCACGGAGCGCTATGTCGAAGATCTGACTCTTCAATACCTCCCCAACTGTAGTCATTGGGTGCAGCAAGACCAGCCTGAACGCGTGAATGAATACATGCGAGACTTTCTATCGCGGTTCGAGCCTGATTATGATTCCGAATAAGGTTGAGAGGCTGGCATTCAGCACCTAATCAGAACTCCAATGTTAGCGCAGGGGAACTGCTAATTCCTACCGCTTATGGCTTGGGTGCTTGGTGAGTTGTATGATCGTTGACATGAACTTCCATCCCTTCTTCGTCTAGCTGAGGGGAAGCAGAAGAACTGATTTCTACTGTGGGCGTTTCCTTTGTCAGGTGTTCTGTACTGCTCTGTACAGCGTGATGAGTTGTATCGGCATGAAATTGCTCTGCGTGGGGATCAGAGGCAAACACATGCTGACCTTTACCCGTTTGTTTTGCCTGGTACATTGCCCGATCCGCTTCGACGATGAGGGTTTCGATACTGACTCCATCTTGCGGATACATGCTGATCCCGACACTCATCGTGACTGAAATGGTGTAATCCTGCAGCAAAAAGTTTTCTGCTAACGTTGCGAGAATTTTCTCAGCAACCTGACCTGCTTTGCGTGCACTTGGGATTGCTGGCAAAATGACGACGAACTCATCTCCGCCCAAACGTGCAACGGTATCGCTGCTCCGTAGGCAGCCGCTCAGTCGTTTGGCCACAGCTTTTAGCAGCAAATCTCCGACCACATGGCCAAAGGTGTCATTGATGGTTTTAAAGCCATCGAGGTCGAGAAAGAGTAGCCCGATGAGCTGCTCATTGTACTTAGCCCACTCGATCGCTTGAACGAGCCGTTCTTGAAACAGTTTACGATTCGGCAATCCGGTGAGGGGGTCGTGATAGGCAATGCGCTGAAGCTGGACTCCACGTTGCTGAAGCTCAGCGTTTGAGCGAGCTAGGTCAGCGGCAGTGCGGCGCAGTTCTTCTTCCATGCGCTTGCGCTGAGTGATGTCGTGGATGACTCCCACAAGAAACTGATTGCCTACGCTGTCTTGGTGGAGCGTCCGTTTTGTGGAGAGGAGGTAGGTGTGGCCGTTGGCATTCGTCAATTCGTCTTCACTTTCTTGATCGATTTCTAGGTGAAAAACCCGTTTGTCGTGTTGATGAAAAATGTTAGCTTGCTCTGGGGACAAAACATCGTCTTCCTGTTTGCCTACCAAGTCTTCCAATCGATGACCTACCAATCGGCTAAACGCTTCATTCAACATGATCCAACGATGGTGATTGTCTTTCACAAATACGGGATCAGGAATGGCATTGACGATAGAGTACAGAAATTCCTTAGACTTTTGCAGTTCGCCTTCCAAGTGAGCAATGTAGCTGATGATGCCTACGGCTGAAACAACCATGGCCACAACTGGAGGAAGCAAAGGAATCCACCAGCCTTCTGAAAACGCGAAGTAGCAGATTCCAATTAAAATTCCGCCAGCGGCGATGAGAATGATGCCTCCCTTGCTGGGCGATCGCACGCGCCAACTGAGATAGGCTCCCGCCAGTGACCAAAGGAAAATCCACGCCCACTCAGCCGGATCTGACCAATATCGAATGAGCGATCGCCCATCTAGAGCCGCACTGATAATTTGGCTGATGAACTGGGCGTGAATTTCAACCCCAGCGATGGGGCGATTCTCGTTGCGGAACTTGCCACTGAGGGGCGTGTAGAAAAAGTCCTGTAGGCTGTTTGCCATGGAGCCGATGAGAACGATGCGATCGCGCATGAGTTCTGGCGAGACCGTTCCATCCAACACATCTGTCACCGAGACGGTCGGAAATACCTGCTCGGCGGCTCGGTAGTTTGTTATCAACTGATAGCCGCCATTATCAACGCCAACGTAGCTGCCGTCGTTGCGATCTAAGATTTGAAAGACAGCGTCTCCAAGCTGCATATAGTCAGGGTTGACCGCGATCGCAGAACGGGGACGAATGCCTTCCTCTTCTAGATAAAGCTGGGCAAGCTGGAGCGAAAAACTGGTGTGGGTTTCTCCCTCAGCAGTCCAAAACAAGAGCGATCGCCTCACTCGTCCATCGACATCGACCAGGACGTTGTTGAAGCCGACTTGTCCAAGCTCGTCTAGCACTTCAGGCGGTTGAATGCCCACACTGTAGGCGTCGGACAGTTTTTCGATGCCGACCAAATTCGGCATTTCAGTATACAAACTGGTTAAGGTATCTGCTCCTGGCTCAACGGGTAGGTCTCGATAGATGTCGAGTCCAATCGCTCGGGGATCGTAAGACTGAATGCGGCTGAGCAAATCAGCCATGTCCTCGTCGCTAATAGGCCAGGTTCCTATATTGCTAATATCTCTGTCGTCGATTCCAACAATAACAATGCGCTCATCAGAATCTTCTGTAGGACGCCACCGAAACATCTGGTCAAATGCGGCTAGCTCAAGGGTTTGAAACATACCCAAAAGCCGAAGAGAGATGACGGCGACAGCAGATCCTGAGGCAGTCAGCCATACTCTTCGATTGCCCTGCAACCAAGGTTCTATTCGCTCTGAAAGCCTCGCCCAAATCATAGCGGCCTGATGAATGGTAATGCTGGTTTCAGAATTCCCCTCTGAGAAGGTAGAAGTGACGCGTGGCCTTATTCATTTTGACCTTTCCTTTACAACGGGGCGATCGCCACTTCTGTATCAACACGGGTAAACGTCCAGCAAAATTGTTTCTGTGTCTTCTTTTCAAGCTTACTGAAATCGCTCAAGTTAGAGGAGCGATCGCTGCCGTATCTATTCAAAAAATATTCGGTAAAAACCGTGTTGCAGATTAATGTTTTTGTGGAACTGCGTCAGTCCTCATTTTAGATTCAGCGTTTGCTCAGATTTGTCTTCTAACATATAGACTGCATCGATCCTGTCTGATGAATCTCGGTTCTCCATGCTTACTCTCAAAAATTTGACCAAGCGCTTTCAATCGATTCCGGCGGTACAAGACCTGTGGCTAGAGATCGAGCGTGGCGAAATTTTGTCGCTGTTGGGGCCGTCAGGATGCGGGAAATCGACAACCCTTCAGATGGTAGCAGGGGTTCTGCGTCC
The DNA here is from genome assembly GCA_937128595.1 of uncultured cyanobacterium. Taxonomy (GTDB): domain Bacteria; phylum Cyanobacteriota; class Cyanobacteriia; order CAKZMO01; family CAKZMO01; genus CAKZMO01. The sequence continues at coordinate 4,282 of CAKZMO010000747.1, read as the reverse complement.
GACGACTGGCGCGATTGAACTAGACAACGTCATTCTCAACAACATTCCCCCAGAGAAACGAGATATCGCCTTAGTGCTTCAGCGGGGGCTGCTGTTTCCTCACTTAACTGTGGGCGAAAATGTGGCGTTTGGCCTCAAAATGCGGGGTATAAATCGAGCGGAACGGGAAGAACGGGCGATCGCCATTCTTCAGCAGGTTCACTTGCACGGCTTTGAGCAACGGAAGCCGTCGGAGCTATCGGGAGGGCAGGCTCAGCGGGTAGCCTTGGCGCGATCGCTGATCATTCAGCCGAAACTCTTACTACTAGATGAACCGCTATCGGCTCTTGATGCCAATTTACGGGAAGAAATGCAAGATCTCATCTTGCAGCTTCAGCGTCAAACGGGAGTCACGCTGCTCATCGTCACCCACGACCAGTCAGAGGCGGTGGTCATGTCTCATCGCATTGCCCTGATGTTTGACGGAAGGCTGCATCAGGTGGCGACTCCAGAAACGCTATATCGTCAACCTGCTAGTGAGGCGATCGCCCGCTTTATGGGCGGGGTGAACTTTCTAGCCGCGACGGCTCACGGATACCGCTGGACATTGCCCAATGGTCAGGTGCTTACGAGCGGGTCGCCGCAAACGGGATCGCTCACCCTGACCATTCGCCCTGAGCAAATCCAGATTTTGACGGAACCCGTCTGCGGTAGCAATATTTTGGCAGCAACCGTTCTGGCAAACCGATTTACTGGAACTCAGCGACGCTTAACTGTAGAACTTGATTCTGAATTATCTTTGCAAGCTTGGACAAGTCCTGCCTACGATTTTGCGGTGGGTGAGTCGATTTGGATTCATCTGCCCCCGGACTCTCTCTGGGGATTTCCTCAACAGGGGCTGCCGACGAGGGCGATCGCAGATGTCCCTATTCGGGTTTAATGTCGCCCATTTCCTCGGTCAAATCACTACGTTGCTTCCTGTTTCATTCCTATAAAAGGAGCTTTCCGAATCGGCTTGCATTGTCATTTAAAATTCGATTTTTGCTTTAATGTTTAACTCTGTTTCAAAAGGTTGGTCTGATGACTCGAAACGCGCCTCTCTTCTTGCCTCGTCGTCGGTTTCTTCTACTGTCGGCGGGGGCCTGTCTTGCAGCTCTGGCGACGAACTGTGCTTCTAGCTCCGATTCATCAGGCTCGACAGAAAACTCTGACTTTGACCCCAAAACCGCAACCTGGGATGAAATCCTCAGTGCGGCTGAAGGAACGACGGTGAGCTGGGCGATGTGGGGCGGTAGCGACAATGTCAACGCGTATGCCGATGAGTGGATTGCGGAGCAACTATCGAACGAATATGGCATCACACTTAATCGGATTCCGTTGACGGATACGGTGGAGGCAGTCAACAAGGTAGTCGGAGAAGTGCAGGCTGGACAAACCTCTGGAGGCAGCATCGATCTCATTTGGATCAACGGCGAAAATTTTCGCACCCTGAAGCAGGGCGACTTACTCTATGGCCCCTTTACCGACAAGCTGCCTGCGATGGAGTATTACGATCTCGATAATCCTTCTGTGATCAGCGACTTTGGCCTCCCCATCGACGGTTACGAAGCGCCCTATACCGGAGCGTATTACATCGTGGCGAAGGACAGCGCCAAGGTTGAAGCAACGCCTCAGACCTTTGACGATTTACTAGCTTGGGCAAAAGAAAATCCCGGACGCTTTACCTACGTTGCTCCACCTCAGTTTGATGGCAGCCGCTTTTTGTTGACGGCGTTGTATGGGTTGACAGGTGGCTATGAGCAATATGCGGGCGCAGAATTTGATGAGGAGTTGTGGAACCAAAATTCGCCCGTTGTTTTTGACTATTTGAAAGAACTAGAACCCTATCTCTGGCGCGAGGGAAGCACTTATCCACCGACCCAAACTCGACTGCATGAGCTGTATTCCAATGGAGAAATTTGGATGATGCCTGCCTTCATTGCGCGGATTGCAGAGGGCATTGCGACGGGGCAGTTTCCGGAGACGACAGAGGCATTTGCCATGGATGGAATTTCGTTGAATGATCCATCGTTTACTGCGATTCCAACGAATGCGGGTAATCCGGCTGGGGCGATGGTTCTTGCAAATCTGCTCTCTAGTCCAGCAGGACAGCTCCAGAAATTCAAGCCAGATGTATGGGGCGATCCGCCGCTATTGAGTATCGACAAGCTTCCTGATGATATGAAGCAAGCCTTCGAGCAGGTGGAACAAGACTACGGCGTTCCTTTGAAGGATTTGACGGCGAGCACAGTTCCTGTAGTTAATGCAGAATACACCACTCGGCTAGAAGACGCCTGGGAGCAGGAAATTCCGGGCTAGATCATATTTCACAGCGAAGGGGCGAATGGCCATTCGCCCCAACCACGCACCCAGAAGGGATAAATGGCTATTCGCCCCAACCACGTACGTAGAAGGGATAAATAGCCATTTACCCCAACCAACCACGAGGACTTATGGTTTCTAAGAACAAGGTATTTAAGGAACGAACGTCGCGCGATCGCGGCGTTATCGAAAACAGCCGAATTATGGAGATGCATCTCTATCCCGGCAACCAGTGCAACCGAGACTGTGACTTCTGCACCGTCTTTGGTACACCGAAGGGCTGGTATCAGGAATATACTCCGGAACATCTTGATGCGGTGCTCAATACGGTGATGGTTAATAGCTTGGGAACCATCAAGTTTTACGGCGGCGAACCAACGCTAAACACTGAGAATGTGATCTGGGCGATCGCCTATTTGCGTGAGCAGGGATTTGAAGGGGCCATCGTGATTTACTCCAACGGCATTCAGGCGCAGCAATTGCTAGACATCCTCCATGCCGATCCGCTGGGCAAAACCACAGCTTCGCTCAACTACTCCATTGCCACCGGAGATGGCGCGCCTCAGATGCCTCAGAAATCCTTGAAGCTGCTGGAGCAACATGAGCTTGAGAATCCAGGGGCGATCGCCATCGGCCATCCTGACATTGTGGATTCGGGGCGCGGCGTCGATCCGTTTACGGGAGAAGAAACCCGTCCGAAAAATAATCCCAAATGTCCCCACTGCTATCCCGTCTTGAAAAGCGATGGAACTTTCCACGCATGTCCCTTTGCGGTGGAAAGCGACGCCCCCCATTTTCAGCTCGGTACCACTCAAACCAATCCTGAAACCGTGGCCGAAAACTTCCGAGAGTTTTTCCACTGGCTCGACACCGTTCATGAGCCTTACGCTGCTGCCAACGATCTTGCAGCCTGCACGGTCTGCGGGAATCATCTAGATGAACTGCCAACACCTGAGTACAAAGAATAGTCACAGGACTCCTCGTATTTGGATATTGCCAACTGGCGAATGATTTTTGGGAGGGGCATGGCACTGCCATGCCCGTACAGCGGGCAATTGATAGGTTGGTAGGCTCTATATCATTCATCAATTTCGCAACGCCCGTATTTGGATGTATGGCTGTAACCATCAAGGTTAAGACGGAACATCGCCATTGCGGAGAGGTCAACGGAGACAAGCCATTCATCCGCAGATGTCGCAGATATCACAGATAAAGATTCGGCGTATTTTGTGAATCAATGACCTGTACTTGGCTCAAGCATCTGCGCTCATCTGCGTCATCTGCGGATACTACTCTGTTATTGTGCGTACGGATAGGATGAAGTCTTCTACGTGGGAAACACTATTATCCATGAACCAGCCAAGCAATGAGAAGGACTAGAACTAACCCGACTGCAACCCACATCAGAAACTGGGTCAAACTAGCCCGCGAGCGAAAGATTGACGAACGGCGCGTGCGCCAAGTTGAGCTGGAGTCTTGACTATGCGACAGTGGTTCATCCTCATCTTTAAGTCGAGGAGATCTTGACAGCGATTGAGCAGGGATAATCTGTCCGAGACTGTAAATTTCTTCCTGACATTTCTCAACGTCGGAGGAGAGTCCTAGCTCTTGATAAATCTTCTGCGCGCTTTGATAAGCATTGCGAGCCTCAAACTTTTGCTCCATTTTGGCTAGTGCTCTGCCTAGATTGAGGCTACTCAAAGCCTCACTGTTGCGATCGCCAATTTGCCGAAAGATATCGAGGGCTTGCTGACAAAGCTCCATCGACTGGCTGTATTGCCCTAATGACCAATAAGCAGTGCCTATACCGTTTAGAGCATAAGCCTCGCGGTAGCGATCGCCAATTTGCTGGCAGATATCGAGGGCTTGTTGAAAAAGCTCAATCGACTGGCTGTCTTGTCCCAATGAATAATAAGCACTGCCTAGACTGTTTAGAGCATAA
>CAKZMO010000746.1 GCA_937128595.1 uncultured cyanobacterium | reverse complement strand
GGGTAGCGCGGTGCAATCGGTTATCTTCTCTGGTGGTGATGGCAACGACTTTTTGGATGCTAGCGGTACCTTGACTCCGGTTACGGCTGAGGGTGGCGACGGTGACGACATCCTCATTGGTGGTGCAGGCGATGACATTCTCATTGGTGGGGGTGGTGCTGACTTGCTCATCGGCGGTGCTGGTAATGACACGCTGATTGGCGGTAGCGGTGTCGTCTCAATTGGCTTTGATACGGGTGCGGCGTTCAATGCAGCAGACATTGGGATCGATCAAATTCAAAACTTTGGAGCCACTGATAGCATCGTGCTGGATGTTGCTGTCTTTACAGAGTTGACGAGTGATATCGGTGGGGCGCTATCTGCCAGTGAATTTGCAGTGGTCAACAACGTGGAAGAAGCGGCCCTGAGTGATGCCCTCATTGTTTACGGCGCGAATAGCGGCGAACTCTATTACAACGCAAATGGGACTGAAGCCGGGTTCGGCGACGGCGCTCAGTTTGCCACCATTCAAGGAGCACCCGTACTAGATGCTAACAATTTTGTCGTTCAGGCATAAGTCTATACTGCATACGTCAGCCCATAAGTTCTGGAACTCGCAGGGCTTACTGAGGAAGAGATTGAGGTGCAGCATTCTTAGCTCGGACGCGTCCGGGTGCGCTGTTGGAGAACCTTATATTTTCGACAGGCCGCAGCCCATCCGCTCAATACCCCAATTTGGCTCCACTCAGGATCCAGAAGAATGCCGCTTGAGCATTCTCTGAGTTTTTCGCCCCATCATATTTGATGGGGCGAATTTGATGTGCCTTAGTCTAAACTCCAGGTGTGAAGACAATGCGGCAATCGTAACCTCCTGAGCAAACCTTTGAGGCCGGGATCCATTGTTCTCCGACAATGTTGCGATATTATGTCTTCTTCAGGTTTAGACTCAAGCTCGTCTGCTGTGAAGGGCGATCGCTTTCTATACTCTGGTCGGAATGAAGCGATCGCCAAACTATCAAAAGCGTAGCAGTTGATCAAGTCGCTGTTTCATGTGGGTTTAAGAGAGGCGATCGCCAAACTATCAAATTTGTCCAAACCTTATTGCTAAGGCTTGGCATGACTACTTTGATCCTTGATACTGAACCTCTCTCCGCTAACGTCTTTGTCGAGCAAGGCAAACTTATCGTCGAACTTGCCGATGGTCGCAGTCTCTACATTCCCCTCGACTGATATCCTCGTCTGACGCACACTTCACCAGCAGAACAAAACAGTAGCCGAGGGACTGAGTTCTGGTTTCCTTCCGTTGTCGTATTATGACAAGGAATCAAAACCTCACGTTTCAATTAGATGCGGGCGCGTTTTCGTCCACCGCTTCGGGTGCTAATTTTTCCAGCAATCCAAAGCCCAATCCGCACAACGAATCCGTGCGCCACTTGCTCTACGGCTCACCGCAAGCGATTCGAGAGGTGATTAAAAATCTGCATCGACACAGCTATGCTGAACCGAACGAGTAGAGCCGACCCATGCCGATCGTTGATTTACCTAGGCGTAGCCCGTATTGCCTTTCTGGAGTTGAGTAGAGGGCGATCGCCCTCTACTCAACTCCAACGCTCCTACAGCCGAAGGGTGCAATAGGTTCTCTTGATGCGACATGGGTGCGGCGAGAACGGTGGGATGCGTTAACCCCTGAGCAAAAGAAGACCTTTGTCCCGCTGTGTTCTGACCTTGTTGTGAAACTGCGGTCAGAGAGCAATCGCCTCAACAATCTGGGTGCCAAGATGCAGGAATATCTCGATAGCGATGTGCGGCTGGGCTGGTTGTTGAATACTCAAGACCAGCCGCTAGAAATTTATCGATTAGTTCATTTGTGGACTGAGGTTTCGAATTGCGGAAAGGATGAGTAAAACGCCTTTTCCACTCTTCAAATAGCGCCGTTATACCTGAAAGCGTTATCCCAAACGTAGTCTAATATCGACCTAGCCTTTTGCAGCGATGGTATTTGGCAACGCCCCTGAGCGTCATACTCCAATAAAGGTTGCTCGGACTCGGACTCCTTACGGCGACCGCGAATGTCTTGCAAATTTTGTAACGGGCCTTGAATGTCGAAGTTGATTTGAGTTCCTGTTTTCTCTAGCATCCAGGCTTCTATCTTTGCATCTAGCTGCTCTGGAGTTAGCGGTTCAGAGCTTGTCAACAGATGATAATACACCAACAAAATCTCTTTGCACTCTTCCTCTTCCGCTATATCCGTCAGGCATTGGAAAACGCTGGTGTTGTTTGCTAGATTTTTGAAAAATAGCGTGTCGGTCACTTCTTTATGAAATTTTATTTTCTTGCTTTTGTATTGGCTGTACTGCTTGAAGGCAAAGCCGCCTAACGCAATCAAGAGACTCATTGTCGCAACCAGCACAGGCATGATGTTGCGGGCTTGCTCTTCCTCCACATCAATGGCTTGCAAAACTGACTGAGCATTGATCGCTATTAAGATAGCAGCAACCAATAGCAACATATTTGGCAGAGTTTTCAGAATCAATGGCACTGCTGCGCCAATCGCAGGCACTGCAACCATTAAGCGATCGCGCACAGTCATGCTTGTTTGAATATTAGGAAAAAGCAGCTCAATATCAAATTTAGGAATGTTCTTATAAAAGTAGATATACATTTTTCCGGGCTTAAACTTGCGGTCTAAGGTATCGCGTTTTGTCTGCTTTTCCTGAGCTTGAAAATAGCCTTTTCCTTTGAATTTGATGAGCAGAACAAGGCGCTCTAAAATATCAACAGTTTCCTCTTTTTCCCAAAAATAAAACTTTTTGACCGTTCTGACGATATCTACATCTCCTCGGTAATAGCATAAGAACTGATCGAAATCGTTGAAGTCTACCTCGGTGCGCAAACTAATCAAAGAACGACTTTCTAATGCTCGATGAATAATCTTTTCCGGTAGAGGCGAATAATTGGCCCGCTCCAAAACATGCTTCATCGAATGAACAACCGTCTCTTCCATTTGCTCGTATTCTTCTGTAGCAGGTTCATAGAGCGGTTTGAGGTCGCCGCCGGGATCAAAGACCTGATAGTTCTCTTTGATATTTTCTAAGGTCTTGTGAAAGCGAAAGTGATAGAACGCTGATAAAATTTCGCAAAAGGATTGAAATTCTGCTGCCGCTGTATCGTCGAGGTGACCCTCCGCTAGACAGAGATAAATGATGTCTTTACGCGAGTAAGGGATAAAAGCTTCATATTGATTCTCTGCCATGCTGTTCTCCCTTCAATCATTGATTTTATTGTCTAGCGACAGCATAAGTTTTGGATCGGCTTTTGGAGGGAGTCTGAAAGATTGAGCCTTTCTCATCAGGCGATGAACCCGATTATAGATCTGGAGGTTTTGAGAAGGGGCGATCGCTACCGTATTTTCCCAAGTGGTGGGCGCTACACCAAAGTCACGAAACAACTGAGTACTAGTAGCTGAGAGGGCGATCGCTTCGGTGAGCTAAGTTTGCAGCAATTCAGCATTAAAGCTGTCTATCTAGTACACCGACATTAAAGTATAGCAATGCGCAGATAGGTTAGGACAGATATTGATGGAGAAGCCGCGAACCGCGCGGCTTCTCCATCAACTATTGGTTTTATATCAGCGCGTAGCACTATATCAATCGCCTCATAAATGCTGAAACCCTTGAAAAATCATTATTCCTCTCAGCTTCCCAAGCTGAATGTCGTCGGTTCGAGTCCGATCATCCGCTTGTAGTAAAATCCTCTTCAGGAGAGCCTTTCAGAATCTCCCATGCAAGAGCAGAAGGGTATTAACATTCCGGTTGACCCTGATGACTGGGTAAAGATTAGCCATTCTTTAGGTGTATTGGGCACAGCCTTGGATTTACTATCTTTGAGTTATCGTGGAATACGAGCTCACATCAGTCAATAATTTTCTTTGGACTGGTCTCAAACTCACATTTCGTTAGATTCATTACAATAGTTCTAAATAACAATCTGCTTTGACTTAAGGCAAATTGTTTTAGGTGATGACTGCAACTGTGAATCCGTCTCCAATAGACGCTCTACACGTCAGAAATGCCAACTAGGTGTTGAAGTTGCTAGCGTTTAGGCGCATTGGCGAGCTCATCTTCCAAGAAGCATCCAAGAAGCAATAGTGGGAGCAGCCTTGCATCTCGCTACCCTGCGTAAAGGCTGAGTTTCTCGACTTCTTTCGATCTCATTTTCGTGTTGATGCATCCGTATTTGTAATGGTAGGGATGCGTTTTGACATCGCTATCACCCGAGCAATATCGAGTTTGGCTTGATGCTCAACACTCTTGTTCAACTCGTTCCTTCAGCTTGTATTTAATTCGCTCGACATTGTTGAAAACTTTCAATTAGGAGGCTTTTGTGGCACTATATGCAGAACTTCACCGCCATCTCGGCGGTTCCGTTGTACCTAGGGTCTTGTGGCGATATTTTCATCGAAGTGGTGATGCCCTAGCCAATCGTTTTCCAGACTACACCGAGTTTGAGGAATTTTACACCCGCCCTCGGAATACTCTCGATGAATATTTAGAATTGCACACTCTGGTTGAGAAGGTTCAAACCGAAGAGACGCTTCCCTACTTTGTCTATCGCCTCATGCGGGGAGCGTACATTTTCGAAAATCTTGCGTATTTAGAGCTTCGCTATACTCCTTATCTGAGAACCCCCGATCATCTCAGCCAGTCTGAGCGCATTGATGCCATGGTGCAGGTGGTCGAGACCGTTAGCAAAGCTAGTCAGGTTGGAGAGTATCCCATCGTTATGGGACAAATCCTATGTATGCACTCGCGGTTGCCCTATGAAGTCAATCGAGCCATCGTCGATTTAGCGGCTCAGATGCAGCCTCACGTTTGTGCGGTCGATCTGGCGGGTGGAGATGCTCACTATCGCGATCGCCTCGATGAATTTGTCGAGCTATATGCCTATGCGCGATCGCTCGGCCTCAAGACGACTGGACATCTCTACGAAACTACTGAGGGATGCTATCCAGAATTGCTACCCTATCTCATGCGGATCGGTCACGGCATTCAAATTCCCCTATTGCATCCAGATCTGCTAGGTGAGATTGCCGCTCGAAATCAGTGCCTTGAAGTTTGCCCCACGACCTACCTTAAGACGGGAACGCTAGAGAGCGTTCACCAGCTCAAAACAGTATTTGACCGATGTTTTGAGGCTGGAGTTGAGATTGCAATTTGCACCGACAATGCGGGGTTGCATAACGTACGACTGCCGTTTGAGTACGAAAACTTGCTGACTCACAACATTATTGACTTCGAACAGCTTCAGGCTTGCCAAGCAGCAGCATTTCGCCACGCCTTCGCATGGCCTTACGGCAAACATCCAGCGTCAATTTTGACGAGCGCTCTTTCTGAGACACGGGCTGAATCGGTTCCATTAACCCAAGCGACTCCTCTGATTGATACCGAGTCTCTCAGCCAGTCAGTATAGCAATGCGTAAATAGGTTAGGACAGATATTGATGGAGAAGCCGCGCGCCGCGCGGCTTCTCCATCAACTATTGGTTTTATATCAGCGCGTAGCACTATATAACGCGTAGCACGATATAAAAAGTTGGCGGCAGATGTTGTGAAGCCTCCTTCGGTCTAATCAAAGGAGCGGCTAGTATGAGCGAGACATCTGGGCAATTTCTCAAGGATCTGCTCAGGTGTCATCCTGTTTGAGGTGAAATTTCGCCAGCATGTCCTCACGTCAAAACTTGCGGCTGAGCGAACCTGAAAGTGGAACACTCTACGATTTCAGATGCTCAGGTTTACTGTTTGTTGTCGCAGCGTAACTCGCCACAAGCCCCACCATCAACCACCAGAGTGTACTGATTTGAGGACGATACCAAACGGTATCAACTGCGCCATGGGAGAGCATGCCGACCATAATGGCGATCGCCCCCATGAGCCAAAATGCTTCTGGGTCGCGATTTTGACGTAGGCGGTTGAAGGCTCGCCAAGCCAGACAAAACGTCACAATCATCAACAGTGCGAAACAAATCAGTCCAATGAAGCCAGTTTCAACTGCGATTTCAAGATAGACCGAATAGGCGCTTAGCGCGGTATAGCCCGGTTCCTGGTAGAAGGGATAGATCTTGTTGAATGCATCGTTGCCAGGGCCAATACCCAAGATGGGGCGATCGCGGATCATATCCATGACAGCGCTCCAGACATTGATGCGGAAGTTGTTGCTGCTGTCTTCTCGTCCTGCGAAGATGCTGCTGACCCGCGCGCGTAATGGCGCTACGGTCAGGATAGCAAAGCTCAAAACGGCTACAGTACCTCCAACCACTGCTGGCAGTGCCCAAACTTTCCAAACAGAGGGAAGCAGAGGACTCACCCAGTAAACCAGCAGCAGCAGAAACACAAAACCCGCAACCACGAACCCAATCCATGCTCCTCGGCTAAAAGTCAGCACGAGACAAGCCGAATTCACAAGACCCATGACCACCGCCAGACCTTTTGCAGGAATGCTCTTCCAGCTAAGGAAAGCAGCAGCGCTGAACAAGACGGCCGGAATCAGGTATGCACCTAATAAGTTGGGGTTGCCAAGATAGCTATAAACTCTTGTCGTGCCTGCTAGAGAAGAATCGGCATCGACCCACGTCGCCAAAGCGTCGGCTCCGAAAAACCACTGCCGCAGTCCAAACACACTGACAAAGGTCGCGACATGTAAGTAGAGAGCAATCAGTACCGATCGCCACATGGGCGATCGCAGCGATCGCGCCAGCATCGCAAACATCAGCAGGTAAAGCGTCAGCTTGATCCAGCCCTGGAAAGCCTCAGCACGCACGGGAGAAAAGACCGTTGCGATTGTTGCAATAGCCCAATAAAGAACGACAAAAGCATGAATCCACGTCACGCTTGCTGCCGAATTATCGGAGACTGTTAGCAGCACCCAAAACGCTGCACACAGCAGCAGCAATATACCAATCAGGGTTGTGGAAACAAACGGTGCTACAACAAATACAAGCAATACAGCCATCATGCCAATGACATCTGCCCACTGGAGCAAAAGGCTGCTTTGCCGCCACGACTTTAGCAGTCCAACAATCTGGTGAAGATAGCTAGACTGTAACCAGTTTTCAATAGAACCCTGATCGAACATAGTATTTATCGTTGAATCCAGACTGAGTCCAGAATACCTTTAGAGCTGGTCGAGTTGAGTTTTGAGTTCTTCTAGCTCAGCGTCAACGGCTTCATCTTTGGGGGCAACTTGCTCGGTTTCCGATGCAGGTAGAGCGCCTTGATTTGGGGTGGAACCGCCCAGCATTTGAGACTTCATCGCTTCCAGCTCTAGGTCAACGTCGGTGCTTTCGAGCTGAGCAAACTGACTTTCCAAATCTGAACCCGCTAGCTCGGCTGCGGCCTGAGACTTGGCTTCCATCATCATCACTTTTTCTTCCATGCGCTCAAATGCCGCCATGGAACTGTTGGTGCTGAGTTGCCCCATCGTGCTTTGCAATTGCTCGTTGGCCTTTGCAGCGCTAGCACGAGCCTTGAGCATGTCTTTTTTGGTCTTCGCTTCAGAAATTTTGCCTTCTAAGGCAATGAGGTTGCGCTTGAGAGCATCAACTTGACCTGCTTGCTGGTCGAGCTGAGATTTGAGAGTGTTGGCTGTGTCTGTTTGGACTTTTTTGCGGCCAAGTGCTTCTCTTGCCAGATTCTCGTCACCCTTTTGAAGTGCAAGCTGGGCTCGCTGATGCCACTTTCCCGATTCTGACTCTGCCTGGTTGTATTGCTGCTGGACGCGCTTTTGGCTGGCGATCGCCTTTGCCACAGCCTGACGCATCTGCACCAGGTCTTCTTGCATATCGATAATGGCCTGATCCAAAATCTTTTCTGGATTTTCTGCCGAACTCACCACCGAGTTAAGGTTTGAGCGAACGACGCGGCTGACACGATCAAATAATCCCATGATGTCTTTCCCTATTGCAGGACGAACTACTGGCTACATTGGTGTGGTGCTGGATCGAAACAGTGCCAGATCAGAGCGTTTGTTAGAACGGTTGATCGACAGGGGGTTGATCGACAACAGTGAATCAAATGGGGAATTCGGGTTGTCACTCTCGTTTTCAAAGCCCAGCATTTCTTTCATCAGTCTACTCTAGCCACCCTTGAGACAACAGCCCCTTTTTAGGACGATTGCTCAGAACGACGAAACGTTCCTTGATGGAGAGGCGGTTTTGCAAGAGTTTTCTCAATCGCTCGAAAGAGACGTGAGCGTATCCCCACACTCAGCAATACCAAAGGAACGACGATGAATCCTAATGCCAGCTTCAACACAAATTGCGCCGCGTCCCAAGTTAAGACTCCAGTTTGGTATTGATAGCTGAGTGCGATCGCCAGCACGAGCAGTAGCCCTCCGGCAAGCATCCAGGTTTGTCGAGAATCCTTAGCTGACGTAGGAGAGAAAGGGTTCTGTAGCGGTTGCCGCAAAACAGTCACCCCTTTTGTCACACCGTCGCTAAGTCGTAACAGCACCCAGCTCGGACGCATTATTTCGATTGCGATCAACAGCCCTGCAATGCTGACGCCAATGCCAGACTCCATCCTATAGAGTAGCCAGTTCACACGATCGTAAGTTAGCGCGATGGGCAGCGATATCACGAGTTGAGGTAAGTAGGCGATCGCCCGAGGATAAGCCAGAAGAGAACCCGCAATTAGAGCATGAATTCCTAGCGATATCCCAAATACGAGGGCAATTAGACTGATATAGAGGACAGACAGGCGTATTTTTGCCGCAAACGAGCAGCTTCTGTGGAGATCGTCTCGACAGCAATAGTTTCCAACGATTAAAACGACAACAAGCATGGGCAAACTGCTCTTGCTCCAGGAAAGAGAGTCCGTCAGAAGGCCGATGGCGATCGCACTAACGGCGATCCTCAATCCCAATAACCAACTGCGCGCTCGGACATATCGATACAGGCGGCTATAGAGGTGAATCAGCAGGGCAAGGACGCTACCTCCCGTCCAGACCTGCGCTAACAGCCGCCACAGCGGATTGATTGATGGTTGGAGTTGTGGAAAATTTAATTGAGGTTCGGACAAGCCTAATGACTGCGCAACCCAGTCGGCTACTTCTTCTACCAAGATTTTGTCGTAGGGAGCCAAGAGATGGTCTGCGGTTGGCGAAAAAACAAGCCGACGAGCTGTTCCTGTTTCAAGTTGCCCGACCTGCTGAAACATCGGACGTTGGAACCCCGAGTCAGCAGCATTGTGTTCAACAGCAGTATTTTTGGCGATCGCCAAAGCCCAAAACTCTTTGATGACACTGACTGGATTGAGTTCTTCATAGATGCCGCTACCGAAAAATAAGTTTTGAGGTGAGGTCGGCGTGGCGACTCCAGCAATACTTAACAAGAAGGTCGTTCTCAGGTCGCGATCCTGTAGCGCGGCTTCGAGAGCGGTTGTGCCGCCCATCGAATGTCCTCCAATGCCCAATCTATCGGCGTCAAGCTGGGGCTGTTGGCGCACCCAGTCTATTACCCGTTGAGTATCTCGAAGATTCGCGTTCAGCGATTCAGAACGTCGATAAGACTCGCCATAGCCCCCAAAATCAAAAGTAACTGCCGCAATGCCTCGCTGAGCTAGGGCGATCGCCAAAGGCTTCATCGTGTCTTTGCTAGAGCTGACCCCGTGGCAAAGAATCGCAGTTGGATAGGGAGCTGTGCCTTCAGTCGGTAGATACGTTTGTCCAACTATTTCTTCATCGGATTGCTGATCGAACTGTTTGACCTGCTGCTGACTACCAAGAGCAATATAAAAAGGCTGCGATCGCACACCTTTGGGACTCAGTCCTAACCACAGACTCAGTCCAAGCAAGAGCGATAGGCAAAGGGCTAGAAGGGTTCGCATACCTCCTAGCTTGCCCCGCCAAACCTGAACTATGCACTGCAACTTTTTCAAATATAGGGTTCGCAAAAGAGTGTTTTGCCCAAACTCAAAGCAGAAATTTAGGCTATCAGTTAGATTTAGGAAGTGAGATCATTGACTTTTGTAACGAATTTCTATCCAGCATTTAATCTTTTATGAAAGCAATATGAAAGTAAAACATGCAATCAATCTCCACAAAGGAATGACTGGGCCGCTTGTGCTTGGACTAATGCTGGCTTATGGCAGCTTTGGGCTGACGGCGTGGGTTTACCTTGTCTTGCATGGCACCTATGGATTGATGTGGCTGCTAAAGGATCAAATCTATCCAGACAAACAGTGGGAACAAGAGCTTTCGGTAGGCATGGGAATTCTCACGTTTGTCTTGTTGATGGCTTATTGGGTTGCTCCTTGGCTGATCACAAGTCAATCTGTTGATGCGCCTGTCCCATTAATTGCTGGGGCGATCGCCATCTATATTCTCGGAACCTTCTTGCATTATGGCAGCGACGCCCAAAAATATTTCACGCTGAAATACCGTTCTGGCCTGATTACCGAGGGCTTTTTTGCCCGCTGTCGAAACCCAAACTACCTGGGCGAGGCGCTAATTTATGGCAGCTTTGTATTGCTCTCGATGCACTGGCTTCCCGCAATCATTTGGGGCGGATTTATTGCCGGACTCTTCGTGCCAAATATGCTGAAAAAGGATAAGTCATTGTCGCGATACCCTGAATTCGAAGCCTACAAGGCGCGTTCAGGATTGTTCTTTCCGAAAGTCCTTTCCTTCAACGCTATCAGTGCATCAGAAACGCAAAAAGTCTAGACTTCAGAACAGTTTTAGCTGTCTAAACGCGCTTCAAGACGGCACATCCTGGTTGAGCTTGCCGTCTTGTTTTTTA
>CAKZMO010000745.1 GCA_937128595.1 uncultured cyanobacterium | reverse complement strand
CAATCGCCTGTAGCCCGCACAATTATTAAGTTTCATAAACACACGCCTCATAATTTAGCCCTTTGCCGCTGTCTTTTGCGGCGATCGCACCGTTTGCGATCCGAATGTTCATGAACTGAGGTAGAGTACAGCTATCCCTGGGAATGAAAGCTGCTGTGCGATCGCTCAGTCTCTTGCTCGGCCGGCATTACACTCAGCATCCGTATAGATTAGCCATGGGTTCAACCGCCGCATGAGCGAGGTTTACTACCCCCTCGATCGCTGCGATTTGAATCATTAAAGAACCCAGGCTTGAGTATAAATTCCTGTCTATAAGTAAAACCTTCACGCTTTATTAAAAATTTCTGAATCGCTGACCTATCTTGATCGCACACCAAAGGTTAAGCTAATCTTAGAATCATAGATTTTTTGCAATATAGATTCGCAGTTTCATAGATTAACCCAAATGAACGCACCCATAGGATGCATTAATTTACGCATCAGGGTCGTTCGACGGGTTCGTATGGCTTGGATTATCCAATGCGCGATGTAGCCTACGCATCGGCACCTAAACACAAAGGTTGCAGACATTTTATTTAACGATCGATGCGTCAGGTTCCATGAAATTTGCGATCGCGCAACGTAACGGCTTCAGACGATTCTAAGGACAGGACTGATGGTTCAGTGGCTTGCTCAAACCGCATGGTTCATTCCGTGCTATCCGCTTTTGGGAATGCTCCTGTCAATTTTGTGGTTCCCCTCGATCATTCGCCGAACGGGGCCACGCCCGGCAGGATACGTCAATTTGATTACTACATTTTTCGCGTTTGCTCATTCATTCGCGGCCTTTATCGCCGTATATGGACAGCCCGCCCAGCATGATTATGTGCCGTGGCTTCAGGTTGCCGGCCTCGATCTCACCATTCCGATTGAGATTTCGTCGGTCACCCTCGGAGCCTGCATGATTATTTCGGTGCTTAACCTGCTGTCTCAGTTTTATGCGATCGGCTATCTAGAGATGGATTGGGCATGGGCGCGCTTCTTTGCGCTACTGGCGCTGTTTGAAGCAGGGATGACCGCACTGGTATTGTGTGATTCCTTGTTCTTCAGCTATATGGTGCTGGAAGTTCTAACCCTCGGTACCTACTTGCTCATTGGCGTTTGGTACAACCAATCGCTAGTGGTGACTGGGGCCCGTGATGCCTTCCTCACCAAGCGAGTTGGCGACTTATTCTTGCTGATGGGTGTGCTAGCGCTTTATCCCCTCGCTGGCACCTGGAACTTTGATGAATTGGCGCAGTGGGCCACCACTGCAGAGGTTGATCCAAAGGTGATGACGTTTGTGGGTCTGGCGCTCATCGCGGGGCCGATGGGTAAGTGCGCTCAATTCCCGCTGCATTTATGGCTGGATGAGGCAATGGAAGGGCCGCTGCCTAGCACGATTCTTCGGAACTCCGTGGTTGTGGCAACTGGGGCATGGATTTTGGTGAAGCTGGAACCAGTCCTGTCTCTGTCGCCAACGGTGCTGGCTGTGATTGCAGCCATCGGGGCAGTGACGGCAATTGGTGGAACGCTAATTGCGATCGCCCAAATTGATATCAAACGCGCTTTATCTTATTCCGTTAGTGCCTATATGGGTCTTGTGTTCATTGCCGTTGGAACGGGAAATGCCCAGGCTGGGTTCTTGCTCCTGGTTCCCTATGCGTTTGCAATGGCACTGCTTGTGATGGCATCGGGTTCCGTCGTCATCAACTGCATCACCCAAGAC
>CAKZMO010000744.1 GCA_937128595.1 uncultured cyanobacterium | reverse complement strand
AGATCAGGTCAATTGTGCTTCAGCCACCTCTTTTCCACCAATTCCGTTAGAACCAGTAAAATTTCAGTTTTTGGAGGATGTTTTGGTATCTGGCAGTAGTTCTGCACTACTGCCAGTTTATAACTCGAACTCTACACATCATCATCACTGTTCGCAGGACGTGGTAGGGCGATCAGCAACGCTATTGGACCAGCTAATAGACACCACATGGCTACCTCAAGTCCTTGACGTTGCGCCACCATGCCCAGCAGTAATGGCAATAGTGTGCCAAACAGCCCGGCAGCGTTGCCCACGATCAGCACAGCGCCGCTCTGGCCATCCAATGTATCATAGAGTTTGCTCTGCAAGATGGCATACCAGCCCGCGTTGAACAGTCCCATGAGCGCAAGCAATACCAATTTGCCTACCCACTGATCGACCAGTAAAAAGGTCGGAAACAGAATGAGCGTCAGGGATGCACTGAACCGCAGATAGATCAGTCCGCGCACGCGTTCCAGCAGTGGAATCAACAGAAAGTCGCCCAATAACCCGACGCCTGTCCACACGACAATGGCAAGGCTGGCTTCTGCCGGGGTCACACCAACCACATCGACCATATAGAGCGCCAACAGACCGAACAGCACATCCAGCATAAGATTGCTAGATTCGAGCAGTATCAGCCAGCGCCACACATTTCTATTGCGGAGCAGAGCAACCACATCTTTCAGCCGATCCCGGAGAGATTGATTGGATTCGTTCACAACATCATCGGCGGTTTCGCTGCGTAGAGCAGGATTCTTCGGCAACAGGGCGATACTCAGGGCAACAACCAGAGACAACACACCGATTCCAATAAAAGCGGGACGCCAATTGCTGCCCAGGGCGGTCATTGCCGCCAGCAGTAGTGGACCGGTGACCACGGCGAGTGACCCGCTGAACGTCCACAGTGCCATGCGGTGTTCTCGGCGTTGCGGTGCATCATCCATTAACGATGCCTGTGCCAAACTAACGAAAATACCGCTGGCTGGTGCCTGCAAGGTGGCCCCCACCAGAAACACGCTAAAGATAGGTGCGAAACCCTGCAAAATCAAACCCAGCCCGAATAATATCGCTCCGCTGACCATCAGCAAGCGGCGTTTACCCGTATCGGCGAATAAACCAGCGACTGGCTCGACCAGAATAGCAACCAGGACGGGCACGACTGTGATCAAGCTGACTTCGACGTAGGTCAGCATGAATGCATCACGAATCAGCGGGCGAGCCGCTTCCAGGGCGCTGTAGGCGAATTCATCCAAAAATTCGACCACCAGCATCACTAATACGAATACCGTCAGGCGCGCCGCAACGCGCCGATACATTTGAAGCATGGCGTTTTCCTTTTATTCTGTTGGATTAGAGACGGTGAATCGGTGTATGTGGGAACACAAAATAGGCACAACGGGAGCCGATGCACCTGCACAAGGTCATGCGTTATGAGGGATTTTGGGGGTTAGCAGCTACCGCGACAGTGCGTCATTCTGAATCCTTTCGCCATAGTTCGAGCATATTATTGCATGGTCTGAGTAAGCAAGCGAGTTTACAAGTGCATTGCTATGCTTGAAATGTGATATCGCCTTTGCGCCCACTGTAAACGATACTCATGTAAGCGAGGTTTGTGCGTGGCATCAGGGAAGTCACAGATACGGAAACTGCCCCATTCGATGTCAACTGGTCTGCGACGAATGACTGTGACATGGGTTTAAAGTTCCAGCGCAAGCTGAGTACAGCGGTCATCGGACACTGACGGGTTGCCACGATCATAAACTGCCCACCCGGTTTCAGTACGCGCATCAACTCTTGGATGCCGGTATCTGGCGCACTCATGTGTTCGAGTGCATGTGCGCTCATGACCAGGTCGAAAGACTCGTCTGGATAGGGTAGCGCTGCCAGGGTGCCGCAGCGGAAGTCCCCTTTAAGACGTTCACGAACGGTTGCTATCATGGATTCAGAAATGTCGATCCCAGCCAGTAAGGTGCCTGGCTGACGGCGAACAAGTGCGGCTGACAACTCGCCCGTACCAATGCCCGCATCAAGTACAGAGGCCGTAGCCGGTAGTTCGGCTAATGTCCCATCATTGTACAAACCCCGGAACAGCCGATCATAGGCATGTAGATACCCCATGCGCTGGATAGATCGACTCCAACGACCAGCCGCCTGATCGTACATGTCGGCGAGCTTACCCTCCTCAAAGATGACCCGTTCGATTCGCACCCGCCAGTTCAGAATGTTAATTTCCATACGATATCTCCATTATACTTGCTAACGCAAGTATTTTTCAAAAAAAGCTAAGGCAAGTTCGCCTCTAACCGATGCAGTATCGATATCAATTGTTCGACCTCACTATCGTCAATGTCCGCAAAAATGGTTTCGCGCACGGGGATGATCGCTGGCAGTAACCTGTCCATCAATGCCTGCCCATCTTCCGTAAGCGATACTAACCGCTGCCGCCGATCATTCTCGTCTGCTACACGTTTGACGTATCCTTCTTTCTCTAGTGCCCGAACCAAGCGTGCAATATTCGGCTCATCATTGATAACCGGGTCTGCTAATGCTACCTGTGGGAGTGGTGTTTGATTGTGGAGCTTGAACAGAATAAACCACTGCTCAGGGCTGATATCCACGCCAAGTTCCGTCAGGGTACGGTTCAGGTGAAGCCGCAGCAGCCGGGACACGCGCAGGATAATGTACGCGACAGCGTTATTTAGGTCGGTAATGTCATGATGACGGCTCATTTATACATTTCCCTTGCTCGCGCAACTATATGGAAGTCTATGGAAAAGTGATGGCCTTGTCAAGTAGCGACCACTTAGGTGATTTCCAGACGAAACTCTTGCTAAGGGCGGCTCACGGTGCCCAGGTGTGATAGCGGTTGATACTCCTACTGTCGGTCACGTTGATAATCTGTTCACCATCCCAGACGGCAATATTCCAGCTAATGCCCGTATCGGCGACCCATGCTAGCCAACCATCGGCGTTCCACCTCGGCGAATAGGCATCCGTATCGGGCGACTGCGTGAAGTTGATAACTTGTTCGCCATCCCAGATGTAAATCTCATGGTATTGGTCACGTTCCGATTGCCACGCGAGGCGGCCATCAGGTGCCCAGTTGAGATTTGCAGCGTTGGTATTCGCTTCACTCACCCGAATGGTATTCTCACCATCCCACAGGTAAACGGCCTGATAATCATCGCGGGTGGAAACCCACGCCAGACGACCATCATCACTCCAGGCGTGCCACGCATCCCAACCGGCATCCTGGCTGACGTTAATGACTTGTTCGCCATCCCACACCAGCACCTCAAGATTATTATTGACGCCACTACCCCATGCCAAACGACCATCATTGCTCCAACTCGCATTCCTGTCGTCCCCGTCCGGGTTCTGGCTGATGTTGATGATCTGCTCACCATCCCATACATAGATTTCGGCATTCTCGTCCCGCTCGGATGTCCAGGCGAGGTGACCATCGCTGCTCCATGTCGGCATCGTGTCACGTCCGGTATTCTGGCTGATGTTGATGATCTTCTCGCCGTCCCACATATAAATTTCTTCATTTTCTATCTCACCGCCTGACCACGCTAAACGACCATCGACACTCCAGGCAGGCATACCGTTCGGAGCTAAATCCAGCCCCAGTCGCAGATCAAGGTTGAACGTCTGCTGACCGTCCCAGATGAGGATGTCCGCTATTCCGTTCATGTCGGAGTTGATTGGATTCAATGGATAGGCGACCCATGCCAGTTCACCCTGATGACTCCAAACTGGCTGTGTGGCGCGTGCGCCCGGCGATGGGCTGATATTGATGGATCGTTCGCCATCCCAGAGATGCACCTCGTTGTTAGAGACATACGCTAGCAGTGGCTTATTATCCAGTATTTCCGGCGTAGGCACGGATAATCCATGCACCGTCACAGGTGGGCAGTTCGGCGGAGCCATAATATCATCATGCCAGATGAAGCCTATCCCCCCAGCATGATCTACCACAAACCAGACGCCATCACCAATTCGGATAAATCCGTCGGATTGAACGGTCTCGTTCTGCTGTAGTAGCCCGATGACCGCCAAATCGTAATTGGGCGATTCATATATAGGGACCTCTCCAATATATTCTCTAGGGAAGTTTGTAATCTGGCAGATTGGATCGGGCTGCGGTGGTAAATCCGGGCTGACCTGAGCGTTGACGACGATACCTGTCACCAGCAGCAATACCCATAATGACATCCCAATTTTCATGATGTGCCTCCTGTCGAAAAGAAATTTGTTCGACGGTGCAAATCCGCGACCATGACAACCCACATCACGATGGGCACCACCAACACAGCATACGCCAGTGGCTTCAGGCGCAGCCGCTCCAACAGCCACGATGCGCCGACGCTGATTATGCCGACCAGTGGCGATAGTTTCATAAGGTGTCTGCCAATTTCTTGGAATGCCGGTATTGCACCACCGCCGCTCATAGCGGACATAACTCCCAGGCACATCATTGGGAGAATGGTGCTGAGGACTACGATCTGACTTTTGCGTAACATGACATCTCTATCTGTTTAGTGCAGCACGCAGTATCTGCCGATAGTACAAGCGACGATCATGCACCTGCATGCCGACCCGCTGATACAGTGCTACAGCATTAGTAGAGCTGTTGCTATCCACATCGAGATACACGTCCTCAAAACCGCGCTCTCGATACGCTGCAAAACACTGTATCAGCATCGCTTGTGCGAGACCACGCTTGCGCCACGCTTGCCGCACGCCCACAATGCTGACATAGCCGCTACGCTCGTTGAAAGGATAGCTCATCAAGACACCCGCAATCTGATCTTCAGCATAAACCACCCACCAGAGACTCGCGTCAAAATTGTCCTGCTCGATAGTGTGCTGCCACTCTTCAAGCGTATCGTGCTGGTCGCCCCAATGATCGTGAAACGCCTCACCCTTCGCTGCGATCACCGTCTCAAGCTGTGAAGCCTCAAATGGGCGGCGCACGAATCCCGCTGGCAATGGTCGCAACTCAATCGGTTCATCAAGCACGGTGCGCATCTTGTAGAATTGCCGTACTAGCGGGAAGCCCCACGTTTCACACAGTGTGATTGCCTCTTCGTTGACCTGCGGGATCATCCAATCGAGCGCGATTTCGACATCCGGCGCACTTTTCGCAAATGCTACCGCCTGAAAACGTTCAGTAGTGGCTTGCATCAAGGCTTGTGCTGCCTTCTGATGACCCGGCATCACCTGATACACACCAAAAGCATAATGCGGCTCATCTAGCAGATCAGCAATGGTGTAGCCGATAATCTGACCGTTTTCGATGGCGACAAAGGCATCATCTTCAGGATGATTTTGCGGTGCACGCCATGACCGTTCGATTTGTTCGACTGTCACTTGTGCCGTGCGTCCGTTAGCAGCAGCATAACGATTCATAAATTCAACGAGTGGCGGCAGATCTTCCCAACGAAATTGTCTGGTTTGCATACAGCTCCTCACATAATCAGGTATCTACTTTGAGTATAAAAATAAAACGCCTAAGATTCGCCTATTTCCGCAACGTATTTAAGATTGGATCGCTTATAATCATTGAGATGAACGATGAGGGAAATTATGATGGATAAAGCAGAATTACGCATTTACACATTAGGGACATTTGCGGTTTCAACTGATGGACAAGTCATCGAGACGTTTTTAACGCGCAAAACCGCTTTGTTGCTTGTGTATCTGGCGATGAATCCCAGCGCTCATACCCGTGAAACACTGGCACCTCTGTTGTGGAGTGAGACAACCGATGCCCAGGCACTAAAAAACCTGCGTACCGTTCTATCCGACTTGCGAAAAAACACCCCCGACGCAATCACGATCACACGGCAGTCAGTACAAATCACTGACGGTGTATGGGTCGACGCGAGCCAGTTCGAGCAGCAGAGCGACGCATTCTTTGCGAGCGGGCAGATGGCGCATGAGGAGTTGTTGGCACTTGTTGATCTGTATTGTGGCGACTTCCTGCATAACATACCGATTCGGAAGGCCGACGGGTTGGAAACGTGGGTCGATCATCAGCGCAATCGGTTTCAGAAAATGTATGAACAACTCCTGTACCAGGTTGTCGATCATTGTGTGACAACAGGTGATGCCTACACTGGTGTCACGCTTGCACGGCGGTTGGTGATGCTGAACCCACTGTGGGAAGCGGCGCAACGCCAGTTGATGCAACTTCTGATGCAACTCGATCAACGTGGTGAAGCACAAATGCAGTACAAGCGGCTCGTAGATTTACTTGATGAAGAGCTTGGCACGACACCTGCTCCTGAAACGGTTGACTTGTATGAGCAGATCAAGTCAGGTACGTTCCAATCAAATGGCTCGACACCAACATCAGGGCGTATCGTACTGCCGGATGTGCCCTACATTGCACCAGAAACCAGCACAAGCGCACTGCGTGAAATGCTGGACAAAACGGATTGTCGCCTGGTGACCTTGA
>CAKZMO010000743.1 GCA_937128595.1 uncultured cyanobacterium | reverse complement strand
CTGGCAGGCCCTTGTTCAACTTGTGTAAAAGGTTGCTCGTGACGTTGTGAACCGATCATGCCGGTGCATCTTCCTGCTTTTTACGGTAGCGAACGAATGCATCTAATAAGAACGCCAGTGCGATACCGATGACCAGACTACCCGCACCACCCAGTACCAGGCTGAGTGTTGTATTCGGTGCAACTGGCTCTTCTGGCTCGCTTGCCGCGTCCAATTGTGCGATGGGATACAAGTCACGCAAGCTTTCTAGTGGGTTCTCTTCAATAGTCTGGAAGACCAGTTGTGTATTCAGATCCATCGCCATTTGACGATTTTCCGAGCGAATGTTGATGCGAATGATCGAACTATTGGAGACAGGACGAATATCAATCTGTGCGTCCTCAAGTGCTGCGCGATCATAATCGGATTCCAGCGCATCGTAAGCACTTTCAGTCACGTTACGGCTCTCTAAAATCTGCACATAAGTACCGACCACATTCAGGTCAAGCACGTCAATGCCCTCCAATTGGCTACGCGCCACATCGGAGCGCGGTAACACAACTACCGAACTTGAGGACTGATAAATGTTAGGTAGCTGATCGACATAAAGGAACGTTGCAATCGTACCGGCAGCGGCAATTAGCACGATCAACCAACTGTTAACCAAGATAACGCGCAGCAAACTCACAACATCGACGTACAATTCGCGGACCTCATTCGTGGATGTAGTTTGTGCCCGTGTAATTGCTGTCTCTGATTTTTGTATTTCTTTAGCCATACCATTACCAGACTCTGTATTAACAGTGTCGTCTAGTATAGCGGCGGTCTTACCATTATTGTTATGGGCAACCTGTACCATATTTTCTCCCTTTTACTCTAAGTTCCCCTATGTCATGAGTAATTTGCATGTATATAGCCAACAACATAGGTTGTCTTACTAACATGTGTGATTGGTCAGAGTTCAGAGGAAAGACTCGAGAGTGACCGAGCGATTGTACAATGTACATACACACGAAATCCCTGGCATTACCGGATAATGCCAGGGGATAAAATCAATGTATAAGCCTACACGCCGCCCTTCTTGAAGACCTGCATTACAGTCTTCCAGATGATCAGGATATCCATCCACAAGTTGGCTTTGTCGATGTACTTCATATCCCACAGCAGGCGCTCATCGAAGTTTGTAGAGTCACGAGCGGACACTTGCCAGAGGCCGGTGATACCAGGACGGACGGAGAGACGCTCAGTTTGGTGCGCCGTATACTTGTCCAGTTCCCAGGTGGTAGGACGGGGGCCGACCAGGCTCATATCACCCTTAAGCACGTTCAGAAGCTGAGGTAACTCATCCAGGCTGGTTTTGCGCAGGAAACGACCAACGTGTGTGATACGCGGATCATCTTCGACTTTTTCCGGCCACATATAGCGGACGCTACCATCTGCCAGGACGACTTCTGTCGGTGGGATCGCCGCAGAATTGACGTACATAGAACGGAACTTGTACATCTGGAAGCGTTCGCCACCATAACCAGTCCGCCCCTGCATGTAGAATATCGTATCGCCATCTTCTAAGAAGATCAGCAGGCCAACAACTGCCATCACCGGCAGAATGATCGGTAGCGAAAGGGTAACCGCCGCAATATCGAAGGCGCGCTTCAGTACCTGATAAACCTTACGACCTTCCGGGGTCGGATGGGGCATCTTATTGACCCACTCAGCGACCTCTTCAATGCGACGACGCTCTTTCAAGCCAACCATAACATCACCATTACGAGTGAGTGTATCGTCTTTTGGCTTATCGTCATACCAGAGTGTAGCGGTTGACTGTGCCTGTTCGGATAGGTTCTCGTAAACAAGACCTTCATCCGGGAAGTGGGCCGCGCCAATGATTGGGTTGATCCCAAGCGTATCCGTGACCATCGAACCAAGCTGATTAACGAATACTGTCGTTTGCTCGCTCTCGGTCTCTGGAAGGCCGATGATAATGCCATCACCATGCTCGACGAGCGTATCACTCTTGTAAGTTAGGGATGAAATCAGCTTGACGAGCTGTGCACGCTGGTAGCGATCCTTAAAGTTTTTGGTAATGTGCCAGTTGATGAAATCAGTTTCGATCACATCACTGCTGTCTTTGATCGCGGCAGCTTCTGGTAGCCTGCAATATACCACAGAGAAAGGACGCTCAAAGCGGCGTGCTCGGTAGAGTTCATGATTGATGGCTTCCTCACCTTCGGTACGTGGCAGCATACGCAGGCCACTGGTACCTAGCACGAATGTCTCAGCAGCTGCATTGAAGTCGGCCATCGGGGAGGCAATACCACGCATGATTAATAGTGTAATCTGCACCACAAATGCACCGACGAAGAATAATGGAAGCTCCGGACCACCTGTAACCAGTGAGACAAAACCAAATGTGGTTATATGTAGAGTCTGTGTAACGACTGTGGATAGGGCCAGATCCTGTTTACCCAAAATGGGAAACAGAAACATGACGGCTGCAATACCAAAAACATATGCATAAACCAGCGGGTGGAGTGTCATGCCGTCCAACAACACACTCATCTGGGTGAGGCCGATAAACCAGAATACCAATGCAATTAGGTTGAATTTGATCTTTGACATTTGAAGTTGATCCTCACACACCAGGGCTTGCTTAGCCGAAATAGTTTTGACATCACACCATCACTGAGAAACTTTTAGGCGGATAACTGAGTGATGACCGTT
>CAKZMO010000742.1 GCA_937128595.1 uncultured cyanobacterium | reverse complement strand
GAGACTGAGATGAGACGCCTGATTCAGCAGATATCGTATTTTTCGAGGTGCCCTATAGTTTTATTTCAGCTGACTCTATTGTCCTCAACCAAATTAGTGCGGCAACGAATGCTGAATTCATAACAAGTGATGAATTCAGAGGAAGTAGTGATAGATCAATATTGAATGTGTTGGCAAGCTCAGCTGGCAACTTAATTGGTCAGTCTCCAAATATCATTAGACTACGTCAGAATGCCTCTGTCTCGGTCGAAGCGACTGGACAAGAAGGTACAGCAGGAGATATTACCTTCGCTTCACGTTTCTTGGTTTTGGGTGATAGTAGTCGCTTAACCTCTGAAACTGAATCAGGCAACGGCGGCAACATCTCGCTCAGTCTCCAAGATGCTCTTCTACTACAAGATGGTAGCCGTATCTCCACTAGCGCAGGCACTATCGGTAACGGCGGTGACGGCGGCAACATCAATCTCACTCTCAACAACGGCTATATTCTGGCTGAAACCTGGAACAGCAATACTGATATTACCGCCAATGCCTTCAATGGTAGCGGCGGACAGATCACTATCACGACTCCTGGTCTCTTTCAACTCATCCGAACCCGTCCTATCATCACCGAGCAGCTACTCCGAAATAGCGATCCTGGTAACGATTTCACTACTTTCATTGATGGTATCTTTGGCCTCATTCCTCGCAGCCGCTCCGACCTCGAAGATCTTCTTGGCACCACCAATCCCGCTGAGCTTGATCCGGTCAACTTTCCCAGCAACGACATTACCGCCATTTCCCAAAACAACCCCAACCTCAGCGGTGAAATCATTTTCCAGACCCCTGATTTAGACCCAAGTCAAGGCACTATTGAGTTGCCCAGCAACTTCATAGATCCCCTGGTCACTCCCACCTGCGAAGCTCAACCCCGAACTGAAAGCGAATACTCCATTACAGGACAGGGAGGCATTCCCTCAAGCCCTGACAACCCATTAACTCGCGACACCCTTCTAGACGATCTGGGGCCACCTTCACTGGTTCAAGACTCAGCAGCATCCTCAGCCCACTCAGAAGATATAGCACTACCCGATCGCGATCGCCCCATCGAAATTATTGAAGCTCAAGGATTAAGCATTGACGCCGATGGCAATCCTGTATTAGTCGCAGATACTTCAAGCCCCACGCCTCAAAACAACCTGCACCACCATCCCAATTGCACCGAAAACCTTACGCCACGCTCAGTGTCAAATTTACGACCACTCTCCACGCGGAGGTGATATCAGGGCGATCGCCCCTTGTCGCCATGACTCGATAAAACTGCCTCAGAATTATGAGAAACAAGTCATCATTCTTTAACTAAATCAGTGACGCGTTTTTTGATTTTTACAGTACATTTGATCAATATCGTTCAGGCGTACTATGAAGTATGACTTCAACAACGACTACAGATATTGTCGA
Source organism: uncultured cyanobacterium (assembly GCA_937128595.1). Taxonomy (GTDB): domain Bacteria; phylum Cyanobacteriota; class Cyanobacteriia; order CAKZMO01; family CAKZMO01; genus CAKZMO01. Next base: position 1,870 of record CAKZMO010000742.1, on the reverse strand, counting down.
ACTCTCATCTGCCAAAGCCAAGCTCAAATTAGAACTGGTTCAGAAGCTCTCTGAGCCGTGCGATCGCAAAGCCTATGGCGATCGCCTTCGTTCTGCTGCGCAAAAGCTTAATTGCTCCATCCGCACTGTGCAACGGCTGATGAAGAAATGGGAGGAAGAAGGTTTAGAGGCGCTACTTGACTCAGATCGGAAAGATAAGGGCAGGTCACGAATCTCGGATGACTGGCAGAAAATTATTCTCGAAGCCTACGAGGATGGTAAGCGCACTCCAGCCCAAGTATTTACCAGAGTTAGGCTTCATGCTCGACAAAAAGGATTAGACTCCCACCCCAGTCACATGACTGTTTACCGAATCTTGAGGCCGTTGATTGAAGCAAAGGAGCAAAAGAAGAGTGTCCGCAATGTTGGGTGGAAAGGTGGACGGCTAGCCCTTAAGACCCGTGATGAAGAAGTCCTCGAAATCGACTACAGCAACCAGGTTTGGCAGTGTGACCATACTCGTGCAGATATTCTGCTGGTTGATAAACATGGCCATCAAATGGGGCGTCCGTGGTTGACCACTGTTATTGATACCTATTCCCGCGCCATCGTTGGGTTTAATCTCGGGTACGATGCTCCGAGTTCTAGAGTGGTTGCATTGGCTTTGCGCCATGCAATTCTTCCCAAGCACTATGGGTCTGAATACAAACTGTATGCAGAATGGCCTGCTTGTGGCACCCCAGAGCATCTTTGCACGGACGGTGGAAAAGACTTTCGCTCCAACCATCTCCAGCAAATCGGGATTCAGATGGGCTTTACCTGCCATTTGCGCGATCGCCCATCTGAGGGTGGCATCGTCGAGCGTCCTTTTGGCACCTTCAACACCCAGTTATTCGCAACATTGCCCGGATACACCGGGTCTAACGTTCAGGAACGCCCTCCTGAGGCTGAAAAAGAAGCCTGCCTGACGCTGAAAGACCTTGAACGTCTTTTTACAGCCTTCATCGTGAATACCTACAACCGAAAGCTGGATGCCCGCATGGGTAATCAAACTCGGACTGAGCGTTGGGAAGCAGGTTTAGTAAAGCACCCTCGGGCGATCGCTGAACGGGAACTTGATATATGCCTCATGAAGCAGACGCGCCGCACAATCTATCGAAGCGGATATTTGCAGTTTGAGAATCTAACCTACCAAGATGATGCTCTAGCCCAACATGCGGGTGAGCCAATTACTCTCCGATACGATCCCTCAGACATTACGAAAGTGATGGTCTATCATCACGAGCCCGACCGAGAGGTTTATCTAGGCATCGCACAGGCTCAAGATTTTGAAGGAGAAACACTGTCGCTCGATGATGCAAAGGCAAACAGTCGGCAGATCCGCAAAGATGGCAAAGCGGTCAACAACGACACCATGCTGGATGAACTGCGCGATCGCGAGGCATTCGTTGATCAGAAGAAGAAATCTCGGAAAGATCGACAGAAGGAAGAACAAGCTGAAATTCATCCTGATCTTCAGCCAGTTGAACCAACTGTGGCCGAAGCTGGGGCTGATGAGCCTGAAATAGTTGGTGAACAGGAATTCAATCTTCCTGACTTTGAAATTTGGGATTTTGATGATGAGGACTAAGTCATGGTGCAAGAACTCACTGAATGCTACAACTACGACGCTAAGGCTCATTTGGAGCGTCTTCGTAAAGACAAGACAGTTGCGCTCGAAAATGTAAAGCTGCTGCACGAGTGGATTGATCGCAAACGAAGTTCTCGGCAATGCGGTCGTGTTATCGGTGAATCTCGAACGGGCAAAACCAAGGCTTGCGAAGCTTATGTGAAACGGCGAGGAGAAACAAATTTCACTGGACGAACGCCCGTTGTGACCGTAGGTTATGTT
>CAKZMO010000741.1 GCA_937128595.1 uncultured cyanobacterium | reverse complement strand
ACTTATATTGTTGTCGAGTACCCCAACTGATGGAATTACCGACGTACCCATCGAATCCGTTCCCGAAACCGATGCACTCATCGAACCCGTTCCCGAAGATGACCCGGCTGGTCTGCCTGATCCAGTCATAACCGGAGATTCAGTAACCGAAGATTCTGACCCATTGGACAGCGAAGGTGTGACTCCGTCCCCCGATGGGATCTCTAATAGCGGTGATACTGGTTTCGAAGGGATTCCCGTTGAGCCTCCTTTCGTCATTGAAGAACCCCATTTTGCAGTTGTGCCTGAGGGGAGCGTTCAACCCGATTTGCCGGACGATACAGCAGACAGTGATGGGGTCTCCCAAAATGAATCTGAAAACGAAGTCGATGACGCCGTTGATGGAATAGCAATAGACGATGGGACTTCTGGTAGTCCTTTGCTGGCAGAAGTCAATGCAGATATCGAGTCAAATGCTGAAGTCCCTATCAGTGAAGCGGAACCTTTAGACGGGGCAGAGACCTCTGTAATTGCTCCGTTGTCTAATAGTTTTGCGGAAGATGCTCAGCCAAGCTCTGGAAATGCTGCGCAAAGCTCTCCTATGGATGCGACAGATGAGGGGACTCCTCTCTCTGGTGAGCTTATAGACACTGGTGAGCCTATAGGCAATACTGTGGGTGATGTCTTTAACAACGGTAGCTCAACCGAAATTCTAGATGTAGGTCTCGATTCTGCTGGTGCAGCAGCTCCAAGTGAGCCTCCTCTGCTGGTTCCACCCTTTCTCTTCATCGTTGAGCAACCTTTTATAGAGGTTATACCAGAGTCTATGCCTTCCTTAGGGTCGTCTGTGCTACCCGTCAATAATGGGTTGGCAGATGGAGCGATCGCCAGCTTCGAAAGCTCAACCGATCCTTTGGTCTCCACAGTTACGCCTGACACTGAAACTGTCATCTAACCCGAATCTTTGGCTGGTTAGACTTGCAACGTGTGGAGGTGGGCATACAATCCTGATTGATTGAGCAATGTGTCGTGGTTGCCGATTTCGACAATTCGACCTTGCTCCATTACTATAATGCGACTGGCCTTGCGAACGGTTGAGAGACGATGAGCCACTACGAAAGTAGTGCGCCCTTGCATCAAATGCTCCAATGCCTCTTGAATCTGAAGCTCAGTCGCGGTGTCGAGGGCTGAGGTTGCTTCATCTAAAATGAGAACTCGAGGATTGCGAATGAGGGCACGGGCGATCGCCAATCGCTGACGCTGTCCCCCTGAAAGTTTCATGCCTTCTTCTCCAATGCGGGTGTCAAGTCCATCAGGCATTGACTCGATAAACTCCAAAGCGTTTGCGTCGGCGATCGATTGCTGTAGCTGCTCCTCTTGAATATCTTGTGTTCCGTACATGACGTTCTCTCGCACGGTTCCCTGAAACAAGATGGTTTCCTGCGCTACGACAGATACAAATTGGCGATAGGTTCTCAGATCGAGTTCTGCCATGTCTTGCCCATCCAGCAAGATGCGACCCTGAGTGGGTCGGAGAAATCCCACGATTAGGCTCAGCAATGTTGATTTTCCGGCACCAGATGGCCCAACGACTGCGATAGTTTCACCCGGACACACATGCAGAGAAATATCGTGTAAGGCGTGTTGGTCGCTGGCAGAGTAGTGAAAATGGACATCGTCGAAGACAAACTCCCCTTTCACCGAGGCGATCGCCCGCTTACCTTGGTTCTCTTCGACATCAGGAGATTCTAATATTTCGCTGACGGATCGAATCGCATCATAACCCCGGCCAATCTGAGGCAGCACCATCATGATTTGCACGATCGCCCCCGTTAGTGAATCAAAATAGCCCGTGAGCAGTACCACATCTCCTACCGTAATGTTGAGCTTTCCGGTGTAAGCTAGCCAAGCAGAGAGCACCAGACAGGCTCCATTAAACAGCCGCAGCGTCACCCAAGACGAGGAAGCTGCCACCGCATTGATGGCATCAAGCTGGATAGCCGCTTGCCGCACTGAGGATAGGCGCTCGTCGATACGCTCAATTTCAGCCTGCTCTGCACCATGGGCACGGGTGACAGGAATCAGCTGAATCATCTCAATCATGCGAGCTGACATGTGCTCAATCTGCTGACGGAACGCCCGATTGCGACGACGGATAGGCGCACGGAGCGATCGCACCAAACTGGCCGCAACAGGTACGGTTCCGATAAAAAAGATTAAAAACCAAGGAGCGCGAAACGCTGTTGCAACCAGCGCCACCCCAATGGTCAAAACAGCTGAGGGCAAGAGCTGAAACACATATCGCGTCAGATCTTGGATCGATTCGACATCGCGAGTGATTTTGGTTTGTAAGGCTCCTTTACTATTTTGATGGTAAAACCCGATCGATAGCTCTTGCAGTTGCCGTGTCATGGCAGAGCGCAAGTTATATTCCATATGTCGCGTAGCTGCACTCATAAATCTCACATGCAGAATATGAGTCGGCACGTTTTGTGCAACCAGAACGGCTAGAACAATACCATTCAGCCACAGATCGCTAAGTTCATGCTGCGTAGGAGCTGAAATAATATCAACGATATTGGCGACCAAGACAGGACGAATCCATTCTGGACTATTCTTGATTAGGTAAAACAGCAAGGAAAGCCCTAAGTTTTTTGTATCGCTTTGATAGAGCGCCAGCAGCGTGCGTAATGGGCGATCGCCACGATAGCGCTGTTCCATCGGTACGGAAGACGTCGTAGATGAGTTGGAAGAGTAAAAGGAACGAGAACCCATGACACTCAAACATTCATGACACGTGAATTCATGGGTTCAAGACACCCATCAGCCATCCACTGTAACCTGTCGTTCGTTGCCACTGCAGAATGACAACAGCTATCTACCTCACAATGGCGTTTCGTAGCGTTCTTCTCGCTGGCAAAACGTTCGACCTTAGAAATGCTCTATCTGCGATCGCAACACCCCTGCTATAATTTTCCATCAGCGCCTACAAAGCTAGAGATTTCAAAGAACGTCCTGACCTTACTTCGAACAAGCTGGATCACATTTTAGGCAAGCGACCGTTTTGACCGGGTTAAATCCATCATTTTGAATGGATGCCGTCAGCTCGTGTCTTCTCTAAAATGGTGTGCTTCTTTTTAGCGCTTATTCTGTTTACATATCAAATCCTCAAATTTTCGGTGCGTTATTTAACTCAGTCTCAGGGTTTTCAACATTATTTTTTCATCTCTTTTATTGCAGTCTCAACTATCTCGTTCCCGTTGGTGCGTAGTTTTTAGTCGTTCATGCTAACTTTCTTGTCGATGCTTTCTCTGGCACAAATCGCGCTTCCCACACCCGTTGTGCCGCCGACAGTTCCCACCACTCCTCCGCCAGCAACGCGCCCTGCGCCAAGACAATTTGTTGAGTTCCAGGAGATTCGATCTCTTCCTGGACAACTCGATGAAGTGCCTGTTTTTAATAGCAACAGTCCCGAGTTGATCCAAAGCGAGGGAATTATCCTATCGACTTTTCCAGGAAATGGAATGAGCGTCCCGTCTGCTCACCTTGACTATCCTCTTCAGGGACGATTTGATATCTTTGCGCATCATGTGGCTCGTGGTGTTAACTCCGACGACGACCGCACCGTTTACATGGGGATTCTGGTTTACAACCCCACTCGCCAAACCATCCGACTAGATTCTCTACAGGCAGTCAGCTACCTCAGCCAAGAAGCTCCCTTTCTTGATTTGCCAGCCTATGTTGCCAATCCGTTGGGCACGGTTTTCTCTGGCCCTGGAAGCCGCACCATGAATGACGTGTTGCGGGGGCAGCGTCAGCCCCAGTGGCCTTCATCCATCTCGATTCCACCTCGACGAGCCATCATGCTACTCAACGCTCCGATTCCACTGCGACGGCTAACCGTGCCCGCAGATGGAACCTGGCCACCTGGTCGAGTCATTCCTGTGCCAAATCCGACCCCGCTTCCGCAGCCAGAATTTCCTGACGATAATGACTCTATACTCGGTAAAGGCAATGAGGCTACGTTAGGTTCGCCCACCAATCTCTCTCACAAGGCTCTTTCAGAAACTGGGGATTCTCAGTTCTCGAGTCCGTCCATTTTCGATGATGAATCTGCTTTGCTGATGGCAGAGGGGCGATCGCGACCTTTACCCAGCAATGGTCGTACCGTTCTTATGCATCTCAATAGCAGTGGCCCTCTTTACCTTGCCAGTATGGCGATGTATGCGCCCACAAATCCTGACGGCAACGAACGGGTGCCAACCCTATACGAGTGGCAGCAAATCCTTCAAGAAAAAGGATTGGCAGGGCCACGCGATTATCCTCCTACACCGCCTAATGCGAGTTACTTTAGTCGATTCTTTTATGGTCGAGTCTCAGGCATTGCTCAAGGCTCGCAGTGGGTTGCTCAACTCACTGATACTCCAAACAGCGAGTCCCTGACCATTCCCGATGCAGGTGAGCAGTTTTCTTACGCCATTAGTACCGTTGACCACAACACGTTTGGCACAGAACAAATCCAGAGCGCACCGATGCTAGAGCGATATCCTGATACGGCATATCGGGCCCACGGCAACTATGGAATCAAGTATGACTTATCGCTTCCGCTGCACAACGATACTCAAAGCCAGCAAGAAGTTGTCGTCAAGTTCCAGACTCCATTGCAAAACGAACGAATGAACAATGGGTTGACGTTTCTGAATCCACCGAATGACCGGGTCTTCTTCCGGGGAACAGTGAGGCTGAGATATACCGATGATTGGAATATTCCCCAAACCCGATATTTCCACCTCGTACAGCGCCAGGGGCAGCAAGGGCAGCCGCTGCTGCGACTTCGAATGAGTCCGGGGCAGCGTCGTCTAGTCCGGGTTGAGTTGATTTATCCACCCGATGCGACGCCACCTCAAGTTCTCACTGTAGAAACATTGCCGCCGAGACGTTCTCCACGTCTGACTCGATAACTTGATTCGATTAACTGCACCTTTCTATCGATAAATTTGCTTGAACTCTGCGCCCTAGGCATAGGCTGCCTAGTTTGAGTGGTTTGAGTTCATCTCAAATTTGTGCCTGATGCGTCGTGGGCATCTACAGGCTTGTCAGCAAAGAGCTATGGAGCAGGTGATAATGGAATGTCAACATATCCAGGATTGCTAGACTCTATTCCTATTACTTGTCCCAAAATAAGGCGAATGTTGTTGGGCTGAGCCGAACTAAGTTCAGAACTGAGATGAGACTTGAATACTAGAGCACCCGAGCGTTTTTCGTCGGGAGCGAATGATCTTGACAAGTTTAGGTCGCTGAGAAATAAGTTTGCTTCGATTTCTGTGGTTCCTACTCTCAACCGTCCTTGACTAGGATAGAAGCGAATCCGGCGTTCTGAGCGATTTTCGACGCTGATGGCGATCGCCACTTCACCGGGTTTTACGGATACCTCGTTAATCGCAAGATACAGCGGTTCTTCCTGAAAGATTTTGTTGAGCACGGTTGTGCGTCGGTCTGGGGACTGTTCTTCGGCATCTGTCACGGCCATCATAGTCAACTCAGGGTTAACCAATGGCGGTGTTGAAGTTGCCGAATTTTGTGAAACGGATGCACAGCCTGGAATCAAGAGATAGAAAAGAACGGCGCTGAGTAAAACTTTCATTAGGATCACGCAGGTGAATAGATACCTGCATTTTGCTGAAAGGCTCAGCTACTCCGTATCAGAAGATTTTCTATATTTCGTGGCTAATTGCGAAGTTTACCGCGTAGGTTTACTGAATACAAAGCACATCCGGACTTAGCTTTTTAAGTTTTAGTGGCTAGAATGCAAGACGTTCTAAATTTTAGTATTGGGTCAGGGATACAATCCAAAGCTCAAATCTAAGAACGCGAAGCTTACTGTCCATAAAGGGCTTGAGGCCGCTCCAATTAATATTGACCGAGAAACTATTCTTGCATCGGAAAGTGCGATGACATTGAATATCGAGAATTGCACAGCTCGACTTCGCGAACTCAAGAGTTGTGGAGTTCAGATTGCGTATTCCGAAACTTCCAAGCCATACTCAATAGCTTCACCCAGTTACGCTGAACCTGCTTCGGTGTGCAGTCCAGGATCTTGGCGATCTCCCGATCAGACAGCTTTGTCTCGTTTTGCTTTTGATGCTGAGCCCCTTTGAGCTGCAGCAGTTTACGCTGAGTCGGGTTAAGTTCGAGTAGGAAATCATTCCACTCATTCTGTGGCATACCCAAGTTCTGGTCGAGATCGGCACCCAGCCATTGGTGAACGATTTGCCAGTGATGAGAACAGGCAAACTTCTCCACATGGTACTTAAATCGCTGCTGCAGATAGTCTCTCTGTCGAGGAGTCAGCCCCAGGACATCGTCAATTTCGGGAGCAGACAAATCTTGAAGCTTCAGGGTCAAATAGTTGACGCAGTCGTCTTGCCCCTGATCGTCTAGGTATTGAATGAGTTCGTTGATGACGCGATCGCGCAAGACAGAATCGGATGGATCAACTGCATCCGCCACCATTTGCTCACGAACTTGCTGCACGATGGGCGATCGGCTGTACATTTCAGCTTCTTCAGTCTTTCCTGATTCAACGGCTAACTCGATGTCCATCGATGTTTCAGCAGGTTGACGCTGGGAAAAGGCTTGGGCTCTCAACACAATCAGTTGCTGATTTCGGCGTCCCGGCAGCGAGATTCGACGTTTTGCATACTGCTCGCTGAACGCCATGTATTCAGCCAGCTCAATCCGAGTTCGAGGACGATAGTCAAACGGCAGGTTATTTTCTTTGCGGAAGTTCTTTAATACTTCAATGTAAAATCCTTGAAGAAAATCTTCGATGAGATTGTATCGCGCCTGGAAACCTAGATGAGCCCGACTCGGAGCAATGTGACGGTACACCATCGCGCTGAGGGTACTGTGCAGCTCTACACGACCACGGGTAGAACCCAGGCGATAGTAGACCATGCACTTCTTGACTCGATGTTGAGCCAGGGTATGATGCCACTGTCTGACTTCTCCTGAGACTTGAATGCGATCGCTCTTTTCACAGATGCGCTCTACTTCGCAAGTGAGGCGATCGGCCACGCCACGAACGCTAGCGGAAATCGTTTCAATATCTGCTTTGAAGGCGTCTAAGATATATTCAACAAGCCTGTGATGTGCAGCTGAGGTCGATGCCTGAGTCTCCTGCACTACATTTGCCTGGTCGGGTGCGGATTGGGTCAGTTCTGAATAAGCCATGCCCTTCTGATTCTGATTGTTAATGAACTGAGATGGTTCTGGATTCATGGTTTCGCCTCTTGGTGATGCACGATAGCAGCAAGACGAAGATGCGAGAAACGCTTGCTGTACCGTCTTTTTGCTGATTCACATCTTGAATGTAAGAAAGATCCATGGACTCCAGTTCTTTTCGTGTGTCACTCTTCTAAGCAACTTAAGATTTTGTTGGGTGTTAACGTTTCATCTTTTCTCATCTGGGCAAATGTTAAACAGTTTATGCTTTATTCCATCAGGGTTTTGCCGATTTCTGTCACAGTTTAGCCACGGTTTTTTGCAGACTCGCATCCACAACTTTTATTTAGGACAGTCCAGTAACTGGTTCGGCAAGCGTGACATTGGTTCGAGCCATTGCCGTTTCCCATTGCAGTCCCTTGCGAACGATTGAGGCCGTATCTCCAGTCAAATCAATGATCGTCGATACTTCGTGACCCAAAGGACGCTCGCTATCAATCATGATGTCTACAAGCTGGTCAAACTGGTCAAACAGCTCGGCTTGCGAGACACGGGTATCAGCTGGGGTAAACGGAGTCGTCGCAGAAGTCGAAATAATCGGATTCCCTAAAGCATTCAACAGCGATTGACAGATAGCATTGTCGGGAACTCGGATGCCAGTTGTTTTGCGCTTTGGAGCCATGACCAAACGAGGAACAAGCTTGGTAGCAGGCAGCAAAAACGTGTATGGCCCAGGAATTAAACGCTTAATAATTCGGTAGGCCGAATCTGTAACAAAGGCATATTGGGAGATATTTGACAGGGACGGACAGAGAAAGGTTAAGGGCTTATTGTTTGCAAGTTTCTTGATTTGACGCAGACGATCCACTGCCGATTTAACATTGAGATCACATCCAATTGCATAAACAGTATCGGTTGGGTACAGCATGATGGCCCCGTTACACAGGGCTTCCCTAATCTCTTCTATCCGACGAGCTTGAGGTGTATCCGGATGAAGTTTGTAGATATTGGCCATGTGGATCTCTCCTATGATGGGCGACGTGATGATTTGAGCATCTGTGATTCAATATCTCACCCTTTTAGCAAGTGACACAGCTTGTGCTTTTCCTCTTGGGGAGAGACGTTGAAACTACTGATTTTTTCCTGCTCTCCTTAAGAGGATGTTTGAAAAGTATTAGACAACACGCTGGAACAAGACTGATCCCCCTTAAATCCCCCTTGAGAAGGGGGACTTTGATTCCGGTCCCCCCTTTTTCAAGGGGGGCTAGGGGGGATCTGAAGTAGCATTGACGACTTCTC
>CAKZMO010000740.1 GCA_937128595.1 uncultured cyanobacterium | reverse complement strand
GGGTTTGGTGGATTGGCTGTGGCCAGTTCACTCAGCAAAAAGTCGGTAGAGGTATTGTTGATTGACAAGCACAATTATCACACGTTTACACCATTGCTTTATCAAGTGGCGACCTGTGGCCTTGATCCAAGTGAAATCGCTTATCCGATCCGTACTATCTACCGCAAAGATCGTTACATTCAATTTTTGCTCGGTGAAGTGCGGCGCATTGACTACGATAACAAGGTGATCGAAGTTTTCGCCCACGGCATGAGTAAAATCGAACGCTACGACTACCTCGTTGTGGCGGCTGGTAGTGTGACTAATTACTTTGGCAATCAAAGCCTGGAGCAGTTCGCTTACGGTGTGAAAGACCTGCAAGACTCCATTCGTATGCGCAATCATATCCTCAAGCTGTTTGAAGAGGCCGCGTGGGAAAAAGATAGCACTGAACGTGCCGCCTTAACGACGATGGTTGTCGTCGGGGGTGGGCCGACTGGCCTGGAGACTGCTGGCGCACTCTATGAATTGTACAATCATGTGCTGGCGCGTGAGTACAACCGCAGTAACGGCATCCGTGCGCGTGTGGTACTGGTGGAAGCGATGGATCATCTGTTGGCACCGTATACGCCGAAGCTACAAGAGGCAGCATTACATCAGTTAGAGTCACTTGGTGTTGAGGTCATTCTGGGACAGATGGTGCAGGATGTGCAGAAAGATCGTGTCATCCTGGCCAATGGCGAAATCATCAAAACGTATACGCTGGTGTGGGCGGCGGGTGTAAAGGCTTCGCCACTGGCAGAAGCCCTGGATGTTGAACTCGCACGCGGGGGCCGCATCCCGGTGAAAGAGACGATGGAAGTTATTGGCCGTGACAATGTTTATGCGGTCGGTGATATTGCCCATCTGGTTGACCCGCGTACAGAGCGTTCGCATCCGCAAGTGATCCCTGTAGCGCAGCAGCAGGGTAAGCTGGTTGCGAAGAACATCATGCATAAAATGCGTGGCGAAGCTGAAGAAAAATTTGTCTATGGTGACCGGGGAATGATGGCGACGATTGGCCGTCGGCGTGCGGTGGCATGGCCGTATTATAAGATCCAGCTTACTGGTATGTTTGCCTGGTTGACATGGTTAGGCTTGCATCTGGTATGGTTGCTGGGCTTCCGTAATCGCATCAAGGTATTCGTCAGTTGGATGTACAACTACCTCACCTATGACCGCTCAGTGCGGTTGATTTTGGATGAACAGATTGATCGACCTGTTAGCCCGCGTGAGAAAGATACCGTACCAGATCAAATGCCAGCGGGTGATTAGGGCTGTTTACGCAGCCAGCGGCGTAGCTGCAAGGCACTCAGCGCGGTGTAAATGCGCCGCGCTGGGGGTATGATCCGCGCAAATGCCCAATACACCTTAAATCCCGGCGATGGCTTGACCTGTCGCCGGTTCTTTTTGATCCCATTAATGATGCGTCCGGCGACGAAGCCCGCCGATTGAGACGGAAATGGGCGGGGTGCATCGGCGGTGGTGTGCTTCTCGAAAAAGCGCGTGCGGGTGGCAATTGGATAGACCATGAGTAGGTGCCCGTGCGCGGGTAACTCGTGGTGGTAAGCCTCTGCAAAGCGATGTAAAGCCGCTTTGGTGGCGGCATAGTGGGCGTAACCGGGCAGCGCGAGGTGCGCCATCGCTGATGCCGTGACCACGACCATATAGGGGGTTTCCGGGTTGTTTTGTTGCATTTGTGTGGTCACATACAATGGTGCCATTACGTTGACCTTGAACATCGCCTCCATGCCGCCCCAATCCAATGATTGTGCGAGTCCATAATGGGCGAACCCGGCGTTTGCGATGTAGATGTCAATGCCTCCTATGGTTTGTTGTGCCGTGTCGAACACCAGCACGTTGCCACTTTCAGTGCTGATATCGGCTTGCAGAGTGGTGATCTGTGCTTTGCCGTTCATATAGGGTGATGGTTCGACTGCATCACGATCAACCGCCAGTATTTCACAGGGATAGCGGCTGAGTCGCTTGAGCAGGGCCGCGCCGATG
>CAKZMO010000739.1 GCA_937128595.1 uncultured cyanobacterium | reverse complement strand
ACTGGGTTGCACGAGAGTTATCTGCGTCTCCTCCCTTCTTACTGACCGATCCCTTTTTGCAAAACCCTACGGCTGATTCTATAAGCGTTGTTTGGTTTACAGAATTCGAAGGCACCCAACATCAAGTGCGCTATGGAGAAAATTTCAACCAAGCTGTTGCTGCAACGACGCGCAAACTGAGCCGAATGCGGGAAGATCAGCAATCTCGGGTAGGTGAACAAACCGAAGACGGACAAGTCTACAGTCAGCCTGTCGAACGAGAGATATGGCGACATGAAGCCGAAGTTCGTAATTTGTCCGCGAATGTTCGAACGCCCTATCAGGTTTTGAGTATCGCAAGTAACGGTCGGGTCGCTCGTAGTGGGCAATTCGAGTTGGCTCCTCTCCCCCCAGCAGACACTCCCCTAAAAATCTTACTCACCTCTGACCATCAGCTGATGCCGATGACCCCCACTAATCTCCAGAAGGTTGTCGAAACAGTTGGGTCAGTAGATGCCATCTTTTTGGCAGGTGATTTGGTGAACATACCCGATCGCGCTTCTGAATGGTTCGACGACAATCGAGGAAGAGCTTTCTTTCCATCGCTGCAGGGACGCGCCCAAGCTACGATCGAGGCCAAAACACCGGAAAATGATGAATCTATGGCATCGCAACCCCAGCCCGTCTATCAAGGAGGAGCGCTGATTCAGTCGGCTCCCTTGTTTACTGCCTTAGGAAACCATGAAGTCATGGGGCGGTTTTCAATGGAAAAGGGACTCAATGACCAGTACAACGACCCCGTGCCACGGGCGATCGCCCAGCAACGTTACTCAGAAAAGGCTACAGAGATCAACTCCGACAACGACCAAAACGTTCAAGATAGTTGGGTTGAGAACCACTCGTTCAACAGCGATTCCTACGAAGAAATTTTCTCCCTACCGACAAATCCCAGCGGCAATTCACGCTACTACGCCACTACTTTCGGAGACATTCGCCTCGTATCTCTATATGCCGCTCAAATTTGGCGCGTTCCTAGTCTCAATTCTGGAGCAAGGGGGCGCTATCGAGAGCGCGACGAAGATTTGAACAATCGGGAAAATTGGGGGTTTGGGCAACACATCTTCGAATCCATCGCGCCGGGTAGCAATCAGTACGAATGGTTACGAAAAGAACTCGATAGCCCAGAATTTGCTAATGCCAAATATCGCATCGTCATGCTGCATCATCCGCCTCATAGCATCGGCGACAACATCGTGCCTGCGTTTACCGACCCCGTTCAATTTGTTGATACCTTTTCGGACGGTACTATCAAAGCCGTTCGCTATGAATATCCAAAAAGAGACGATTACTTAATTCGCGATGTCATGCCCATGATTGAATCTGCAGGCACCAACCTCGTGCTTTATGGTCACTCTCACCTTTGGAACCGCTTCATTAGCCCTAGTGGGACTCACTATTTAGAGACCTCAAATGTCGGAAATTCCTACGGCGCTTTTCTAGCACCAGACCGTCGCCCTATTCCGATTGGCTATCAGGAGACCTACGTGGCAATGGGTGATCCCAACGGTCTAGAGCCTATCGAGCCTACTCTCGATCCTGTCACTGATAAACAGGGGCGATCGCTTCCTTATATTGCCAGCAACGACACTACGGTATTCAGCGTTTTAGACACGGGAACGGGAATTGTATCGAGCTATCGATTTGACACCCAAACGCCCGATGCGACGGTTGTGAAGTTTGATGAGTTTTCCCTCTTGCCGTGATTTTACAGTTCTACTTCCTGTCTGGTTAGGGTTCAAGATTCGACGCTTTACAATGATCTGTGCTCAATACAGCAGCTTGTTTTTTATTCAACCGCAAGAGGAATCGAGCATTGAATACAGCTAGTGCGATCGCCATTAGTGGACATGGACGGCAAGGATTCCACCTTGGAGCTGCTTTCATCATGGGGAATATGAACAACCGTTAGCTTTCCGCTCATCTTTTCCATCAAAAGCTGATTGAGCGGTAGGCTCAACCCAATCGGCATGTAGGGGATATTGGCAACTGGAGTCGGAGTCGTTTCAATCGCATCAATGACCTCAGCTTTTTTGGCTTTGTCTTCTGGATGGATATCAGTCATCTCCATTCCATTGAGCAGATCAACCGCCTCGCGCCAATGTTCAGGCGATCGCTCATCTTCCAGCCAAAGCTGCACCATGCCCTGATCCCCTAGAGATTTTGGGAAAATCCGAATGTTGCCTTCATTCATATGGTGAATTGATGTTGTAACCAAATTCATCAGGACTTGACGGAGCCAGCGGCGATCGCCCAATACCTGCACATCTGTTTGTGGAGGCTCGATGCTGAGGCGCAAATTTCGATTCCTTGCATGGAGATGAGTCAGGGTTTCCAACTCGCTTAGCAAGGCTGTGAGCGATAGCGGTTCCAAAAACATTTCCATCGACCCATGCTCTAACTTCGAAACATTGCTGGCCTCGTTGAGCAGTCCCAGCAGTTTTTGAGCCGATGCATAGGATTGCTCGATAAAGTCACGCTCTTCTTCAGGACTGTCGCACAGCCCATTCAGGATAAGTTGATGCAAGCTCATGATGCTATTGAGAGGCGATCGCAACTCATGGGATGTTCGGGCTAGAAATCCTGCCTTGTACTGCCCCATTTCTGCGGCCATGTGATAGGCCAACTCTGTCTGCAGCAGGCGATCTCTAAGTGCATCGGCAGACAGTGTCTCCAGCTCCATGCTTTGAGAGACAAATGTGGCAAAGGGTTTTTGATCGGATGATTTCTCAGAGGAGTTTTCGCTGATCGAATTTTCACTGGCAGCGATAGGCGCAGATTCATCACGATGTTTCAGCGTCGATGCTGACAATCGCGTAATTCCCCAGCCAGTAGCAATACCAACAATCAGAGCCGCCAAATGTGTCAAGATCATGAATGCCTGTGGGAAGATATTTGTAGGACAAGCGTAAGAGCGGATGTCTGAACTATTTCATCAAGCGGGGGCGACTTCTATAAAGCTTGAATGAAATAAGCCCAGATAAAGAAAGGATAGCTACCCTGAGGCGATGAATCTAGAGACATGGGATCGTTTTCAGCAGCAGCGAAAAGGGAATCCGTGTCAGTAAAGAAGGCTTTGTACTAGATTGAAAGACTGAAACCTGCATAGGACTGTTGCAGAATCGTATTGATTTGTATTGACTCTGTTTACACGTTTCGGTAGCTGACGCCGTATTGAGTGAACATTCGCTCACAAACCGGACTGTTGACAAGGCCAGTTCTGTCTACAATAGGAAGTTGTGCGATTCCGAACGGGGCCATTGTTTGTTGTGCGGAGCACTGCAACAATATCAAAACATTCCCAAAGCACAATCCTCTACGGTTTTCAAACAAATGAAAGTCGCTTTGATTACGGTTTCGCTGTTTTAAGTTTGCTGTTCCCTAATGCTGCGTGCAATCAAAGCGCAGAATCACCATGTCACTGCCTATTGTTGCGATTATTGGCCGCCCTAACGTGGGCAAGTCTGCTCTGGTTAATCGTTTAGCCGGGGTGCAAGACGCGATCGTTCATGATCAGCCGGGGGTGACGCGCGATCGCACGTATCGCGAAGCATTTTGGCAAGATCGCGACTTTCTGGTTGTCGATACTGGGGGGCTGGTCTTCGACGACGATACTGAGTTTCTGCCCTACATTCGAGAACAGGCGGCGATCGCCCTTCAAGAAGCGAAAGCTGCTATTTTCGTTGTTGACGGCCAAGTAGGGATCACGGCTGCAGATGAAGCGATCGCAACCTGGCTCCGTCAACAGTCTGTTCCTGTTTTACTCGCTGTCAACAAATGCGAATCACCGGATCAGGGTTTAGCTCAGGCGGCAGAATTTTGGAGCCTGGGCTTAGGGGAACCGATGCCCCTCTCCAGTATTCACGGCAACGGGACTGGCGATCTTCTAGACCAGCTAATTGAACATCTTCCTCCCTCTGACGAGTTGACGGAAGATGAAGAAATTCGCGTTGCCATTGTAGGACGTCCGAATGTCGGCAAATCTAGCTTGCTGAATGCCTTCGTCGGCGAGAGTCGAGCTATTGTTAGTCCTGTTTCAGGAACGACTCGCGACACGATTGACATGGTTGTCGAACGTAATGACAAGCGCTACCGACTGATTGATACTGCGGGCATTCGGAAGAAGAAAAATGTCGAATACGGCCCTGAGTTTTTTGGGATTAATCGAGCGTTTAAGGCCATTCGTCGGGCTGACCTTGTGTTGCTTGTAGTCGATGCTGTGGATGGAGTCACCGAGCAAGATCAGAAGCTTGCGGGCCGCATTGAAGAAGAAGGACGGGCCTGTGTGGTCGTCGTTAACAAGTGGGACGCCGTTGAAAAAGACTCCCTCACGATCTACGACTACGAGCGCCACCTGAACGATCGCTTCTATTTTTTGGATTGGGCCGAAAAAATCTTTGTTAGTGCCCTGACAGGACAACGAGTTCCAAAAATTTTAGATTGGGTCGATAATGCCGCTGAACAGTACAATCGTCGCGTCTCTACTTCAGTCATCAACGAGGTACTGGAAGAGGTGCTGCGCTGGCACACACCTCCGACCACTCGCCAGGGTCGCCAAGGTCGAATTTACTACGGCACTCAAGTCAAGTCAAAACCACCCACTATTGCCCTGTTTGTCAATGATCCCAAGCTATTTAATGAAAATTATCGTCGCTATGTCGAGCGGCAGTTTCGTGAAAATTTGGGATTTACGGGCACTCCGATTCGTCTTCTGTGGCGAGGTAAGAAAATGCGAGATCTAGAGCGAGGCAGTGCCAATCGTGCGACTAAGGTGTAAATTCTCGACGTGGACTCAAATGGGTTGATGCTGAATGTCTAGAAGATTTTCAGAAGCTGACGGTTCGTTCAAGTCATTCAGGTGTGTTCCGCAGACATAGGGCTTCATGGATTTATTGCGATCGCTCCCCATTGGGCTATACATCGAGCAACCCATTACTTGGCTGCACCAGATTGATGCGCGCATCAAATTTATGTGGCTGTTGGGATTTCTGCTGACGCCTATCGCCGCAACCCCGGCGTGGCGACTTGCTTTGGTGGGCTTACTGTTGTTCTTGACAATTTTGGCGCGTATTCCCATCCGGATCTGGAAGCGACAGATTGCTCTTTTGCTCGTATTCAGCCTTGCCCTTTTTATCATTACGGCGCTGCTCCCCGATGGACTGACCGTGGGACACGAACCACGTCTGCCAACACAGGAACTCTCTCCGCTACCCACTCCAGCGTCCGAGGGTGATGCTCCCGATGCGTCTTCTCCAGCCGCTGCTGATCCCGCACCCGATGTCAGTGTTGAATCCCTTCCTCAACCGACGTCTTATCGATTTGTGCTGTTGGACGAAGGCGTTGTGAGAATTACTCGGCGATCGCTCGAACTTGCCGTTCGCGTTTCGACGCTGACGTTTACACTGCTCTACAGCAGCAACCTTTTTCTGTTAACCACAGCTCCAGAAGAGATTACTGCCGGACTCGAAGATTTGATGCAGCCGTTGCGCTATTTCAAGGTTCCTGTTACTGAAATTGCGTTGACTCTGACCCTTGCACTCCGTTTTATTCCCCTTGTCTTGGAAGAAGTTCAAAATCTTGTCCGATCTATTAGCACTCGTGCCATCAACTGGAAAAAGCTAGGAGTGCGTGGCTCTATACAGGTTTGGCTCACGGTGACTGAGCGGTTGCTGGAAAACTTGCTGCTGCGTGCCGAACAGATTGCGAGTGCTATGACAGTGCGGGGGTTTACCAGCCCTGATACTCATCAGGTGCGTTGGCATCAGTTTTCCCTCCACTGGAGAGACTGGCTTGCGGTTTTTGGGCTAGCAGGTCTTTGGATAGTTCGGTTGACGTGGGGCTAGGCGCAAAACGTAATGTGATGTGACGGTATGACCTGTTTAGAACCCTGGCACTGGCGATCGCAACCGCTGAACTATCGCAGTGGCTCAGACATTTTTGAAGCGCTTTTTCTCAAGCCGTCTTCAGGGGTTGAGCCGCAAATTTTTGCTGCGGGTGGTCAGTCGCGATCCCCGATAGGCAATTGGAGGGCGATCGCCACTCTTCTAGAAAGCCCAGCTCAGGTCAACCCTAGCGAACGGTTGTCTTTTGCCGCCCAGTCACGGTTCTCTATTTGTGCGGGCTCACCCCGCTACAACCAGGCGATCCCCGCGATTTGGACACCGGGGATCGGCTACATTCTGCCCACGTTGAAAGAGCGGCTTGCGTCTACCCAATCTTTAGAATCTGATCGGGATCGCCTCGGTTCTTGTCCGACCCATTTACCCTTTACAGGCGGCTGGCTGGGCTGGCTGGGCTATGATTTGGCTTGGGAAATTGAGCATTTGCCACACAAGAAGAGTGATCCCCTCCCTTTTCCAGTGGCATTTTGGTATGAGCCTGAGACCTTTGCGGTGCTCGACCATCAAGAGCAGCAGCTTTGGCTGGCGGCAACAGATGCTGCTCACCTCAACGAGATGGAGCGATCGCTCGACTCTTTTGCCGTCATCTGCAACTCTTCCACTGCTCTCCAACCTGAAGATTCTCTAGAGACGTTCTCGCAAGAGACGGTACCTTCTCATTTGTCATTTGTTTCAACCCAGGCCGATTACGAGATAGCCGTAGAAAAAGCAAAGCAGTATATTCAATCGGGCGATATTTTTCAAACCAATCTTTCGCTGCGATTTTCTACGGCAACTCAAGCAGAGAGCTGGAATATTTATCGGGCGCTTCAGCACCTCAATCCCTCTCCTTTTGCCAGTTATTGGCGATCGCCTTGGGGAGATGTCGTGAGCTGTTCTCCAGAACGGTTGGTGCAGCGCCAGGGAAATATCGTGCAGACACGACCCATTGCAGGAACGCGGCCTCGAGGAAAAACTCCTGACCAGGATCAGTACTTTCAACAAGAACTCGTGAGCAATGCGAAAGAAAATGCTGAGCACATTATGCTGGTCGATCTGGAGCGCAATGATCTGGGACGAGTGTGTGAATGGGGCACTGTTCATGTCGATGAGTTGCTGGCAACTGAGCACTACAGCCATGTCATGCATCTCGTCAGCAACGTCAAAGGAAAACTGCGATCGCCCTACAGTTCAGTCGATCTGATTCGGGCGATGTTTCCAGGGGGCACCATCACAGGATGTCCGAAGGTTCGCTGCATGGAAATTATCGAAGAACTAGAGCCCCTACGACGCAGCCTGTTCTATGGGTCTTGTGGGTATCTTGATTGGCGAGGCGACCTCGACTTAAATATTTTGATTCGAACGTTGCTATATGTGCCGCAATCCACACCCCGTTCGGATAGTCGAAATTCGTTGGATTGTGGAGAGTCATCGGTTTATCACAATAGACAAGTCTTGCGAAATGACAGGTGGGCGATCGCCATTGGGCAGATTGGTGCTGGTATTGTTGCTGATAGTCGACCCCGTAGAGAATGGCATGAATCGATGACAAAAGCCCAAGCGCAACTAGAGGCGTTACGTTGCGCAACAATAGGGGAAAGCGTTGGCTCTACTGAAGAAGCAGCACGTTAATTTTTTGTTAAGGTATCAACACATCTGCTCAATTTGGTAGCAGACGGGCACATTTTCACATAGAGTAAGTCATAACTTGCACACAAAGTTCATGGTAAAAAGAACCTGATCTGTCGTTGATCTTTGTTTTTAAGCAACTCTTTCCGATGTAATGGCGCTTCGTGTGCCATCAAAAATTCAAGCCCACTTCGATACGAGTTCTAGTCACGCAAGGGCGATCGCTTTGTGACATTCTCCCTCATTCATCACTGCATCTACGTCTTACACGCTGTTCGAAGTTCTCTCACCCCCCCCTGATGAGCACTGATTTTTAGAGTTGCAATTGCATATCTATCTCAAAGCAGCGTTTCAGTATTTAAACTCATCGTCTCCTACAGAACTACATACACCATGAATTTTGGTTCTATGTCTCCGAATTCAAAGCCAGCTTCTCTGACTCCCTCAGCTCCGTTGTATTCTTCGGCGAATAAAAAGCCTCAGCTGCCAGTGAGTAATGAAACGTATCTCAACCATCCCACCTTCGGATTGCTCTACCGAATTTGCTTAATCGAAGACAATCAGGAGCTGTTTGCAACGTTGTATGCCCAGCGATTGTTTTTTGTTGTGCGCTCAGCACCAACGGGGTTTAAGTTTGATCCCATTGGCCGTGGCGACGCTCGCTTGCTGCTAGAAAACAGGCTCCGCACTCTCCGCCGTGCGGGACAATTGGAGGAGTACTCTAAACTACAAGCGACGCACAAGCAAACGTTTCAATGACACTTTTTCAAGCGCCAGCATCTTTTCAGAATCATCTGCGCGAGTTTCAAGTCAACATTCCAACCTCAGTCAAGATTGTCGCTGTAACGAAGAAAAAATCCGTCGATGTCATTCGGACAGCGTATGCAGCGGGTTTGCGAGACTTTGGTGAGAGTCGAGTTCAAGAGACGATCGCCAAACAAGAGCAGCTTCAGGATTTGCCGGATATTACTTGGCATCTCATCGGTCATCTCCAGAGCAACAAAGCCTCGAAGGCGGTTGAACACTTCACTTGGATTCACTCGGTCGATAGCCTCAAACTGGCAAAACGGTTAGAGCAGGCTGCATCAGAACTGTCGCTGTGCCCTCAAGCCTGTCTGCAGGTCAAAATGCGCCCTGATCCCAACAAGTATGGATGGGATCCCGAGCACCTTTTAGCCGATTTGCCTGTGCTGGATCAGCTTTCACATCTCAAGATTGTTGGATTGATGGCGATTCCGCCGTTGGGCTTAAGTCTAGACGAAACATTGCAGTGCTTCCGAGATGTAGGAGCTTTGGCTCATCGCATTCAATCACAATCTTGGCAACACCTTGACATCCAAGAACTATCCATGGGCATGTCAGAAGACTATGAGTTGGCGATTCAGGCTGGCGCAACGATGATTAGACCTGGTCGACGTTTGTTTGGCGATCGCACTTGAGACTTTCATATCATTTCCTGAATGTATTCATCAGAAAATACAAAGTAAGAGTTTATAGCAATGCGCAGATAGGTTAGGACAGATATTGATGGAGAAGCTGCGCACCGCGCGGCTTCTCCATCAACTATTGGTTTTATATCAGCGCGTAGCACTATAGCTTTTTTTCAGATCTCTAGAGTTGAGGCGTTTAAGCAAGTGTCAGCATCAAAAGCTGGCATTAAAAATTGAATCGTCCACTCATGAGAACTTCTGATTCATGGATGGGCAATTCATTCGGCTTCTGTATTCAGAGTCGTGGCGATCGCCATCGCTTGTCACAGCTTCGATTGCTCTCGCGTTTTGAACACATCCTGCATACAGCCAAGATTAAAGCTTGAGAGGAGTCTATCTTTTCTTCACAAACTGATCTTTCAGCTGAGAACGCGAAACCATACACTTTCTACTACTAGGCAGATGGCGCTGAGGAATGATGCTTTCTAAGACGTTGCGAATAGCTTTCACTAATGCAAAGATAACTGTGAAGATAATAAACAGCTACCGTAACGAAGAAGGTTGAATAGCATTCGCAACCGTTTTGGTTTTAAAACAAGCACCTATAATAAGCGGTTCTATTTCTTAAGACAGTTGAGATTCAGCTAATTTTGCATAGTTTTGTATTACACAAATTAGGAGCGTTGAATTTTTAGAGATTAGAGTATACTATTCAGGCTTACGGCTTGTACCCAAACGGTTTCTGATAAGCGATATATCGAATGCAGAGGGTACATCAAATCTTGACTCGTATCGTCGGAGCGATCGCTGAGTTCAAGAGGGTAATACGGGGTGGAGTGAATATTTTGCAGCTAGTAGGATCTTTGCAGATATTTCAGGTAGGCTCCTCCTAAAAAGTACAAGGGCTAGGGTGCTCAGAAACATTTGACGTAGGAATACGTTGAGATCCAGTCAGTGCCTTTTTTGTAGTCATGATGGAGCATAAAAAGTGAGCAATATCTTCGGTAAGTTAAAAGATTTTGTCGGATTAAACGATCCTGCCGAATACGAGTACGATTACGATGAGATGGATGGCGATGGCTATCAGAATCTTTATCAGGAAGAGCATGTTCATCAGCCTTTGCCTGAAGAAGAGCCACGTCGTCGTCGTAGCTTGAGAGATCGGGTTGCAGTCTCAGAAGTGGGAGCCACTCCTTCAATGGGAAATGTCATCGGGATGCCAGGTGCTCTCAATGGAATGTCTGAGGTCGTCGTAATGGAGCCTCGTTCATTTGAAGAGATGCCCCAGGTTATCCGAGCGTTACGTGAACGCAAGTCAGTTGTTCTCAATCTGACGCTTATGGATCCTGATCAGGCTCAGCGCTCAGTAGACTTTGTGGCAGGCGGAACCTACGCAATCGATGGTCACCAAGAAAGAATTGGCGAAAGCATCTTTCTCTTCACTCCCAACTGCGTTCAAGTCAGCACTCAGATGGGTCTCATAAATGAGGTGCCGATGCAGCCTCCTGCCGCTCGACCCGCAGCGCACCCGTTCACCCCCGAACCCTCTTGGACAGCTGATCAGATTCGCATGGCTTGATTGCGAATCTAGTTCAGACCGGTCATATCTTCCGTCACAGAAGCATCGGTCAAGATAATCTGAACGGTTTTGGATTAAATTGATTTAGCTCGAATGTTGAGATTGAATTGAGTTCGACTCGCTTTAGTAGTTGAACCGGAGTTCTGAATGAGATATTCGGTTCAAACTACAGAGCTTCTAACTCAGTGCTTCTCATCTATCCGTTGACGAATGAACTGTGTTTTTACACGGTAGATGGGTTCACCACTGTAAGGTTCATTGATCCCTGATGAACCGGGGTGTATCAGGTCGCTATAGACTTTTAATATCGAGAAAGTATTTCTCTATCGATTCGGATTCTCAAATTTATTTTAGAGATTCTGTAAGATCAAAATCTCCAGTTTGTATGTTGTTGAAGTCTATCTAAAAGATAGGCTCTCATCTATACAAGCTGGAGATTTTAGTTTGGAACAAGCAAGAACCTCTGTCGAAACTCTCCAAGTTCTCTAAATTATGGTGGGTAATATTAAGTGACTGACGATTTAAAGACACTAGGCATTATTGGTGGCGGAGTGATGGGAGAGGCGCTACTCTCTCGCATTCTCAAAAGCGATACTTTTTCATCACAACAGATATTCGTGAGTGATCCCCAAGAAGCACGACGGGATCAGCTGAAAGAAACCTACGACATTCGGGTGACGGCGGATAACGGATCTGTCGTCGCTCAATCCGACATTGTGCTGTTGGCCGTCAAGCCTCAGGTTTTTGAGCGTGTTGTCAATGCCTTGCCTGCTCCCCCTATCCCTTCATCTCAGCTGATTTTGTCCATTTTGGCTGGCACTCCACTGAGCCGACTAGAAGCAGCTTTTCCTGAACAACCTGTTGTCCGGGCAATGCCTAATACTCCTGCTACAGTTGGTTTGGGAATGACAGCGATCGCCCCCGGTCATCATGCGTCGTCTGAACATATGCAACAAGCCTCGACAATTTTTCAGGCCGTGGGTGAGGTTGTCGAAGTTCCTGAATATCAGATGGATGCCGTCACAGGGTTGTCCGGATCTGGGCCAGGCTACGTTGCAGTAATGATCGAAGCCTTAACGGATGGAGGGGTGGCGGCAGGATTGCCACGGGCGATCGCCTCTAAGCTAGCCCTTCAAACTGTGCGCGGCACAGCTGAATTACTCTACCAAACAGGAATGCATCCTGCAGAGCTGAAAGATCGGGTCACTAGTCCGGGTGGAACCACCATCGCGGGAATTTCTCGCTTGGAAGAGTCGGCAGTGCGGTCGGGGCTGATCGAAGCAGTGCGTGCCTCTTATCGGCGATCGCAAGAATTGGGGCAGTCCTAAAAGAGTCACGTATTGAAAACCAACAACAGAAACTCTATGGGCTAATTTTTTAGATTATGGATATCCGTCAACTCTTGGTTCAGGTTGTCATTGCTATCGTTTGTGCTGGGGCGGCCAATTTGCTCGTGCCTCGCAAGATTCCTGGCAAGTTGATTGGATTGATTCTGATTGGACTTGCTGGAGTCTGGATCGGAGAATGGGCGATTAAAACAGTGGTTGATGCCTATCCAGTGCTCCGCTTTCCCTTCTGGCAATGGAGTATTGAAGACGTTCTAATTATTCCGGCCATCATTGGCTGTGCTATCGTGCTTTATGTCGTGACAGCAGTTTTGAAGTGGTGGCGTCGTGGAGGCTAAGGCGCTTTACTTGTGTCTTTCTTCGCCCATCCGGATCTGTTTCAACCGTTTCCAAAATCACTGCGATCGCACTTTTTGCGGCTATCGTTTGTCAATGTTGTCTCCAATCTCATGGTTCCTTTGGCGGGGATCATTGATGTCGCGTTTTTAGGTCACCTCTCTGACATTCGCTACTTGGCGGGTGTGGCTTTGGCATCGGTCATCTTTAGCTATATCTACTGGTCGTTTGGATTTCTCCGCATGGCGACTACTGGAACGACCGCGCAAGCCGTAGGTCGAGGCCAAGAGAAACAAGTCTGGCTAATTGGGATTCGAAATAGCTGCATTGCCCTAGTGTTGGGCGTTGGCATTTTGCTGCTGCGGTGGCCTCTAGGTGAACTGGGGTTTTGGCTTTTGGGGGCTGAACCTGATGTTGAGCTAGCAGGGCGCGCTTTTTTTAATGCTCGAATCTGGGGGGCTCCGGCAACCCTGATCAACTTTGTGCTAATCGGGTGGCTGTTGGGGCGATCGCGCGTGGGTAAAGTGCTGCTTCTATCGGCGGTGAGCAACGGGGCCAATGTTGTCTTGGACTATTGGATGATTGTACGTCTGGGCTGGGGCAGTGCGGGGGCAGGACTGGCGACAGCCCTGAGTCAGTATTTAATGCTTGCCGTCGGAGTCGCTCTCATTATCAGAGAAGGGTTTCCTGCGATCGCCAATGTCAGAACAGGGTTTGCTCAGATGTGGCATAGGCGATCGCTGCACGAGGTTTTTTCTCTTAATGCAGACATCATGATTCGCACCCTGGCTCTCGTGTCAGCGTTTGGAGTGTTCACTAACATTAGCGCTCTATTCGGCACCACAACCCTAGCTGTGAACACGCTGATGCTTCAGGTGCTCACTCTGACCTCCTACTTTATCGACGGCTTCGCTTTTGCGACGGAAAGCGTTGCAGGCATGATCGATGGCCAGGGCGATCGCCCCAAACTGATTCCACTTCTGCGTTTGTCAGGGGGCTTGAGCTTAGCCACAGGGTTAGCCACGGCTCTTCTCTTTACCCTCTTTCCCGAATTTTTGTTTGGTCGTCTCACCGATCATCGGGAAGTCGTGGCAGCAACCAAGGACGTTGTCGGCTGGCTATTTCCAGTGTTTGGCTTTGGGGCGATCGCCTTCGTGCTAGATGGTTATTTTATCGGCTTAACTCAAGGCAGCATTTTGCGGACATCTTCCCTGATTTCAACGCTGGTCGGGTTTGCACCTGCTGCTGTTGTTGCTTGGATTTTAAGGGATGTCCAGTGGCTGTGGCTAGCGATGGCTTTGTTCATGCTCGCTCGGGGACTCACGTTGGCAAGAAAAGTGCCTGACACTGTGCGATCGCCTCAAACCTCCTGACAGAAGGGCTGTGTGCCAGCATCTCGGTGAGAGTTTCAGCGGAGAAACTCTCACCCCAAACTACAGATGGCGATTGATGTCAGTGCGAAGTCATTTACGTCTCGCAATATTTTCGATTGCACGGTAAGGATTGAGTAAAATCCAAGCACTGGCTACTCCTGACGATCAGATAAAGGTGCTGAAGGTTAGGGCAAAGCTCGTTCGAAAATGTCGTCATTGCAGATAAAACATGACTCCAAAAATTCGATCCCAAGCAGCAAAATTCTGGACAGTGCTAGCAAGTTCCGAGACTCTCGACACCTACCAAAAAGCGGTTGATCTGACCTGGCAGATTCTCAAGGAAGGCGCTCTACTCGTCTGGCTAGTGCTATGTCTTGCTTTGGTGGGACTTGATCTGGGTGCAGAAAAGGCGATCGCCACAGGTCGCTCAACTCGTACCTGGATCGACAGTATTGAGAAAACTGACTCGAAGCAACTAGCTGCTGATACAAAGCACAAACTTGTCTCCGCAAGCAAAACGAGCGTCTCCACTGCGATCGCCCAGGCTCGTCACCAGCTTGGCCTCCCTGAAAAGCAGGTAGCAGATTCGACGACAGACTCTAGTATTGAGATGAAGTCCGCAGCGATCCCGGATGACGAGTTGAGTTCAACCACAGCGGCTTCCGACCCTTCTCTCACATCATCTGCTCCGGTATCTTCCTCTTCAGCCCCGACGACTCCAGCCACTTCCTCGCCGTCAATCCCGCAAGATGAAGAGTAATGGCATGATCTCTACGACCTTTTGCTCAGCTACTCTGAGAAGATTCAATGATCAACCCGTCTAGATAGGCGGGTTTTCCGGTGGAGCTAAAAATGGCGTAGCCGCGTTCTTGTACAGGGCGAGGAGATCCGTCTTGGTGGAGCAGGCGATAGCGGCAGGTGTAGGGACGACGATTGGCGATCGCCTCTTGAATCAGAACTTCAGCCTGTTGGCGATCGTCAGGATGGATGAGTTCATTCCAGGTACACCCTCGATTCACCAACTCATTAGAGGTCTGTCCTGTCAAGCGCTCAATGACATCATTGACGAAAATGATGGTGCGTTTGGGCGCATACTGACTGCGATAAAGACAGGCTCCCACACCATCGACAATGGACTGAGAGATTTGGTGGGTTCCGGTGGCAAAGGTGAACGCACTAGTGTTCTTGGTCTCCTGGGAAGCTGAGATTTCTGCTTTACGTCTAATTTCGCGTTGAAGATTGATGTTTTGTTCTTCGAGACGCTGCTTTAAATTGCGAATGTTGAGCTGATGGTGAACCCGAGCCAGGACTTCGCCGATTTGAAAGGGTTTCGTAATATAGTCAGCACCGCCGATTTCGAAAGATTTGATTTTGTCATTGACATCGTCACTGGCGCTTAGAAACAAAATCGGAACATCTTGAACTCGGTGAGACGCCTTCAATTTTTCACACACAGCATGTCCGTCCAACCCCGCCATGCGAATATCCAGCAAAATTACATCAGGGGAGACATTTTGCACTGCTGTCAATGCCATCGCGCCATTGGTTGCGCAACGGACATCGTACCCTTGCCCCTTGAAGGCAGCAGTCAGCAATCTCAAGTTATCGAGAACGTCATCGACAACTAAAATCGTGCCATGATGCTCGACAGTTTTATATTTGAACCCTAAAAGCCAAAAAATCTGCTCTTCCAAATCAGCAATATTCTTGCGATTGGAACCCACCTGCCCACTCATGCTTTGGTGATAGGCCGTGAGCTTTTCTAGTTTCAGTTCCGCTGTACTCAGTTCCTGAGGTTCGAGATAGAGGCTTTGCAAAACAGCGTTGAGATCACTCAACACATCGGCTTGAATTGCAGCTCCTGTCGCGATGACAGACTGAAGCTGATCCAGATTCTGACGAATGAGGCGACGGATGTAGTAAGCCGTCGTAACAGTTAGGGCCATAGATGACTCCTGACCAGTGAAGCAAGACTTGCGGTCTGGTAGATTGTGTGACTCTCTTTACACTTTTACGAGCCGCCATCTCGTTGTCCGGAGGAACGGCATCGCTGTTTCAGAATCCTAGTATTCCCAAAATTTTCTTCTATCTCCGTCTGTTACAACCTTTGTGCGATCGCCCACTAGACTCAAAAGAAGTTGTTAGACTCTGAATGATTTCGTGTGATGCGATCGCTGTCAGAAGGGTGAGAAATCTCCATGCTTGAACATGATGTGTTGATTGTGGGTGGCGGCTTAGCGGGTTCTCGGGCTGCGGTCGAAATGGCTCGGACGAATCCCACCTTGAGCGTTGCGGTTGTCGCAAAAACCCATCCCATTCGCTCACATTCTGTGGCGGCGCAGGGAGGCATCGCTGCAACGCTTAAGAACGTCGATGATCAAGATACTTGGGAAGCTCATGCCTTCGACACGGTGAAAGGCTCGGACTATCTTGCAGACCAGGATGCCGTCGAAATTCTCACCCGTGAAGCGCCCGATGTCGTGATCGACCTAGAGCATATGGGGGTGCTGTTTTCACGCTTATCGGACGGACGTATTGCCCAGCGAGCCTTTGGCGGTCATTCTCACAAGCGCACCTGTTATGCGGCGGACAAGACAGGTCACGCCATTTTGCATGAGCTAGTCAACAATCTGCGCCGCTATGGCGTCACCATCTACGACGAGTGGTACGTCATGCGTCTGATCACCGAAGAAGGGCAGGCGAAAGGCGTTGTCATGTACCGGATTCGCGACGGTCATCTAGAGGTTGTGCGTGCCAAAGTCGTTATGTTTGCGACAGGGGGCTATGGGCGCGTCTATAACACCACGTCCAACGATTTCGCCTCTACGGGAGATGGATTGGCGATGGTGGCAGCGGTAGGTCTGCCTCTCGAAGATATGGAATTCGTCCAGTTTCACCCGACGGGACTCTATCCCGTCGGGGTGCTGATTTCGGAAGCGGTGCGGGGAGAGGGCGCTTATCTGATCAACAGTGAGGGCGATCGCTTTATGTCCGCTTACGCCCCAAAACAGATGGAGCTGGCACCTCGCGACATTACTTCCCGCGCCATCACCCTCGAAATTCGAGCGGGACGTGGCGTTCACTCCGATGGCAGTGCGGGTGGCCCGTTTGTCTATCTTGACCTGCGTCACATGGGGAAGGACAAAATTATGAGTCGAGTACCTTTCTGCTGGGAAGAAGCTCATCGTCTGGTTGGGATCGATGCCGTGACGGAACCGATGCCCATTCGACCCACGGTTCACTATTCTATGGGCGGTATTCCTGTCAATACGGACGGTCAAGTTCGCAGCAGTGCTGATGGATTGGTCGAAGGATTCTTTGCGGCAGGAGAATGCGCCTGCGTGTCTGTGCATGGAGCCAATCGTTTGGGCAGTAATTCTTTGCTGGAATGTGTGGTTTATGGCAAGCGCACGGGGGCGGCGATCGCCCAATACGTGCTTAACCGCAAACTTCCTTCAATAGACGAAGATCGATATTTGAAGGAGGCGGGCGATCGCATTCAGTCTCTGCTCGACCAGGACGGCCAGTATCGCATCAACGAAGTGCGACAAGCGTATCAAGACTGCATGACGGATCACTGCGGTGTTTTTCGCGCAGAATCGGTCATGCAGGAAGGGTTAGAGCAACTGCGGCAGGTGCAGAAAAAGGCCAGCGAAATCTACCTCGATGACAAAGGTAAGCAATGGAATACCGAAGTTCTCGAAGCGCTGGAATTGCAGAGCTTGATGACTGTGGGAGAGGTCATTCTAGCCTCTGCACTCAACCGACAAGAAAGTCGCGGAGCCCACTGTCGCGAAGATTTTCCCAATCGGGATGACTCTAATTTCCTAAAACATACCCTGGCTTATCATTCATCAGCAGGAGTCGATTTGGCCTATATGCCCGTCAGCATCACTCAATTTGAGCCGAAAGAGCGCAGATATTAAACCCTGTCCCAAAGACGCACACACGTTAGCCTAGTAAGAGAATGTTCCTTTACTGATAACGTGTTGATAACGTATGGTTGCTTCTCCTGACTCCTCGACTCAGTCCACACAATCCATCTCTTCAAATTTCACAAAACCTGCCTGGTTTAGGGCGATCGCCCAACCTGCGAATGAATTTCCGCTGACTCCTCTATCCGTGGTGTCGGGAGAACTGCCTGCGGGACTGCAAGGA
The DNA here is from genome assembly GCA_937128595.1 of uncultured cyanobacterium. Lineage (GTDB taxonomy): Bacteria > Cyanobacteriota > Cyanobacteriia > CAKZMO01 > CAKZMO01 > CAKZMO01. Next base: position 2,836 of record CAKZMO010000739.1, on the reverse strand, counting down.
AGTCTCTACCGCAATGGGCCAGGACGACTAGAGCGAGGCGGCGAGTCCGTGGGGCACTGGTTTGACGGCGATGGTGCTGTACTTGCTGTGCATTTTTCATCAGAAGGCGCAACTGCTACCTATCGCTATGTGCGCACAGCGGGTTATGTGGTCGAAGACGCTCTCGATCAGTTTCTCTATGGCGGGTATGGGATGACCCCACCCGGAGCCCTATGGGAGCGGTGGGGCAAGTCTGTGAAGAACGCGGCGAATACTTCTGTGCTAGGTCTGCCCGATCGTCTCCTCGCATTGTGGGAAGGAGGCAATCCTCATGCACTTGATCTGGAGGATTTGAGCACCGTTGGGCGCGACGATCGCCAGGGTGCTTTGTCTGATAATTTGGCTTACTCGGCTCATCCCAAACGAGATCCGATCACAGGAGAAATCTACAACTTTGGCCTCACCCCCGGTCTAAACAGCACCCTTAATCTCTATCGGAGCGATCGCACGGGCAAAATTCTCCAACACACTACGGTGGAGCTGAAAGGCACGCCTTTAGTCCACGATTTTGTATTAGCGGGTCGTTATCTGATTTTTTGTGCGCCTCCAGTGCAAATCAAACTGTTTCCGGTCGGGCTTCAGCTCCAATCTTTTAGCGACGCGATGCAGTGGCAGCCCCAGCAGGGAACCCAGGTGATTGTGATTGACCGAGAATCTCTGACTGAGGTCAGTCGCAGCACGGCTGATCCCTGGTTTCAGTGGCATTTCAGTAATGGCTATGAGGACGTCGAAGGCCATGTGGTGCTAGATGTCTTGCGCTATGCCGACTTCAAGACCAATCAATATTTGCAAGAGATTCCGACGGGCGATCCTCAAACATCGACAAAGGCCACCTTTTGGCGAGTTCGCCTTGATCCTCAAACTGGAAAGGTGTTGTCTCAAGAAGAACTGCTCGATCGGGGCTGCGAGTTTGCGGTGGTGAAGCCTCACCAGACGGGACAGGAGGCCGATGCCGTTTTCCTCAACATTCACCGGCCTGAGGCCAATCCTCAGCGAGAACTATTTGGAGCGATCGCCCGCTTTTCTCCCGAAACTCAGGACTTGACCGTAGCGGATATGGGGAGCGATCGCTATCCTTCAGAACCCCTCTATGCCCCTGATCCCCACGATCCGAATCAGGGCTGGGTCCTCACAGTCGTCTTCGATGGCACGACTGACACCAGCGAACTCTGGATTTTCGATGCCGATGGATTGGATCGGGAACCTGTTTGTCGTCTGCAACTGCCTAGCATCATTCCCCATAGCTTTCATGGAACATGGGTCGCAGGAGTTACAAGTTAAGCACAGGATTTGATGTACAGTGCAGAAACCAGTCCCCCGGAGGTGCACATGTCTGTTGCTTCGCTGCTGTCCATCCATGGCGATCGCCTAAACCATAATCTCAATACCCTGGCCGAAATTGGCAAGTTGGCAAAGGGTGGTGTTCGTCGTATTTCGTTTAGTCAGGAAGACCAACTGGCGCGTCAGCTTGTGAAGAACTGGATGGAAGAAGCTGGCATGACGACGTGTGTTGACACGGCGGGAAATTTGATTGGCCGTTACAAAGGCAAGCGCAATTTACCGGCCCTCGCGACGGGGTCTCACATTGACTCTGTTCCTTCTGCCGGACGCTACGATGGCACGCTGGGAGTTCTTGCTGGCATCGAGGTGGTACGGGCACTGAAGTACAACCAGATCGTGCTTGACCATCCGGTGGAGGTGATTGTCTTTACCGATGAAGAGAGCAGCATGATTGGCGGTAAGGCGATCGCCGGAACCCTCAACCCCGACCCTGAGTACTATCGCCGCAAAGACGGCATGTCGATTCAGGAATGCCTTCAGCGAGTCGGGGGCAATTGGGATGCGATCGATACCTCGCGCCGCAGTCGTGAGGATATGGCGGCGTTTGTGGAATTGCATGTCGAGCAGGGTGGCGTTCTAGAATCTCAGCAAGCGGAAATTGGGGTCGTGCAGGGCATCGTCAGCATGAACCGCTACAACCTGACGGTAACGGGCAGTCCTAATCATGCCGGTACGACGCCAATGGATATGCGGCAAGATGCCCTCGTCGCAGCTTCTCAGATTGTGTTGACGGTCAATCAATTTGCGAATCATCTCGCAGATGGCATTGTCGCTACGGTAGGTGCGCTCAACGTCTGGCCCAACGCCACAAACATTGTGCCAGGACGAGTAGAACTGACCCTCGACATTCGGGATCTATCGACCCAAAATGTCATGGCTCTGGTCGAGCGTCTCAAGTCTCAAATCGAGGCGATCGCCCAACAAAACCAGACTCTTATCGAGATGGAGCCTGCTCTCAATGCTATGCCGACCCTATCTTCTCCCAATATTATGAAGGCGATCGCCCAAGTCTCGAATCAGCTCAACCTCAGGTATGTTGAGCTACCGAGCCGAGCCGGACACGATGCTCAAGAAGTAGGACGTGTGACTGATATGGGCATGATTTTTGTGCCCAGTCGCGGTGGCATCAGCCATTCTGAAGATGAATATACGCCACCCGAACAATGTACTCAAGGCGCTGACGTGCTGCTCAACACGCTGATTCAGCTTGACACGGAATATTCTTGAGTTTTGGGTGAGATAGGCAAGGGGCGATCGCCCTCCCAAACCCTTTTGTTACGAAGTTCCAAAAATAGCCGCATCGCGTTGATGAGAGAGCGATCGCCACTCACCACCCCCTTCTTGGGTACTGGTGGCCACCACATTGGGATAGAGCCACATTGGGATTACTAGGCCGAATCTTGATTGCCTTCCAACCGAGGGGCCAACCGCCACATGAGAATGCCCACGAGCATCG
>CAKZMO010000738.1 GCA_937128595.1 uncultured cyanobacterium | reverse complement strand
TGGACTACAAGCAAGAACTCATTACAACCATCCATGACTTTGGATGTGATCTATCTGTTCGAAAAAGTGATTCTAGAAGCAGGTGAACAGTATTTTCTGAATCCATCAGGCGCACAAATCCCCGACTGGAAAAGAGCCCTAGCCGTCCTTCCTGACTTAAGAGAGCAGTTCACCGCAGCAGCTCGGAGTGACACCGAGGGAGCACGCGTGATGAACCGTTCTTCTCCCGATGCAGAAATTCATCTGATGCCAGCTTAAAGACTCGCGCTTGGGGTGCAAACGGGGGTTAGCATGAATGGGCGATCGCTCAAAGCTAAATATCACGAGTGTTCTAACCATCGATGCCCACACTGATTCTTCACAAACTTCTGCGGTATTGAATCAGCTCTGTCATACTCGAAGTATGCAGCATCAATTTGCAAACTCACCAAAGTTAGCAAGAAAAGCTGCTGAGTGTTCTCTACTGCTTCGAGTAGCTGTTTATGTTTGGCAACTTTCAACAAAGTCGTCTTCGTATTGAACTCAATGCCCCAGACAACGCCATCCGAGATAGCCTCCTATGTCCAGGGCAGTTTCAACAATGGATGTGGCCTCAGAGCTTCCCTCAAGGGTTGCCACCTCGACTAGAGGCAGGACTTACGTTTACCAGCCGGATTGGGTTTGTCACCGTCCAGCACCACGTCAAACATGCCGATGATGAAAGTTTGAGTCTCTTGCTCCATGAGGGTATCGATGGCTTTCATGAGTGGCACTGGGGCGAAGGATGGGTGCAGTCATGCATTGAAGGTGTCTCCGTGTTGCCACTCAATCTCGGTCAGACCTTGAGTATAATCAGGCTCAAACAATTCCTTGAAAATAGATCGCGTGGCTAGACTTCTTCTCGGACTCTCGTTTTAGGTTCCGAGTTAAGATGGTTCAAGAAAATTCCTCACCATCCTAGTTCGGCTAACTGTGTTCTGCGGTCAGTTCTGAGTTAATCTGGACTCTGACTTATTGTTAATGCTGAGCAGTTTAGGAGTCGACTCTTGGAACGCACATTTATTGCTATCAAACCGGATGGTGTCCAGCGCGGACTCATTGGCGAGATCGTTCGCCGTTTCGAAACAAAGGGATTTACCCTAGTTGGCTTGAAGATCATGCAGGTGAACCGAGAGCTAGCTGAAACCCACTACAGCGTTCACAAAGAGAAGCCATTTTTTGCAGGTCTTGTAGACTTCATCACATCGGGGCCAGTCGTGGCGATGGTTTGGGAAGGCGAAGGCGTTATCGCCTCTGCTCGTAAGCTTATTGGTGCCACCAACCCTCTTACGTCCGAACCTGGAACGATTCGAGGAGATTTTGGCGTCAGCATTGGCCGCAACCTCATTCATGGTTCCGATGCACCTGAAACGGCACAGCAAGAAATTGGGCTGTGGTTCTCAGAATCGGAATTGGTGAGCTGGCAACCGACCATGACCTCCTGGATCTACGAATAATCTGTGATCCGCGAGCACTTCTCAAAAATCGGCCTCAAAGATCATTAATGCAAGTAGGACTTGCCGAAACTCTTGGTAAGTCCTGCACGTTTGAGTGGCAAATCTTGTGCAGTGGGTGCGATCGCCCTTTTGTTGTCACCATGTTTGAACTTCTAATCCGCAGAAGCCGATTGAGCCTCCTGCGGAGTCACTGAATTGTCATATTCAGCGGATTGTTGCTCCGCTAAATGATCCTTTTCGGACTTTTCGGAATGATTACGAACAGTTGTCATAGAAGAGGTTTCCATATCCTCTTCGTGAGCATGGGAAATTATTTTTGATGACGATTGCGGATCGTGGTGCTCCGCAACACTACTTGCCTTGCCATTGGCAGCGATTGACGACGATTCGGCAGACGTTAAATCAGCAGCAGTCAAAGGAGAAACTTGGCCTTCTCGATGGTGAGTATCAGATTGCTCGTTCTCATTTCCACTCGGCTCAGAGCGTTTTGAGAATCCCCAGAAGAAAAGAAGGGCGATCGCCGTTACCATCATCCATTCAGGTGGCACAAAGTTAGGATTGATCACACGAGCCAGCAGTCGCAAGCCAACCAAACCGACCGTAACAAATCCGGCATCTTCAAGATGCTCATATTCCTGAAGCCATTGAATAAACAACCCTGCCATAAACCGTAGGGTAATGACTCCAACCATGCCTCCCACAATCACCAACCAAATTTCTCGGGAAAGGGCGATCGCCGTTGTGACGCTATCGAGAGAGAAGGCCACATCGGTGAGAGCAATCATCGGAATTGCTTGCCAGAGATTGGCAAATCGGGCCCCATGATGATGCTCGTCGTCATCCGTGTCGGTGAAGTATTGAAAAACTAGCCACAGCAGATAGAGCGCCCCAAGCAGCTCAAACTGCCAGAAATTGATAACCCACGTGGCTGTCAGAATGAGGACGACTCGCAAGGCGAATGCCACAATCAACCCAATATTAAGAGCATTGCGCTGCATCTTTTTGCTTTCCAAGCCCTGAGCAATCGCTGCTAGGGCGATTGCATTATCTGCTGATAACACCGCTTCCAGAGCAATCAGCACTGGCAGCAGCAACAGGGCGTCTAACCCAATATTGGGCGAAAATTTAAGCAATTGATCTAACATCGCTTCTCACTAAACAAGGGGCAAGTCAAAATGGGCAGTTCAAACATGGCGCGATTGCGCATGGATCTCGAGTTAAGCGGTCGTAAAGCAGAATGTAATTGAGAGACCTAACAAAAATTTAGGATACCTGGTTAAGATAAGGAGTCCACAGGTCAGTCCAAGATTGAGCAGGGCTATGTTACTCCACTATGGATATTTCTTTTCCGTCCTCTTCTTCTAACTTCCAGGCGATCGCCACACCAACTGTATCTCCAGAACTCAGAGCAGCTCTTTCCACATTCCACTCTTACTACCCTAACGCTACCCTTACTGCAGAGCTAGTTACAACTCATCAGGAACAGTACGTTGTTCGTGCCGTAGCCAACATACACAGTCATGCCATCGTCTCTGCTATGGCAACCGCAGAAAACGTTGAGATAGCTGAAGATCGCGCAAAGCTGAGAGCAATTACGTCTCTTCTGGCACAGCAGCACTCAGATGTAAATCTGGCTATATCACCCCCAATCGGCAATCTCTACACTGAGCCTTCCCCTATCTCTTCGACTCAACTGTCTAAGCTCCCTTCTGATAACCTGAGTCATCCCTCTACCACATCACCTCAACCACAATCTTTTGAGACCAACACGTCAGTTCAAGATGACACGATTCTTTATCCTGAGCATCCTTCTCCAGAACCGTTTACTCCGATTTCGCAGGAACTCGACGAAGGCGATCGCCTGACATCTAGCTCACTTCCCCCTTTGAGCATGTCTGATGATTCAGATAAACCAATCGAGCTTGTTCAAGAAGAAGAAATGCCTGTGTCAAATCTGGCCGATATTCATTCACCGGAGGTAGAAACATCGGCTGCAGCAGCCCATCAAATCCCTCCCTCGAAAACTGAAACTGCAACAGCTTCCTCTCCACCAAAGTCGAAGAAGCGAGCATCGACATCTAAAACTTCAAAATCCGCTTCGCCATCTGCGTCCGCTACGGCAAAGAATGCATCTGCCCCGGAAAAATCCTTGCAAACAGACTTATCTGACATTATTGCCAAAACGAGCGTAGAACTCAAACGGCTCGGCTGGACAAACAGTCAAGGGCGAGAGCACCTTCAAAAGGTCTATGGGAAGCGATCGCGCCAACAGCTCACCGATCCCGAACTCATTGACTTCCTCAACTATCTTGAAAGCCAACCTTCGCCCTCTCCTAGTGCGCATATCTAAATTTGAAACTTGACAAGCTTAGTCTGATGCATATTTGACGCAGCACCTGACGCAATTTTGTTGAGACCCAATTCGGAGAAGAAGAAGATCGATAGAAGCTAGGTTTGCAGTGTTTCTAAAAAAAACGCAAGCCTAGCTTCTAACGTTGTCAGTCGTGCCCGAAGCTCTCTAAGACTTCACGACCATCGGACGACTACCCGCTGAATGGCGATCGATCACCTGGTCGACCAAGCCATACTCTACGGCCTCATGGGCAGACATAAAGAAATCTCGCTCCGTATCTTCCTCAATTCGCTCAATGGGCTGACCTGTGTGCTTCGCAAGCCACTCATTTAGCCTTTGCTTATGGTAGAGAATTTCTCGTGCTTGGATCTCAATATCCGCAGCCTGTCCCTGCGCTCCGCCAAGGGGCTGATGAATCATAATCCGTGAGTTTGGTAAACTCATGCGTTTTCCTTGGGCACCTGCACTCAACAGAAAAGCGCCCATACTTGCCGCCAAACCCACACAAATCGTGCAGACATCAGGGCGAATATGGTTCATCGTGTCGAAAATACCTAGCCCCGCAACAACAGAACCTCCAGGTGAATTGACATACAGGTATATGTCTTGTTCAGGATCTTCTGCTTCCAAGAACAGCATTTGCGCCACGATAAGGTTAGCGACATCAGAATCAATAGGCTGTCCTAAAAACACGATGCGCTCACGCAAGAGCCGAGAATAAATATCAAACGCACGTTCACCGCGCCCGGATTGCTCAATAACTGTTGGGATCATGACTTCAGAACATCCTAATTATCTCTTCTTAAATTCTACCGAAATGTAAAGCAACAGGGTTTAACTCCGTTGTTCGGTTGAGCCCATCATTTGAGGAAAAGGGCAATCAAGGACAGCAAACGCCAAACTTGCGTTTATACTTTCGCCTAAGCATTAATTTCAAAACCCTAAATCTGTATCGATTGAGTCAGAACGCAGTAGATCTCAGCTCTACTGTAAGCTGCCGCCGCTAACGAAGCTGCTTTCATGCTTTCACTTAAGGTTGAGATTGACCAGGTTGATCAGACGGCTGGTCTTCGCGTTCCTGTGCATCCTGAAACTGTTCATCTAGCCATGAAATGAGCGATCGCAGCTTCATTCGAGGAATGTAAGGCCAGCCTCCCTCAGCCTCCATGTCTTTGAGAAAGCTATAAAGTTGATGCCGGCTCTCAGGTAGAGCATCCCGAAAGGGGCCATCACAAATTTCCCGATGAGAAGCCTCTAAAATACGCAATAGTGCGAGCAATGCAATGCTGTTTCCGCCATAGCGCTGTGCCACAGTCTGTACCAGTTCTGCGATCGCCACTAGATCTGCATTCAGTTCATCCGATACTACAGGTGAATCGTAGACTGTGTAGTCATTTGCTTGTTCTGTAGCCATAACTATTCTCTCGTTCAATTCCACGTTAACCTATTGGACTTTCTCGGAAAAGCATATGCAGAGCGCCCAAAAGCAAACCACTGCGGCAGAAAGTTGGAATTTGAAACGCAGTACGTTAACGTCTTTAACGTCTTTTCTTTGGTTGACATCTACCCTATCAGCACTATAAAAGCTATTCCGCACAACCGTTCTAATCCTAACCCTCAACGCTAGAAAATTCTTACAGACTTCTGGGGAGCTAAGCATCGAAGAAATAAAGAGCACAAGGTCTTGTAAAATGTTGAAGGGTTTTCTTTAAGATGATCATTGTGTTCTTGAGTTGTGTCTCAAAATTTTTAGGTGTTTCAGTGCACCTGAGAACGTCAACTCTAACCACGAATGGGATTCAAGATGCTTTCTTGTTGTTCTCCATGGGTTTGAGAGCAACAATCCATTACTGGTACTGAAGTCTTAGCTGCGCTCAATTACGAACAACCTCGTCGGCCTCTACGTGTTGTCCTACGAAGTGGTTTCGGAGGAGATAAGCTACGACAAACCCAAAGAATGGTGAGAAATTCGTATGAAGTATTGAGGTTGAGTATGAGGTATCGTACGTTAATCGGCTTGTTCTTGGCGCTCTGCCTAGGCTTTTTGACCGCTTGTAGCGAAGGAATGTCGTCATCATCTGATGTTGCGCTGACATACGATCAAATTAAGGGAACAGGACTTGCAAACTCCTGCCCTAGTCTGTCTGAAACAAGTCGTGGTTCCATCCAACTCTCTGATGGTAGCGGCTACATGATTCGAGAACTTTGCCTAGAGCCGACTAGTTATTTCGTGAAAGAAGAGCCCCTAAACAAGCGTGCAGAAGCTGAATATGTTCCGGCTAAAGCATTAACGCGATACACCTCTTCTATCGATCAAGTCATTGGTGATCTCAAAATCGAAGACAGCGAGACTCTCAAGTTTATCGAGAAAGGCGGATTTGATTTCCAGGCTATTACAGTCCAGCTTCCCGGTGGAGAACAGGTTCCCTTCCTGTTTACCATCAAAGATTTGGTTGCAACCGCTTCTTTTAATTCCGGGGGTATCACGACGTCAACCGATTTCGAAGGTGGTTTCAAAGTTCCTTCCTATCGAACATCTAACTTCTTAGATCCAAAAGGACGCGGTTTGGCATCAGGCTATGACAACGCGGTTGCTTTACCCGCGCAGGCAGATAATGAAGAGCTCGTCAAAGAAAACGTCAAACGGTTCGAAACGGGTGAAGGAACCATTTCCCTTCAAGTTGCAAAGGTTGACAGTGTAACAGGTGAGATTGCAGGCACTTTCGAGAGCGAGCAACCTTCAGATACCGATATGGGTGCTGACGAGCCTTTGGACATCAAGATTCGAGGTATTTTCTACGGTCGAGTTGAAACTGCTGCATAAAACATAATAGTTCTGCTTAACAGCAAACTCCTTTCTTTGTAGATGAGGCTATCTTTGTTTCTGTATTAGCTCTTTGGTATTTCTGAAGTAGCGTAACAAGGTTACATACTTCGAAGTACAAATTAAGCTCCGATAGTTCCTCGTTTCAATTCGACATATGCAAGAGCGGTAGAGCCCTACAAAGCTTTACCGCTCTTGTCGTTCAAGGTAAGACTTGACTCAATCAAACAAACCAACGTTTAACAGGGCAAGAAAATATGCGAATTGACAACTTGTCAAGCTCACTTTTTAGTTATGGATTCACACTTTAATGAGATCTTCGGCAACGAGGATGATCTTTTTAAATTCGTAAAACCATAATAAAATTAAAAAAGGCTGTGCCTGAGTTACGCTCAATGTCGTGTAAGTTGAACAGGGATAAAAATATCAACGAAAAGTACAGGATATTCAAGTGCTTTTCAGCAATAAAGCATCAGAGCACTTACATCAACAACCAAATCAGATCTTTATACTCACCGGATCGTAAGCCTTTTAGCTCTAGAAAAGTTGTCTAAAAAATTTTATCTTATTAAAATATTCGAAGAAACGTAGCCTAATCACAAAGTCGTACAGCGATACTAAATTGCTTTTGAACTGCTAAGTGAAAGGAGGGGCGCAGCCCGCCCCTCCTTTCACAAATCATCAAATCATTTGAGATTGCTACAGATGCAAGCGTTCGAAGGTTCTCTTTCCTATGCATTTAATGAAGCTTAGATTTTAGAATATAAAAGTTTGAGTAAAGAACTGACTATTTTCTGGAAAAGACATGTTTTAACCTGATTCAATAAGTATCGTGAGATTCCACGACAAACACAACCGCAAAACACGTAGCATTTCAGAGCAATTTCAAGCATCTATAAACATGTGATGTGCCGTGGAGCCGTAAGTTGTCCGCTCTTAAAAAAAACAAGAACTACTGTTGCCTCTAAGGGCTTCCGTTTCTCAGGATCCGCACAACCACCGTGATCATTCGAACCTAACGAAGACCATATTCAGTCTTTTAAGAAATGGGCTCAGTACAAATGCAGTTGTTACAAGTCTACAGAAAGAATAAATTGAGCCTGAGACTACGCCGTTCCCCCTCTTGTCTAAATAGAAGCAGAAAACCTCGGAGACCTATAGACTAGATTCAGAATACTAGTAATATCAGGACTTCTAGCAGTTATATTTCTCTTGTCCTGACGCAGCGGAACAAAGCAAGTACTGCAGTTTAGTCAATAGCGGGTAGCGAATGAACCAGGTGTATCGACGTTGATCCCCAACAAAGCCATATCGGCAATCTTCGTACTTGTTACAACTTGATTTAAGCCTCTATTACCTGAATTCGTCATGCCTACAACAGCTACTACAGATCTTAAAAGCACCAGCTTGCACCTCTTTCGAGAATATCAGCAAAATCCTTGTCCAGAGATCCGCAATAAGCTTGTGCAGCTTAACTTTGGGCTAGTTCGAAAAGAAGCTCACCACTGGATGAACCAGTGTTTAGAAAGCTACGAAGACTTGATTCAGGTTGGGAGCTTAGGGTTGATTCGTGCTATCGAGCGCTTCGACATGAGTAAAGGACATGCTTTTAGTTCTTTTGCTGTTCCATACATTCGGGGCGAGATTCAGCATTATCTCAGAGACAAAGGTTCTCCAGTGCGCATTCCTCGTCGTTGGCAAACATTGCAACGGCAAGCAGCCCATAAAGCGAGAGAAATCCAGACGCAGTTCAATCGGATGCCAACTGATACTGAACTAGCTGAAGCACTAGAGATAACCCTTGAAGAATGGCAAGAAATCAAACTCGCGGGTCGCAATCGATCGCCGCTGAGCCTTGATGCACCGATGCACGACGAAGAGGAAGGCTCAACGTCTTTGGTAGACCTTCTTCCCGATTATCACTATCGGAGTTTTCAGCTTGCTCAAGAAGATTGTATTCGTGTGCAGCAAGCACTAGTAAGCCTCGAAAACCGAACTCAGCAAGTACTTGAATTTGTATTTCTCCAAGACTTGACCCAAAAGGAGACTGCTGAAAGATTGGGCATTAGCGCAGTCACTGTGTCTAGGCGGCTAAAGAAGGGCCTCAAGCTTTTGAAGCAAGCAATGGCTAACCAATCGTCTTAAAAGTCCTAAAAGTCCATGCTATTGATTTTTGCTTACCCAGTGTTTTGTTATCTGAGCACTAGGTAAAGTTTTAGCTGACCATCGAAATCAAATAACTGAAAAAACATTTTGGCTTCTGGGTTCATTTGACTTTGGCGCACGTCCCAGGAGGAATCATCTAGAAACTTAGCTTAGCTGCCATTCTGTAGAGAATCACTTGAGTAAGTGGCACAGATCTACTGAAAACCTCTCATATGAACGAATTACGATCGGGCTAGAAGATCATGTGAGGTATATCGCGGTGACCACTCAAACAGCAAAATCTTTTTTTCTAACCGTACTAGGATTATCTAGCCTAGCTGCTTCGCTGCTATTGGGATCATCTGTAAAGTCAGAAACGATTCGTGCTCCGCTAACTTCACCAATTATCATTAGTGGTACCACGGGGGGGGGACAGCAAAGTCCTTGCGGCTTTATCAGCAATCGCCCCAGCCATCAACTTATTGTGACTGAATCACTTGTCTCACTGCAGTTTGTCCTAGAAGCAGAAGGCTCCCCTACACTCTTTATTCAAAATGAGCAAGGACGTGGAGAATGTGTAATGTCTGACCGCCTCTCAAGTGGCAGTATCGAGCTTCCAGGAGCATGGGAAGGAGGTAACTATTCTGTCTACGTGGGCGATCGCAACGGAGAAAACCATTCCTATCGTTTGTCAGTCAGTCAGGGATTCTAAAAGTCGCTCGCAAAGACGCGTCATAAACGTTGAGATCTGTGGTTCTGTGACTAGTCTAGAATCTCTTCCTTGGGTACTTCAATCACTTCGACATCTACCGTACCTGGAGGAGCCACTCTCACCGCATGATCGCGATCGAACTCCAAGGGCTCGCCACATGCAACGCATTCGAACTGTGAACTGCGAAGTCCTACTGTTGTGCTGTGGCAAACTGGGCATTCAGAGGTCACCATGTTGCGTTGCAGCCACCACCTTAAACCGACGTATCCAACGACAGGGGCCAAAAGCAACAGCACAATTAGGATTAGGAAAGACTTGACTAGCCAACCCAAACCAATGGCCGTCAACAACCAGACGAGCGCGATGATAGTGACTAGAAAGCGCAACCCAGGAAAGCTGACCTGGAGACCTCTCATGGAATCTCGATCCACATCTTTTCTCCCTATTACCTATTGCTAGCCTAGCGCTCAGTTTTGTTTTCATCAACTGAGGCCGCTCGTGGTCATTGCCGTATCCAAGACACCTAGTGAACAGAGAGACAGATCGGCGATCGCCCCAGAAATAAGAAACCTCAAGACATCGATTTTGTTGTGGATGCAGGGTTCTATCAATCCAAACACTCTGGACTCAGCCGAGCAAACATCACGAAGGTTGATATTGCGCCTGATTTGTTTAATGATTTTTTTTAATAATTAAACAGTTTCTTCCTTCATCAACCCGTTCGTAGGCAACTTGGTCGGATAGACGACGAAGCAAAAACCATCCATAGCCTCCTAAGCGTAAGGTCCCTGGCTTGGGTTCGTTGAGAGAACTTGGATTAAAAGGCTCACCATAATCCCAAATACGAATTTCGATATGGTCATCCCAAAGCTCTAAGTCAATATCAATTTCTGTCTCAGTTGACATCCTATGATGGGCATGGCGCACAGCATTGGTAAATCCCTCAGCCAGTGCCAGATTGAGTGGATAAACTTGACCATTCAACCATTCTGTTTTCTGAAGATTGTTGTGACAAAAGCTACGAAACCAGCTCTGAACAGTATTCAGGACTGTCAACTCACTTTTGACTGTTAAATGCTCGTGCCGAAACATAATTCCTTGACTTTGAACTCGCTCCTAATTTCTCTTTTAATTTAATTAACTTCCAAGCTTAGATGACTTGAAAAGTAATGATATTGAACCAAACTTATATGATCAGCTAGGATCCAGTCGACGCAAAACCATCTGATCGCATCAATAATCAACTTTCAAAATCAACTTTCAATCCATCTGCTTCAAATTATACAGATTGACTCAACTCTCAAAAGCTTGATTGTAGGGTCTCTCAATCAGTCCTTAAAAAGATTCGTCAATTTGAATAAAAACTATGAAACTTCAGCTAACTTTTTTTTCAAGTTAGCTGAAGCAGCACTTAAGCTTTTACCGCACATTTCTAATTTAAGTTAGAAAAGGCCGAGAGTCAAAGACTCGTCGATGGGAAAGGTAGCACCAATTCCAAGCCACAAAGTAACTATCGTGCCGAACATGAATACGGTCGTCGCAAGGGGACGACGAAAAGGGTTTTGAAACTTGTTGACACTTTCGATGAAGGGAATCAACATCAACCCAAGTGGAACGGCTGTTTGGAGTGCAATACCTAGCAGCTTATTAGGCACAATTCGAAGAATTTGAAACACTGGGTATAGATACCATTCAGGCAAAATCTCCAGTGGAGTTGCGAATGGGTTGGCAGGTTCCCCAATCATCGCAGGGTCTAGAACTGCAAGACAAACGACGCAAGCAATCGTTCCAAGAATAACCACAGGGAAGATATACAACAAGTCATTTGGCCATGCGGGTTCGCCATAGTAATTATGGCCCATACCATTCTTAAGTTTCTCTCTTAGAGCTGGATCGCTCAAATCTGGCTTTTTCAAAGTTGCCATAGTCTAAAATCGCGCTCCTGTTTGACTGCAATTTTTCTTAGAGTTACATACTGATGACAGCGCTTGAACTGCTCTTGATTGATGCAATTAGCCCAAACGCTGCAGAAACAAACATCAGCACTAATCCAAAATCAGCTCGATGCCGACAGCACTACTTACAAAGGACCTGAAATGCCTTGCTTTCTAATCATCAGGAAGTGAAGCAGCATGAAAACTGCAATCAGCCAAGGCAACACAAATGTATGAAGACTGTAGAAACGAGTCAGAGTAGGCTGACCAACGCTAACACCACCTCTGAGCAGCTCAACCATCAACGAACCGACAACGGGAATAGCTTCAGGGACACCAGACACAATTTTGACTGCCCAGTAACCTACCTGATCCCAAGGTAAAGAGTAGCCTGTCACACCAAATGAAACAGTGATGACAGCAAGGATTACACCCGTTACCCAAGTAAGCTCACGAGGCTTCTTGAAACCTCCTGTTAAATAAACCCGAAAGACATGAAGGATCATCATCAGAACCATCATGCTTGCAGACCAGCGATGAATCGAACGGATCAACCAGCCAAAATTTACATCTGTCATCAAATACTGGACAGATGTAAACGCTTCGGTAACCGTTGGCTTGTAATAGAACGTCATTGCAAATCCAGTTGCGAACTGGATAAGGAAACATGTCAGCGTGATACCGCCTAGACAGTAAAAGATATTGACGTGGGGAGGAACATACTTGGAGGAGATGTCATCAGCAAGAGCCTGAATCTCCAGTCGTTCGTCAAACCACTGGTATGTCTTTGAGTTTGTTACCTGCTTAGTAAACATGAAAGATATGTACCGGACAGTATTCTTAGATCAGTACTAAAAAATGTAACACAGTCCTCAAGGGGTTTTGACGGGCTGACCGAGAGGTTCTTAAAGATTCTTGGAGTAAGGCTCAACGCTGCTTCCTGTGAGACTCTTGAGTGCCTTGTAAATTGGCATATTGAGGGAGAGAGAACAGATTTGTCACATGAGAGCTTGAAATATAACTTAACAATTCACTTCCCGATTCATCCGTCATACTTTTCTGAGTTTTGCGCATAATTACTCATTAAAATAACCCGTTTTGACAGCCTCTCTGGCTTTCGAAGCCCCAAGTCGAGATGAGCTAAGTCGAAGGACTAGGCCAGAAGGAAGCAATGGGTGATGCAATGGAAAGATTCTGAGGTTGAATGATGAATGCGGCTTATCTTTCTGCGATCTGAATATTAGAGCCATGGATCGCGATCGCCCTCATTCCCTCCAGCTTTGATTCGACCTGCCACTCCCCTATGCCAGCACCCTCATTAGCGACTCACTTTCAACAATTTTTTCTAGCTCCAATTGAAAAAAGCCGGGACGTCCGCGTTGTCTTTTGGTTTTGGCTGAGTCTACTGGTGGCACTAATTTACAGCCTAGTAGCCCTGCAAGAGCCGTTAAGCAGCCCATATGTCATTCATGACGACGTGCGATCGCACGTATTTTGGATGCATCGCTTCTTCGACTCGTCCCTTTTTCCTAAAGACCTGATCACAGACTATTTCCAGTCAGTAGCACCCGCAGGTTACGTTGGCCTCTATCGGAGTATGGCTGCGCTCGGCATTGACCCGTTTGTTTTCAACAAAATCTTGCCCCTGCCGCTGGTACTGATCACAGTCGGGTACTGCTTCGGGTTGGTGATGAGTCTGTTTCCCGTTCCTGCAGCTGGATTTTTAGCTTCGGCATTCTTTACCGAAACGATTTGGTCAGTCAACGACGTGTCATCTGGGACACCCAGAGCATTTTTGTATCCATTGCTGATGGCGTTTTTGTACTACGCTGCATCGCGATCGCTCGTTCCTAGCCTGATCTGCATTGCCTTGCAGGGTCTCTTCTATCCACAGTGCCTATTCATCTCAGGTGGCATTCTACTGTTGCGATTAATTCGCTGGCAGGAAGGACGATTTGCTTTGTCGCGCGATCGCTCAGACTACATCTTTTGTGGCATAGGACTGGGACTTGTATTTCTCATGTTGCTGCCTTACGCATTGAAAATATCAGATTATGGCCCGGTTGCAACTCTACCCAACGCTCGCAGCTTGCCAACGCTACAGCACACTTCCCGCAAAGACTTTTTTCATCCCAACCTATGGAACTACTGGGTCTGCAACGAGCGCTCGGCACTCTTACCCATGGAATGGTGTTTGGAACCCTTTCCGCCCCACGGCTGGCTGACCATCGCTCTAGTCCCAATGCTGTGGCTGCCCTCCCGATTTCCTCTGAGCCGTCATGTGTCTAATCGAGCAGTCATACTCCTGCAAACGGTAGGCGCATCCATAGGCATGTTTGTCCTGGCTCATGCCCTGTTGTTTCGACTGCACTTGCCCAATCGATACACAAAACACAGCTTCAGAATTGTCATCATGATTGCAGGGGCGATCGCCTTCACGATTGCTCTCGATGCATTGTTTCGTTGGGTAACTCGGAGATGGAGCAGGAGCATGTCTCTTGCCGCTGGTGGAGGAATGATGCTTTGGATCGCAGTCCTGCTAGCCTACCCGTGGCTGATTGGAGGATTTATCAATCCAGATTATGTCAAAGCAGAACCTGCTGCCCTTTTTACGTTCTTCTCCGAACAGCCGAAGGATATTGTTATTGCTTCCCTTTCTGAAGAGGGAAACAACATTCCGGCTATCTCAAAACGAGCTGTATTGATCAGTTCAGAAACAGCAAATCCCTATCACATGGGTTATTACGAGCAAATTTGGCAGCGACAGCAAGATGTCATGTTGGCACACTATAGCCCTGCCTTGAGGGATGTGAAATCCGTCGTCGAGACCTATGGCATCGACTTTTTTTTGCTCGATCCAGAGGTTTTTACCCCCCAATATGTAGGGGATGACGAGTGGAGAAGAGAAACTCAGCCCTTCGCAACTCAAGCTGTAGAGCGTCTGGAGAAAGGCGAAGCGAGTGCCTTGGAAAAGCTGACGCCTCGCTGCACTGTCCTAGAAGTCGATGGGATGAGAGTCATAGATTCCACCTGCATTTTGGAATCGAGCAGTGACTCTGAGACAAAAACCTAATCTCTTAAACCGAGCGGGATGGAGTAGGGTGGATTGACGCTGCTACGTTCGCGCAGCATTTCCAAAAAAGAACACCCAACAGTGTCAATCTTTTCGTTGGGTTCGATATTGCTTAACCCAACCGGATTAACTGTGTCGCGCTACTACCTTCGGCTCTTTAGACTCACTTGGAAAGAATCACTCCAGCCACCGAAACCATGTGTCCCTGTAGCTACTGAAATCCTACAGTTTGAGCTACCGTATGAAGGGATCAATGTCAGCATGATGTCTTGACCTGTCGGAAACTAGTAGAGGCGATCGCTCGTCTTGTCGTCTCTGTATTGCGCCCTGCCACGAACAGTTAACCTTCATGACTCAAGCAAAATTGCCAGCATTCGCACACATTGTTCTGAACGCTTACAGCACTTCCTTCTTTCGCTTATGAAAGTCCATCGGTCGAAATCGCTGCTCATTGGGACAGGTATTGGGGCTGCAGCACTCGCAGTTGGTCTTGCCGTTCCTCTTATCGGGTTACGAAGCAACTCGCCTGACACACTGCCTTGGTCGGCAGAAGACTCATCTCTGGAGTCCGCACAGCTTGATGACCCAAATTCTCTCACTCTGGCGATCGCCACTGAGACGGTCACAGCAGAAAATTTGGCGACATTGGAAGCGATCGCCACTCAGCAACCTCTACCCGATGGCAACAATCCAAACCAGATTTCCAAACTCGACCGCTACCGGGCTCGCTACGTTCTGGCAAGCCACCATATTGGGCAAAACAGAGGTGGACTAGCTCTGCCCCTGTTAGAAGGGCTAGAAGCTGATTATCCGGTCATGGCAGCCCCGATTCTGACAAAACGGGCTCAGGCTCAAACAGCAAGCGGCGATTCTGAAGCGGCAGAGCAAACCTGGGAGAAGCTCTTGGCCGACTATTCTGACAGTCCTTTCGCAGCAGAGGCGCTCTTCGCACTAGGGCGTTGGGATGAGGCGATCGCTCAGTTTCCAGCCCATCCTCGAACGTTGGAAATTGCTGAAACACGTCTCCAAGAGAATCCGAATCAGCCACAAATGTTGCTGCTGATTGCGCGTCATGGCATTCATCGTTCCGACTTTATTGATGCATTGGATCGACTGAAAACAGAATTTCCAGACCAGCTTCAGCCCGAAGATTGGGAAACTCTGGGCTACGGCTACTGGGAAAAGTGGTACTACGGCAGTGCCGGATCAGCCTACGATAAGGCAACCGCTACCCCTCTCAACCGCTATCGAGCCGGTCGTGGCGCTCAGCTAGGCCAGCGTACGAACGATGCGATCGCTGCCTACAAGCGTCTCATTCAAGAGTTTCCAGAAGCTGAAGATACCGCACAAGGACTCATTCGCCTCTCCCAACTCGTGAAGGCAGAAGAAGCGATCGGCTATCTTGACCAAATTATTGAACAATTTCCCGATCGTGCAGGAGATGCCCTGTTAGAACGGGCTAAACGCCTCGACCAGCTCCAAAGCTCAGAATCAGCAGAGCAGGCAAGAGAGTCGCTACTGACTCAATATGGTGATTCAGATGCAGCAGCAGAGTTTCGCTGGCAACAAGCAGAAGCAGCTCAAGAAGACGGCAATCCAGAACTAGCCTGGAAATGGGCCAGCGAGCTAGTGAATCAGAATCCAGACAGCGATTGGGCTCCCGAAGCGGCATTTTGGGTCGGGAAGTGGGCAGTTCAGCTAGGTCGCCAAGAAGATGCCAAGACCGCTTTTGAGCATGTCTTGAAACACTACCCTGAGTCCTATTATGCTTGGCGATCGGCAGTGTATTTGGATTGGAATGTCGGTGACTTTACGTCTGTGCGCACCAATTTCCCGCGTCTCATGACTCCCGACCTGAGAGCGACCCTACCTGCCGGATCCAATACTCTCAATGAACTCTATCGCCTAGGGCAAGACCAAGAAGCTTGGGGCATGTGGCAAGTCGAATTTGACTCGCCAACTGGGCCTTCTGTGGCGGAGCAATTCACCGATGGGATTATGAGGATGGGCATCGGTGATCATCTAGAAGGAATTTTTCTGCTCGATAGCCTCGATTGGCGACCTGATGCGAACGCCAATCCAGATCCGGATCGCGATCTCGATTTCGACACTGTGAACAAAACCCGTGTCTATTGGCAAGCTCTCTACCCTTTTCCCTATCAAGACACGATCAAATCCTGGTCTCAAGAGCGATCGCTCAATCCAGTGTTAGTCACGGCGCTCATTCGTCAAGAATCACGCTTCGAACCTCGCATTGAGTCAGTGGTTGGCGCGACTGGACTCATGCAAGTGATGCCCTCTACAGCAGACTGGATCGCTCAACAAACGGGCACCGCCAACTACACCATGTCAGACCCTGAAGATAACGTGGAGTTTGGCACCTGGTATCTGGACTACACCCATCAAGAATATGACAGTAACTCACTCTTCGCGGTTGCAAGCTACAATGCTGGCCCTGGCAATGTCGCGAAATGGATCAAACGCTTTGGGTTCACAGATCCCGATCTGTTTGTGGAACAGATTCCTTTTCCAGAAACCAAAGGATACGTCGAGTCCGTATTTGAAAACTACTGGAACTATTTAAGACTCTACAATCCTGAAGTCTCTGAACAGCTTGCCCGTCACTCTCCAGACCATGCCGAGCTAGTCACCCGCGATCGCCGTCCATCCACGACTCCGTGAACAGCATATACGGACAGCGTATATGCTGTTCATTCAACCTCAGTCATTCAACCTCAGTTATTCAATCTCAATAGAGCGTTGTCATCAGCAGCTTGCGATAATGCCGTGTGAGCGGATGATTATCACCCAGCACTCCAAAAAGAGTTAACAGCGCTTTGCGAGCTGCTTCATCTCGATAGGTGCGATCGCGCGTCACGACTTCTAGAAATAGCTGCATTCCTGTCTCAAAGTCTTGGGCTAGAGCAGACTGAGCCGCTTTCACAAAAACCTGATCTAGCTCTGTTTCAGGTTTTACCTGCTGCACAACCTGCTGAAGCTGTATGACTCCCAACAGCGACCGAGCTTGAGGGGCATAGAGGCGATCGCCCATCTCAACCACTGGCGTCAGAAGCTGCTCAGCTCCCTCAAAATCATTTTGGTTCAACCGAAAGGTTGCCGCTTCTAACCGCAACCGCTGATCTTGAGGATACTGAGTCATCAACGTTTCGAACTGGGCATTCGCAACCTCGATATTGCCTTGGGCGATCGCCTGCTTCAGCACGCCCATCCCTTCTTCCAGAGCAGACTTTAGCCCCAAATTTGCCAACAAGGATCGAATTTGAGGCTCTTGCAGCACCCCCACAAATCCTGGCTTCATCTCACCCTGGTGAACAATGCGAACATCAGGCACGCCTTCTATCTGATAGGCGCTCGCCAAATCAGGATTTTGGTCAATATCAATCTTAGCTAAGACAAAGTCATACTCTTTCACCAGTTTTTCCAGCATCGGTTTCAGCATTTGGCAAGGGCCACACCAAGTCGCATAAAAATCGACAAGCACGGGTTTGTGGTGAGAAACCTCAACCACTTCATCTTCAAAACTAATCGTGTCAACTGTGACTGAACGACCCATAAAAACCTCCAATCCCGCTTTCTATTCAAATGTCGCACAAACATTGAAGCTCAGAAACCCGATCATTGCAGATACTCCTGCGGCAGAAGTGGTGTAGAACTGTCCTGCAAAGCTGATGTATTGAACAACGAATCTAAACCAGGTTTGTTCAACACATCACTGCATCATTTTTCTAAACTGGACTCAAAACAAGCAGTTTCTTACAATACACGCCTGCTCAGAGCAATACCCGACCGTGTCTAGATGTCTACACGGCGTCACAGAAGACATTCCAAGACAATGAGTCGCTAGCACTGGCAAGACTAACGTAATAAAGTTTGTAGAATTTATAGCAACGCGCAGATAGGTTAGGACAGATATTGATGGAGAAGCCGCGCGGTGCGCGGCTTCTCCATCAACTATTGGTTTTATATCAGCGCGTAGCTCTATAACACCACTCCCTCAGTTACTCAGTAGAGCAGAGTAGCGGAAAATTCAGTATGACATTTGCTTAGCAGCAGTCGTGGAGGAAAGCCGAGCCGACTCTTTGGTGCCGACAAACACGCGAGGCGGAGCCTGAGCTGGGTTTTGAGCGTAGAACTTTAGATAAGACTCCAAAGTATCCCGTGCTTCTTGCTCAGAATGTAGCAAGTGCTTAACGATAAAGAGGAAAGGCCGAGTTCGCGTATCAGTCGTTGGAGCAGGTTCCCAAATGGCTAACAAAATATCGCCTTCGTCGTCCTCTGAGCTACTCTTTTCATCCTGAGAATAATCTCTCACAGCTTTTAGCTGCTGGAATCGCCACGACACGCCTTTGTCGTGGCTCTCCGCAGGATCTTGACTTAACTCCAGCGTTGGAAATGGACTTTCGTAAACAGCACCCCGAAAAGACAACTTCATGACAGTCTCATCTCTTCCTGAATGTTTTAGGATGTTTCAGTTTGAATGAACCATACCTGCAATGCCCTACTCACAATGGGTTTGACAAGCTGAAAGGTGTCGAAAGCGTCGAAACCTCATCTGCTGACTAAGCTCATTGGTCTGGAAAGCATTTCCTAGGGTTGGTTGTTTTTTGAATGAACCTACCAATCGTCGTCTTGGGCAGGTTCGCAACACAAGATAGTGCGAGATACATTCACTCCAAATTTTTGCCCTACTCAGGCAGCACAGCCATTCAGAGGACGTATTTTCATAAAAGAATCAACACAAAACGATCGCACAATCATTAGTCACTCTTGCTTATCTCTCAGCACTCAAATGTTGCACCTATCAGCAGCTATATCTGCAATTCCTGTCACAGTCAACAACAGAGGTCAGCAGATCAGTTAGGTTTAACTGAGATCTTTCAAATACAGGTGTTTATCTCGTCAAACAATGACCTTGAAATGGGGATCAACAGAGAGATGGAAGCGGAATCGCAATAGTAGTGACGTTCTGGCGATCGCCAGATTTTCAGAAAACTCTACCTTAGTCTACCCAAATTCTGATTGAAATGTCCGGATGAAGGGATTGGAGCTTGATCCAGCTTTTACTGCCGGAGACCGAAACACATACCGTCGGACTGTTTCTCGCGCGATAGAACCTCTATCATTCCTTTTTCTCAGCATCGCGATCGCGAACCCAAAGAGCGAGACCACCACCTCGTCCCCGAGCCGCAAGCAACGAGTCAGTTGCAGCAAAAAATGCAAAAAATGGCAGTTTGGCGATCGCTTGTTCATCAAATGATTCAGTCTTCGAACGTCGTCCTGGAAAGCCCCCGCAATACAGCGTCAGTCCAAGCAACCGAACTTCCATCTGAGTAAAGTCAAACGCTAACAAGTGTTTGCGATTCAGATATTTTGCTGGCCCCGTAAGCCGCAAAGTCACTCCTCCCAGCTGAAGCTGATTGGCGATCGCCAATCGGGTAGGAGAAGTCTCGTTTTCGTGTCGATTGGTCTCAAGTTGCTCTTGGCTATGAGCGGACTCAGATTCCTCAGTGGGTTGCGAAAACGTGAGATGCGCCTTAATCAATCCAGGCAGATATTGCCCCTTCCCTTCGATCGCTCCAGAGCGCAGCCGCGATTTTTTGTTTGCCGTAAAGTACAGTCGCCACGAGCCGAGCAATACATGGGCAGACAAAGCCGTGCGGGTTGCTTTGACCTCTTGCTCAGTCTTGACGAGGGCTTCGACAACAGCCCGCGAGTCTGGTCGCTGAACCTCTGGTTGAAACAGAGATTGTGAAGCTTGACTCAAAATCGATTGGCGGTCGCAGTCATTTACCTGATATCCAGAATGAATAGACTGAGCCATGAAGAACCTTACTCTTTCTAATTTTGTGAATCCATCCCATTTCCTATTCTAAAGTGGCTTTCGATTCCCATTTCGAAGAGACCGTTTACAAAAGAGTTCGAAAACCAACAGAGCGATCGCACTTTGGCGGAAAGATAAAATAGTCGCACTAGAATTATCCCTCAGAAACCATAGCCCAAGTCATATACCAATCTCAAATGATTTGAGAGAGGAGGGGCGCAGCCCGCCCCTCCTCTCT
>CAKZMO010000737.1 GCA_937128595.1 uncultured cyanobacterium | reverse complement strand
CGCCACCGGAGACTGCCTCTCCTTCGCCAGCGCCGACGACTACCTCTTCGACGATCGCGTCATTCAAGATCTAGTCGAGTTCGTCCAGCAGCACCCCGACAGCGATCTGGTCTACGGCGACCACGAAGCCCGATTTACAAACGGCGGCTCCAACATTTATCAGCCCGTAGAGTGCGATCGCCTGCTCGAAGAAATGATCTGCCTCGGCGACGACCGCATCCATCAGCCCGCCAGCTTTTTCCGCGCCTCTCTTTTTACAAATAAAGGACTGTACTTCAACGAGTCCTATCGCATTGCCGCCGACTACGAGTGGTTTCTCAACGTGCTGCAAGCCCCCCAATTCACCATTCGCTACTATCCCCGCACCGTCGTATCCTATGCCCACGGAGGCGCATCGGGTGACTTTGAAGCCTTGTTCAAAGAAGTGTTTGCAATTCAGCGTCAGGATTCTCTTTGCTCCTCACCGGAATGGCTGAGCAAGCGCCTAGAACGAATGCAAGACCTGTACGTTTACAAATCAACCCGGCTCGAACGCAGTCACAGCTTGGCGATCGCTCGTCTACGGCAAGTCAAAGAGCTATCCCCCATTGCCGCTCGTGTTCCGGAGTTAGAAGAACAAATTCGGCAACTCACCACCCAATACGAAGAGCAGATTGCCACGCTGAATATTCGCATTACTGCTATGGAAACCAGCAAGTTTTGGCAACTGCGCAGCCAATGGTTTAATGTCAAACGGAAACTTGGGATTCCGACCGACGACGAATAATCGACGACCTATTTCAGATCCTCTACCCCTTCAGCATTCATGGACATCACCTGGCAGACTGTCAAATCCTACGACGATATTCTCTATCACAAAGCTGACGGTATTGCCAAAATCACCATTAACCGCCCCCACAAGCGCAACGCCTTTCGCCCCAAAACCGTCTTCGAAATGTACGACGCCTTCGTGGATGCTCGCGAAGACTCCAGCATCGGCGTTGTTCTTTTAACGGGGGCAGGCCCCCACACGGACGGCAAATATGCTTTTTGTGCCGGAGGCGACCAGAGCGTCCGAGGGGAAGGTGGCTATGTTGATGACGCTGGCGTGCCCCGGCTCAACGTGCTCGACTTACAGCGGCTGATTCGCTCGATGCCCAAGGTGGTGATTGCCCTGGTGGCAGGCTATGCCATCGGTGGCGGCCATGTTCTTCATGTGATCTGCGATCTCACCATCGCCGCCGACAATGCCATTTTTGGGCAGACGGGGCCAAAAGTCGGCAGCTTCGATGGCGGATTTGGAGCCAGCTACCTTGCCCGCAGCGTAGGACAGAAAAAGGCACGAGAGATCTGGTTTCTCTGCCGCCAATATGATGCTCAGCAAGCCCTCGATATGGGATTGGTCAATACCATTGTGCCTGTTGAGCAGCTCGAAACCGAAGGCATTCAATGGGCGCAGGAAATTCTCGAAAAAAGCCCCATTGCCATTCGCTGCCTCAAGGCTGCATTTAATGCCGACTGTGATGGACAGGCAGGACTGCAAGAACTCGCCGGAAACGCAACTCTGCTGTACTACATGACCGAGGAAGGAGCCGAAGGAAAACAGGCGTTTCTCGAAAAACGTAAGCCTGACTTTCGGCAATATCCCTGGTTGCCTTAACCACGATGCCAGTTATGCAACCTTAGGCGTGCCGGATTGTTTGAGGTGACTTGCTTTCGAAGCTTTCAACTGTCTTCCGTAGCTTTTGACGGATCTCATAACGGCTCTGTTTACGGATTTTGGATCGTCCGCATTCACGGAGATGATGGGCGGTAACGATTGATTGTGGTTATACCCTAAAGCTCGTACGACCCGCTCAGGTTTCTGGGCTTCAGGCTTATCCATGTGAGTGATACCGATGATGATCAGCGCGGGCGATCGCCTCTGCATAAACGACAGCATCCGGCGGGCGTGGTCGAAATCCTCTGGGCGATGAGCCGCGACTAACAACATATAGACGTGGGCTTTGCGGATCAAAATGTCCCACATGAATTCAAACCGAGCCTGACCGGGTGTTCCATAGAGGTGAATCAATAGGTTGTGGGTGAGTTTTCGTCGGCCAAAATCGAGGGCAGTTGTTGTTTTTCGCTTGGTTCGCCCCGTTCCATTAGTCACTCGGCAATCCGTATCCACCGCTTCGATATCGCTGGCCGAGCGAATAAACGTGGACTTACCTGCACCAACGGGGCCTGTAACAACTAAGCGCAGAATATTCATGAAACACCCAGATAAAGTTACTCAATCAAGCAGTACAGAAACACAACTGAACTCTAGACTTTACTTCGAAGTCCACCATCCTGAATGACTCGAAAGAACTGCTAAGACTCCAGATGCGAAATAGTTGCTCAATGAAACTAAATGCAATCCGTGTCGAATACACATTCAATTCATGGCACGTAGAAATTGCACTCAACAACGATGTGAGGGTGGATGACAAAAAGCTTGCGCTTTAATCAGGTTCAACCAGGACACCGCAATTTGGCTCACAGTTCCTGATGACAACCAATCCTTGTGGGAAACCCAAGTGAGTTTCTAAGTCACTGCTGTTGAGAATTAGGCGCGATCGCCCATGAACAAGTGCTTCGTCAGCACGTTGTTCGCCCGTATGCTCTTGTTGGATGGGCTCAAAGAGATACAAGCTTCATCAAAAGATTGGCCTACAATCTCCGCAAGATATGGATGCGAGATTGCGTGAAGTGAGATTACAGGAGTGAGCGAAGTGCGATCGCAGGAACACGGAATGACCTACTCAATACATTTTTTGTCAAATGTACGTTGCGGATTCTGCTGAACAAAGGTCAAGTCCAGAATGACAGATTGAGCTAACGTTCAGCCTTCTCGAAAACAAGAGTTACTTCTCGGAGAGAGGGTTTGAATCGCTATTGTGGTGGCAAGCCACGTTCCAAAATCATAGGGGGAAAACACTTTGTCAAGTTTGTAGTAATTATAAAGTTCTCAGTAAATTTAGTGAAGTTTCCTTACCCAACTTTAAGTGTGGGATTGATCTCAAGGTTAGTAACGAGAGATTGGGAGAAATATTTCATAATAAGGCAGTGAAGTGGCACGCAACTGACGATTTCGAGGATTTTCAGGTTGCATTGCTAGTTTATGGCCAGGAGCGAGTCCCAGGGGCGATCGCCTCTGCATTGCGGTCTGAATTGCGGCTTGGTATGCCTGCGATCGCCACAACTGTTCACAACGTTTCCATCACCTCAAACGACAACTGAACTAATGGTCAAGGCCAACAAAAAGCGGTATTCGCTCACGTCCCTAAAAACGCTTGAGCAGGCGCATCAAAATCAGATTAGCAATCTGCAAGTGCTTGTGCGGGGAAGAGTGGTGTCATTGTTGTCTGACGATACGCTGGGCGATCGCCACCAGCGATTTATCCTGGAACTGCCGAATGGTCACACTCTTTTGGTGGCACACAACATTGACGTTTCACCGCGAGTAACGGATTTGAAGGTGGGCAGCTCGCTTTATGCCTATGGAGAATACGAGTGGAACGCCCAAGGTGGCGTGATTCACTGGACGCATCATGATCCTCAAGAGCTTCATATAGACGGCTGGATTGACCACAACGGCACGGTCTTTCGCTAAACACGTGAATCCCGTGAAGATTGACCACACGATACGGAGATGCTCTCATTGGGTGGTAAATGCGAGAAGCAGAAGCAAATTCTAGAGAGATGACGGGAATGCTTTAGACCGATGGATTGATGCGGATAAGCATGATGGAGAATAGCCTCGATGCGATCGCCCCTGATGTTGTTGACGGTCGCTGGAAGCCGCGATTAGGCATTGTGAGAATTGTGCTGTTGGGAATGGCGATCGCCCTCCAAAGCTGCGAGATGCCACCGTTAATCCGAAAGGTGATTCGGCCTCCTGCAGGAATAATTGCTGAGGATTTAGTGGCAGGAAATACCAACATCTTTGGTGACTGTGTTGTACAGCAACCCTGTTATCAGAGTCTCACGGTCACAGAACCCAAAGAGGCTAACTGGATTCGAGAAGTTGATCCGATACCTCCTGGCCTCGATATCAGTTTGCAGGAACAGGCTCGACCTCATCCTGAGGCTCCGCTCTCTTCTGAGAATCAGCCCACATCTCAGCTTGTCGTAGAAGGAACGCCAACGGTAGCTGGAACCTATCAGTTTGAAATCCGTGTCGCTTGCTGTCGCACGATGAGCGGGTACATGGTGGATGAGTGGGCTTCGTTCTCGATGACCATTGTTCCAGCGTCTGAGGCTGCAAAAGATGCTTCGCTCTCAAATAGCACTTTTGAATGAGGTGCTCTCTTTACAGTCTGTACAGTATTTCAGAGCAAGACGGCTGAGGGGCATATCGTTCGAGAATTTGATGCTGACCCCACTATTGAAGTAAATGATGACAGCTAAGGATATCGCTCTTGCGATACCTCTATTCCTATTGGCTGCGAACACCAACACAATCTCTGCTTAACGTTCACTAAGCCTACAGCCTCAAAGGGGTTGCCGTATTGCAAAGCCATCGTCTGCCTGCTATTGAAATTATCGATGTGAGTTGATATAGTTTATTTGTACTATTCTGGTCAGTACAGTTTCGCTGGTGCGGCGGGCAACGTCCGAAGCATGGCGATCGCCCTATTTGGTTTGAGGTCTGAGAATTATGAACACCACACAAGCAAGCATTCAGAACATTCAGACGCGGCTCCAGGCTTTGGGGCAGCCTAATCGACGAGTTGTCCCATCTTCCGCGCCTGCTCGACAATCATCTTCAATGCCCCCGTCGCAACAGCCAATCTCATTACCGCCAGCTCGTCCTTTAGTGGGCGATCGCCCTGCTCTAAACCAACCACCCAAGCCTATCCCTCATTCCCCATCTACCTCCTCTGCAGAATCCCATCTTTTTCTTGAGCCACCTACCTACTCTCAAGGGTCTGAGCGGACTCAAGCCCCTGCATCGTCTGTTACTCAAGACAGTCAGCATCAGGCGCTGGAATCGCCATTCCAGCAGGTATCCAGTGCTGAATCGGTCTTAAACTCTACTTCTGATTCCGTCGATGCTGCTTTTCAGCAGCTTGATGTTCAGGTTCAGCATGTCAACTCAATGTCTCAGGCTCTGGAGGCAGCACTTCAAGAAATCGCGACGGCGGCTCAGCATCTCAATCAACAGCGAATTCAAGCGGCAGCCAAAGGTCAGCGCACTTGCTTCGACCACCTGGACGCACCTTTGGTCTACGATCCTCAGCGGATCAATCCTGAACAGACTTATTTGCCGCAAATCGAGCGTAGCAACAGAGGCGAATTCGTGATTACAGGCCGACCTCTCACTTGGGAAAAGAACGCGCAGGAGGCTCCCAGCTCCGACAGCGTTCTAAATTCTTCACAGCCTCAAGAGGGTAGAGCGATCGCCACTCATCTGCGTCACCAGCGGACAGCTCGAAAACCTCATTCTTCTGCGGGTGTCTCGACCTTCCTTGCCGCTATTGTTCGTTGGTTTAATCCGTCTCACGGAGCAGCGACCGACACGACCTACACTGCTCAGACCAAAGCTTCTCCTGGTGCTAGACCTCGACATAATCAGTTGCCTTCAGCTTCTGCAACGACTTTTGCAACACCTGCTGCGCCAACCTTTTCCCACCCTCATAGAAATCCCAAGCAAAGGAGTTCTCAGGAAACGTCGTCCGCTGGATCGAGCACGATTCCAGCGACTCTTCTGCTAATTGGAGGGTCTGCGATCGCCCGCAAGGGAATGGATGAGTTGCTTGTTATGTATCCGATGCTTTGGCCTCTTGTTATTGCACTGGTGGTGACTCCTGCGGCGATCGCCATCTATCGCTCAACGGTTGATCCTGATTCGAGCTTTACGCTGGGACGACGTCTCCTATTTGTCATGATCGGCTTGCTCCTGGGAGGGCGGCTTTAGCTGAGAGATATGCGAGTCCAACCTGCGAATTCCTGCCCGTGAATTTGTATTCTCGATTTCTTGCTGAATTGCTCTCTCTGAATCGATTCATCTGCCGAATTCACCACTCACAATCCATCAGCCAACCCATCAGCGACTATGACTATTTCTACTTTTCGCCTTTCGCCTCTCAATATCCTTTTATCAGGCGCACTGGTTGTGACCCTCTTTGGACTCATGGTCGATGCTCAGCGATCGCCCGTAGAACAGAAAACGAGCGATCGCCATTACGACAGTTGTACTGGCGAGGTGCAGCCAGATGTGTTGCTTTCACAGGAGCAGCTTGCTCAAGTCCTTACGATTCCAGAACGAGATGCTAAATCTAATGTTCGCCAGATCTTGGCTCAGCCTTACTGCGTCTTGCCTGCCATTGAAGTGCGCTCAGGAGTTCAGTCGGAACGAGAGGCCTATCCTCTGGCCTTCAATCCCGATGCATGGCTGGTGATTTTATATGAAGGTGATGAGTATGCGGGCTACCGCATCAGCATCTAGTCCTAGAGCTGCTTGAGACGTGCGATACACTCATAACCAATCAGCAAAAAGTAAAAACAAGGCAACAGTTTGAAGGCGATCGCCATGCCTGCGCTAGAATTTCGTATCAATCAAATTGCTTTCATCGCTCCATTCGCTATCTGAAATTCATCAAAGTCCAGCACGCGCGAGGTTGCTGAGTCATCACAGTGATGTAGCTATCAGCACTCGGAGGGAGGGATGAGCCATATTGTGCAGATTGACTCTGTACAACGGTACGAAGGCATCTTGCTCACAGCGGTAGATTAAACATGAAAGTTTCCAACATCATCCGGTGGCTTGCTCTAACGACGCTTGCTTGCGTGCTGACACTATTTTTAGCGAATTGTGGCGGAACTCAGACCTCAACACCCGATAGTAGCGAAGGAGCAGACACGGCGTCAGAGGCTCCTACGGGCGCTCTTGTGTACGGCTCCGGTGGAGAACCCGTCAATTTAGAACCGGGCAATATTACTGACGGTAACTCCATCATCGTTCAGCAACAGATTTACAACCGCCTGATCGATTTTGTTCCTGGCACCACAGAGTTAGAACCGGGGTTAGCTGAGAGCTGGGAGGTTTCTGAAGACGGACTCACATGGACATTCAAAGTCAAAGAGGGGGTCACCTTCCACGATGGTACCGATTTTAATGCGGACGCCGTTGTCTTCAATATTGAGCGATGGTGGGACTCTGAATTTGAGTTTGGCTATCGCGACTCAGGCAAGCTGTATGAGATTTGGGAATATCTCTTTGGTGGCTTCAAAGGGGCAGAAAATTCGGTGCTGTCAAATGTAGCTGCTGTCGATGATACAACGGTTGAATTTACGCTCAATCAGCCGTTTGCCGCTTTTCCTGCGGCTTTGGCCTCTGGCTACTTTGGCATGGCTAGTCCTACGGCTATTCAAGAATCGGGTGCTGATTATGGAACGCCATCTGGACTTGCTGTCGGCACAGGGCCATTTGTTTTCCAAGAATGGCGATCGGGCGATCGCGTCACCCTAGAGAAAAATCCTGACTACTGGAAAGACGGTCTGCCCAAGGCTGACCAGCTAGTCATGAGTTTTGTGACCGATCCGGCAGCTCGTTTAGCTCAACTGAGAGCTGGCAGTCTCGACTTTACGGTCGATTTGACTCCTGACCAGCTACCCGAAATCGAAAATGCGGATGATTTAGAAGCCATCTTTCGACCCTCGTTTAATGTCGGCTATCTAGCGCTCAATCCGTCTTACGAGCCGTTAGCGGAAGCTGAAGTTCGACAGGCGATCGCCAAAGCAATTAACAAGCCAGCCATTGTTGATGCTTTTTGGGGAGAGTTAGGTATAACAGATGGTCACTTCACTCCTCCCTCAATGGAAGACTTTCAATCTAGTGATATTGATGATTACGAATACAATGCCGAAGAAGCTAAACAGCTTTTGGCAGATGCAGGCTATCCAGATGGGTTCGATTTAGAACTGTGGTATATGCCCGTCAGTCGTCCCTACTTCCCCAACCCCAAGCCGATTGCTGAAGCCTTTGCAGCAGAACTCAGCACTGTTGGGATCAACGTCACCCTGCAAACGAAAGATTGGGGAGCCTACCTCGAAGATCGCAACCAGCCCCCCGGATTTCAGTCCTTTATGCTGGGGTGGACAGGCGACTATGGAGACCCTGACAATTTTCTCTATGCCCACTTTGGGCCCGGAGCAACAGCAGATCTAGGCGACTGGACGGATGAGACAGTGTTTGAATTGCTCGACCAAGCCCGCGCTGAGGGTGATGCTGGAGCCCGAGAGGATCTGTATGCAGAAGTGGATCAAATTCTCTTTGAAGAAGCGCTAAGAATCCCCATCGTTCATTCACAGCCTCTGCTGGCTAAGCGATCTAACATTGATGGCTGGAACCCGAGTCCTCTCGGCTCGGAGACCTTTGAAACCGTTGAAAAGTCTTGATCGATTCGTCACACAGTCGTTTGAGCCTGACCCCAAAGTATCTTTATGCTTTCGAGTTAGGCTCCCGTACGAACAGAATTTGAGTTTGATGATGTAGATCTGGGATGAATCACCCGCCTTTCGTTTATCAAGACATCACTTAGGAGGCGATCGCCCGTGGACTTCTGGCTGCGAACGAGCGGAACCTGGATTAACGTCGCAACAGTCCTGATCGGAACAGGCTTGGGTTTGCTGTTGCGCGGACGCCTCTCAAAAGCGATGCAAACGATCATCACCCAAGGGCTAGGGCTTTTGACGTTGCTAATCGGCGTAGAAATGGCCGCTAGCCTGATGACTATTACCTCTGGCTATGTGGACGGTGTCATCATCGGGTTGTTTTCGATGGTGATTGGCGGTCTCTTGGGCGAGTGGTGGGCGTTGGAAGCGAAGCTTGCCCTGATGGGAGACTGGCTCAAAGCTCGTTTTAGTGGAAAGGGAAGTTTTACAGAGGGCTTCGTTGCGGCAAGCCTTCTGTTTTGTATTGGGCCTCTGGCGCTGATTGGAAGTCTAGACAACGGTCTCATGGGAGACAACACGTTGCTGTCGATCAAAGCTGCAATGGACGGCTTAGCGGCGATCGCCCTGACCAGCAGCTTTGGCATCGGTGTTGGGTTTTCGAGTCTATCGCTTCTGGTCTATCAGGGGGGAGTGTCTTTACTCGCAGGCGCGTTGAGTCAGGGACTACCCGATGATCCGGCCAATGCGCCTCAAATTTTACTTTTAACGGGGGTAGGAGGGTTGATGATCATGGGTCTCTCCTTCAATTTGCTGGAAGTTGCCAAAGTCCGGATTGCTTCTTTTCTCCCAGCTTTGGTGTTGGCTCCGCTCTTTCACAGCGCTGCCGAGTGGGGTAGCCGTTATTTTGCAGCGCTCTGAGATTCACTCAGCTTCAAATTGCTAACGGGTCTAATTGCGAAAGCTTGGCTTAAAAAGCAACGAGGTCAGTCCGGGAGAACCCGCTGACCTCGCAATGCGAAATAACTCTAAGCTGAACAATCCTAGATGGCTTCCATGTTTCTCTCGCCTGTCCGGATTCGAATAATCTGATCGACCGGGCTCACAAATATCTTGCCGTCACCAATCTCGCCAGTACGCGCAGCGGCAATGACTTTTTCAATGACCATATCAGCCTGGTCTTCTTCCACAACGATTTCGACTTTCAGCTTTTGAAGAAATTCGACGGTGTATTCTGATCCGCGATAGCGCTCGGTCTGTCCTTTCTGACGACCAAAGCCACGAACCTCAGACACGGTCATGCCGACAATGCCTGCGTTGACAAGTGCAATTTTCACCTCGTCCAGCTTGAATGGACGGATAATGGCCTCAATTTTTTTCATCTGTTGCAAAACTCCTACACTACCTATCTGCTAGATTAACCCTGCAGCCTCATCGTTTCTACCACCGGGCATCTCCGCTGGGATGTAGCGCGAGATACGATACGTGTGAGGATGACCTGGTCAACAAGCATTCACATTAGACTATCTCGCCAAATCGCCTCACAACAAATATTGCTTAGATTTTCTAAGGATTCGAAGTTTCCAAATGTGAACACTCTGTCGATGCTATCCTCAAGGTTTTGGTACAAGATTGACGTCACTTGATGCCGCACATACGCCATGATTCAGTTTCACCCTCCCGGTTTTGGACAGCGCACCTTCACCACCTCTTTGGGAGTCGTAGCATATTACGCGCCAGTGCAGAAACCGTGGAGAGTGTCCACCGCGTCTGACTCTAGAACTGATTCCCCAGTATCAAAACGTCCACCACTGCTTTTCTTGCACAGTTTAGGTGGAGGATCATCCGCCTACGAGTGGTCAAAAGTCTATCCTGCCTTTGCATCAAGTCATGACGTGATTGCCCCTGATCTGATTGGCTGGGGGCAGTCCACTCATCCGATTCGGGATTACAGCAGTGAAGACTATCTACAAAACATTACAGAAATTCTAGAAGCGATTCGTAATCTCTATGATGAGCCTGTGCCTGTCATTGCAACATCTCTGACCGGAGGACTGAGTATTCGGGTGGCGATCGCCCGTCCAGACCTTGTGCGATCGCTGTTTCTGGTGAGTCCTTCCGGCTATGGCGACTTTGGTGTGGACTATCGTCGAGGCCTGGGAGCACAGCTAGCGGCAACTCCCGGAATCGATCGCCTGCTCTATGCGGTTGGGGCTGCAAACGAGCTTGCTGTTCGTAACTTTTTACAACAATTTCTCTTTGCCAAAGCATCGCGAATCACGGATGAAATGGTGCAAGCCTATCTCGCATCAGCGCTCCAACCCAACGCTGAATATTCAGCCCTGGCATCTCTAAAGGGAAATATCTTTTTTGATCTGGCGCTGTTTATGAATCAGTTGACCGTGCCAACCCAGTTCATCTGGGGCACTAACACTCGTTTCAATACGCCCACTTTAGGACGACGATTAGCCGCGCTCAATCAGGATGCGGTGACCCAGTTTACAGAGATTCCTGATGTTGGCATCTTGCCTCATTTGGAGCAGCCTGCTGTCATCAGCGGAATTCTGCAAAGCTGGCTGAGTCGCGATTTGGATTAAGGTGCGGTTCTTGTGCTGAGGCTCTAAGGCCAAACCAAGGTTGAGCTACCACGTAGACCATTGCGCTAGCCAGCATTCCCGGTAGCACTTCATATATATCTTGAGACAGACCCAGACCCACTCGCCAAACCAGAGCCGTTGCAATCCCGGTGATCATCATGGCAATGGCGACCGTCGCGGACAGAGGCCGCTCTAGCACCCGCACCACCATGACAGGCCCTAAACTTGCTGCCAACGCTGCCCAGGAGAACGTCACCAGCACAAAAACGCTGTCTGTGCAGACAAGAGCCAGAAGCAAGACAACGATTACCATTGTCAGGGTTCCAATCTTTGTCCCCCATGTGCGGCGTCCAGCCTCTGGTAGTAGGTCTTGAGTCAGCGCCGCAGAACAGGACAGAAGCTGGGCATCGGCGGTGGAGATCGTGGCGGAAAACAATCCTACCAAAACTAACCCCACCAAAATAGCCGGGAGAAGGGCGATCGCCAATTCAGGCAGCGCCAATTCTGCATCGGCTAGCCCTCCCAAATCAGGCAATAGAACCCGTGCGGTCAGACCCACTGCTGCTGCCGAGATCGAAAATACGGCGTTGAAGACGACGTAGATATTTCGAGCCGTGTTGACCCGCTCGACCGAATCAATGGCCATGGCTCGCACCATGATGTGGGGCTGTCCAACAACTCCAAACCCAGCAACTGTCCACGCAATCACAAAGGGTACAAAGCCAAATCTCAGATCATTCGGAAAGAGATCGGTCAGGGTCGGATCAATCTGACTGAGCTGAGACCATAAGCCCCCAAACCCGCCACTAGAGGCGATCGCCACTGTGGATAGCAAGAGCATCGATGCCATCATCAAAACTGACTGCACCGATCCCACCCAGATGGAGGCTCGAATGCCACCAGACACGCAGTAAATCGCAACTACGGTCGCGCCAAACAAAATTCCTAGCCAAGAGTCCCACCCAAATAATACGGTCAGGGCTTTACTCCCGGCCTGAAGCTGCGCCGCCGCATAGGCTCCCAGAAAACCTAGGGTGATGAGCGCCGAAACGACCGTAATCCAGCGACCTCTATCTGAGCCATGTCCCAAAAATGCCGATACGGTTTCAGAGTTTGTGACCTCTGATGCTTTTCTCAGCCGCTTGTGGACAGATAGCCACGCTAGCATGTCGCCCAAGATGTATCCCACCGTCAGCCAGATTGCGGAAATGCCGACTTCGTAGGTAAACCCAATCAGCCCGATGAACATGAAGCCGCTGTTGCCCGTTGCCACGGCGGACAGGGCTGCCAACGCCGGATTCACACCTCGACCTGCCAATAGATAGTCTTCAGTGGTGTCTTTTTTTTGGCTCCCAGAATAAACACCAACCCCAATAAACAGGGTGATGAACACAATGAACGTAATTGAAATTGGGAGTTGATCAGCCATGTGCCCACCGCAGAAATGAAATGTAATCGGTCGCAAAGTTACATTTCTTTATAATAACAAGGCTGTCCACCATCAGGGGCAGCCTCAGCAGTAAGAACATGAACCCACTCAACAAGACTCAACAAGCGCTCAACATGAACTAATCAATGAGCGATCGCTCCGTAGCACCGTTGAGCAATTCGCTAGAATGCATCGCTGAAACCAATTCCAACTCTTCGATGTGGACTGAAGGCTCTTCTAGAGCAACTTCAGGCACCAGCGGATGGAGAATGGGTGTTTTTGCAACGGAATTATTCGCGAGGCTAAACAGCGGATTCGACAGAATACCTGCAATTGATGTGGTGATCAACGACAAGACCAGCGCCACCTGAATCGGACGCATTCCGGGCAAACTCCAGCGCACCTCGGGATAGTTCTTAACAGACTCAGACATTTCGTGGGGCTCTTTTACCACCATCATTTTGACGACACGGATGTAGTAGTAAATTGAGACGACGCTCGTCACCAAACCCACGAGGACTAGAGGATAAGCTTGAGCTTGCCAGCCGGCCCAAAACAGGTAAATTTTTCCGAAGAATCCGGCCAATGGCGGGATTCCCCCAAGAGATAACAAGCAAATACTAAGGGTCAGGGTGAGTAATGGGTCTTTTTGGTACAAGCCACTGTATTCGGTAATTTCGTCTGTTCCCGTATTCAGCGAGAAAAGGATGACGCAGGCAAAGCCACCCAGGTTCATGAAGAGGTAAATCAGCAGATAGAAAATCATACTGGAATAGCCCGCATCCGTTCCAATCACCAGACCGATCATGACAAATCCAGCCTGACCAATAGAGGAGTAAGCCAACATTCGTTTCATGCTGGTTTGAGCAAGTGCCACAACATTCCCCAAGACCATACTCAAAATGGCTAATGCCGCCAAGACAAATCGCCACTGCTCAGAGACGAGCGGGAATGCAGTCACAAGCAGACGAATGGCCAAGGCAAATCCAGCTGCTTTTGAACCGACCGAAAGAAAAGCAACGACCGGAGTTGGAGAACCTTCGTAGACATCAGGAGTCCACTGGTGAAAAGGAACTGCCGCAATCTTAAAGGCAATTCCTGCAATCACGAAGACAAGGGCAATAATGACACCGATTGGCTCTTCGCCACTGGCCATACCTGCGGCGATCGCCGTCAATCGAGTTTCTCCGCCCGACAGTCCATAAAGGAGTGAAGAACCGTAGAGGAAAATTGCTGAGCTGGCTGCACCAATGAGGAGATATTTCAGCGCTGCTTCATTCGAGCGCGGGTCGCGCTTCATATAGCCTGTCAACAGATAAGACGAAATACTCAGCGTTTCTAACGCGACAAAGATTGTGACGAGCTCGTCAGCACCAGAAAGTATCATTCCACCGACCACAGCGGTGAGGAGAATGACTAAGAATTCTGCGAGGGCCGTACCCGCCTGCTGCACATAGCGGATTGACATCAAAACCGTAACGGCGGCAGACAGAGCAATAATGCCTCGAAAAACGACGCTCATCGCGTCGCCATTGAAGCTTCCTAAAAATGCGATTGGCTCTACAGCATCCCACTGAAAATAAAGCGAGCCAGCGCTTCCCACAAGCCCCGCAATAGCGACATAGGGCGTCCAGCGCGAGGACTGCGATCGCCCAACAATCAAGTCGCCGACCAAAATAATGAGCAACGTTGCTAAAACAATGGCTTCAGGCAGGATTGCCTTTGCATTTAGCTGGGCAGATAGACTAGCAAAATCCATATATTCCCTATAACAAGAAGCGTCTACGCTAATGGCTGTGCTGTTGACTGTGCAATATTAGCAGGTCGCTTAGCTACACGGCGCTAAACAGAATGACTAACACTGCATGACTGATTTTTCAGTGATGTAACCTGAGCATTATGGCCTGAACTTAGCATGTGATTTGCAAGAAGCCTAGGTCTCATTTGATGAATTTGGCCACAAATTGACCATAACTCATACAAAACACGTTTTTACTTCAGCCATGTTCATGAACTGTCATATCGCATCATACCGTGCAAAATCTACAAGTTTGGACTCTGTTCATGAATCCTGCTCTTGATTTTTACTGATAACAACTATATGTAGAAATGGGGGATAGGATCTACTCCACCCTGAATCGTGTCCATAGACAACCGAGTCTCATTTGTTCTGTAAGCGTGACCAATCTATAAGCGTGACCAAGCCCAAAGAAAACTTGGGTGACCAAAAGCATGTACTTTATAAATTCGGTCTGCTCCTGATAGGTATGCTGGTTAAAAAGATATAGAAAGGAGGGGGTAGATGTGATCGATGAGAAGCACGGTTGTTTGATTGAATCGATAAAGCTCTACCCATTTTCGTCAGAATCAGCTTGCAGGCACCCTTTAAGTTACCTCCGCCTTGTTCTAGGTGTTTACACTAGGTGTATTTACAAATATCGTCAGATATGAGAAATTCTTGCCACTCAAGTTTTTGCAGAATTTTCGCACTCCTTGAACTCTAGGTCGTAACCTCAGAAGGTTTGATGCCCGGATCGTCATCGTCAGGATTATGTTAACAATTGGTTTTAGTGCTAACAATTAGTTTTATAGGAGTGGCTCATAGCTCCAGCATTTGATTGAGGGGCGCTCAAATCAATAGCTTGCGCTATCATTTGCGGCAAACGCTACCGACTAAAACAAGCCAAAGACAATTTTCTCTGTTTCCCCAGTTCAAATCAAACAGTTCAAATCAAAGTCCCCAGCTCCGTACCGATGGCTTTTTAGCCGTTCAAGACTCTACCCGCTCTGACTCAGTTCACTGCGAACTCTCAGTGTCGGATCAATATTTTTCCATATCTCTCTCCCCAAAAAGCTAATCAGAAACCCATGTCAACTCTGGTCATCGTCGAATCTCCCACTAAAGCCAAGACCATTCGCAACTATCTGCCATCGGGCTATCAGGTCGAAGCCTCCATGGGCCACATTCGTGATTTACCGCAATCTGCTAGCGAAATTCCTGCCTCTGTTAAAGGAGAAGCTTGGTCAAAGATTGGCGTCAATGTCGAGGCCAACTTTGACCCGCTCTACGTGATTCCGAAAGACAAGAAAAAGGTAGTCAAAGGCCTCAAAGATGCCCTGAAGAATGCGGATGAGCTGGTTCTGGCAACAGACGAAGACCGAGAAGGTGAGAGCATTAGCTGGCATCTTCTCAAGGTGCTCAACCCGAAGGTGCCAACCAAGCGCATGGTGTTTCATGAGATTACCGACGAAGCCATTCAAGACGCTTTGCAAAACTGCCGAGAGATCGATGATCAGCTTGTCCATGCTCAAGAAACTCGCCGGATTCTTGATCGACTGGTGGGCTATACCCTGTCGCCCCTACTTTGGAAGAAAATTGCTTGGGGATTGTCGGCAGGACGAGTGCAGTCTGTCTCAGTCCGCCTCTTGGTTCAGCGGGAGCGAGAGCGTCGAGCCTTTCGAAAAGGCAGTTATTGGGATCTAAAAGCGTTTCTGAAAAAGGACGACAACCCGTTTGAGGCTAAACTCATCGCCCTCGATGGAACTCGTCTTGCAACAGGCAGCGACTTTGATGAATCGACGGGGCGCATCACAGAAGGTCGCAACGTGGTGCTGCTGAATGAAGAGGAGGCTCGTACTTTACAAGAGCGTATCCAGTCCAGAGAATGGGCCGTCAGCAACATTGAAGAGCGGTCATCGACTCGCAAGCCTTCTCCTCCCTTTACGACCTCTACATTGCAGCAAGAGGCGAACCGCAAGCTGAGACTGTCGGCACGGGACACCATGCGGACGGCTCAAAATCTCTACGAGAATGGCTACATCACCTATATGCGAACGGACTCGGTACATCTATCGCAGCAGGCGATCGCCGCTGCCCGTTCTTGTGTGGAGACAAAATACGGTAGTGATTATCTCAGTCCCAAACCTCGGCAATATTCTACGAAGTCGAAAGGCGCTCAAGAGGCTCACGAAGCCATCCGTCCTGCAGGTCAGACGTTTCGCACTCCCCAAGACACAGGATTAAGTGGACGAGAGTTTAATCTTTATGAGCTAATTTGGAAACGAACCGTAGCTACTCAGATGGCTGAAGCGCGTCAAACTCATATCACGGTTCAGGTTCAGGTTGACAACGCCGAATTTCGGGCATCCGGTAAGCGGATTGATTTTCCAGGATTTTTTAGAGCTTATGTTGAGGGGTCAGACGATCCCAACGCGGCTATTGAAAATCAAGAAGTGATTCTGCCACCATTGACCGTCGGAGATCAGGTCAACTGCTCGAACTTGGAAGCCGTGGGGCATGAAACTCAGCCGCCTGCTCGTTACACAGAAGCGTCTTTGGTCAAGACGTTGGAGAGTGAGGGTATTGGTCGTCCGAGTACCTATGCCACCATCATCGGCACCATTGCTGACCGAGGCTATGCTCAAATCAACAACAACAGCCTTATTCCGACATTTACAGCCTTTGCCGTCACGTCACTACTCGAAAAGTATTTTCCAGACTTGGTCGATCCCAGCTTCACAGCCCACATGGAGCAGACATTAGATGAAATTTCAACTGGAGAAGCAGACTGGCTGCCTTACCTGCATAACTTCTACCTCGGCGAATCTGGTCTAGAAACTCAGGTCAAAGAGCAAGAAGAACATATCGACCCCAACGAAGCACGGGCGATCGCCCTGGAAGGCATCGAGGCAAAAATTCGCATTGGCCGATATGGAGCCTATCTCGAAGCGCAGCAAGACGACGAGGTTGTGACAGCCTCCATTCCCCACGACCTGACTCCCTCGGATCTAGATACCGACCAGGTTGAGCTGTTGTTGCGCCAGAAGACAGAAGGTCCTGACAAGGTCGGATTTCACCCTGAAACAGGTGAGCCGATTTACAAGCTCATTGGCCCCTACGGCCCTTATGTGCAGCTTGGAGACGAAGCAGAGGGCAATCCCAAACCAAAACGGGCGTCGTTGACCAAAGGAATGAAGCTAGAGGATTTGACTCTCGAAACAGCCGTTGGTCTGTTGGCGTTGCCTCGACTGCTGGGAATGCATCCCGAAACAGGTTGCAAAGTGCAAGCGAGTTTAGGACGCTTTGGCCCATACGTTGTCCATGACCAAGGAAAAGAAGGAAAAGACTATCGCTCTCTCAAGAAAGAGGACGATGTTCTCACCGTCAGCATGGATCGAGCATTGGAACTGCTAGCTCAGCCAAAACGAGGCCGAGGCCGAGGTCAAGCCGCCAAGCCTTTGAAAGAGTTGGGGGCGCATCCCGCTGATGAAGAAGCCGTCAACGTGTTTGATGGCCCTTATGGACTCTACGTGAAGCATGGCAAGACCAATGCTTCTCTGCCAGAAGGCGAGACGGTAGACACCATAACTCTAGAGAAGGCCGTCAAGATTCTAGAAGCGAAAGAGGGCACCAAAAAGACCAGCCGTCGCAGCAAAAAGTCGGCGTCTGGAAACTCGAAGTCTGGTACGACCAAAAAGAAGACGACCCGCAAAACGACGAAATCCTCTTCAGCGAAAGCATCAGGGGCGGCGAAGAAGACTAAGTCTGGCTCAAAATCAACGGGCAGTAAAGCCAGTTCTGCGTCCTCCAGTTCTGCATCTTCGAGCAAATCGAAATCCTCATCTACCGGAAAAACAGCGGCTAAGAAAGCATCAGGATCGACTTCAACATCCAGCAAGACGACTAAGAAATCAAGCAGCTCGACTCGCAAGACCAGCAAATCTGCTGAGCCTCAAGAGTCAGCGAGCTAGAGAATTCTGGGATAATCCAGCAAAAACGGCAAAAACTGAAAGATGGGTTGAGGAGAAGTGTACTGTCCCCAACCCATCTTTTCAGTGACTACGGCGATATGACCTGTCGAGAGGGCGATCGCCCTCTCGACGCTTCTTACCTATGCTGGATAAATCCGCAGACGACGATTGGGTTCATCCCCAAAACTACTAGACTTGAGCCGATAATGCTCGATTAGCTCGTGCTGCATTTTACGAATCTTGGCAGTGCGAGGCAGCAGTTCCACTGGCTGTCCCTTAGGCAATACAATCTGCTCGACCGCTAGCCGAGTCTCTTCGAGAGCTTCAATCTCATCATCATCGCCATTGCGCGAAAACAGATTCAGATTTACAGGCTCAGATGAGCCTTCACTATCCACATGCAGCAAACGCTGAAGGGCTCGAATCACCTGAGGCACGCTGTTCGACTTCACCGTGTGAATCGCAAGCTGACGCACTTTTGCCATGTGTTTCAGCTTGGAATGATTTTTGACATGCGATCGCAGCGCTAGAACCGTGTGGGCACTGTCAATATCTTTCGTCAGCACGATCGGCAAGTTGAGGGTATGAATAACCTGATCCAAGCTCTGACGACTCACCCCGTAGGGATAGACCCGTATCGGCAGATCTTCGCCATTGAAACTAAGTCCAAGATCTGCTGCCAAGCGGGTTGAACCCGTCGGAAATCGCCCCAAGGACTCGTCCAGCATCTGGTCAAACTGTTGTCGCTCTGTGAGCTGTTTTGATGACGTTCCCTGGGCAAAGGGGCGATCGCCCTCATAGCCTCCTCGGCTAGGCAGCGGCGACATGCGTCCTGTTGCTCTTAATCCGGTGATTCCAGATTGTCCTTGACCATCTGTTAAGGGTCGAATTGGAATTGCGCCTGAGCGAGCATCAGACAATTCGTGAGTGATCACCACTTTGCCCGATTCCGATACGGTTCTGACCTGAGGGTTGGGCTGTCGTCCCCGCAGCAAAGTGTCAACTGTATCCGTCACCTGCTGATGCACCACCCAGCGATGGCGCTCCAGCATTTCGACCGCCACATCAAAGGTCGGCGGAGCCTTCCGCTCCAATACACTCTTCTGGCTGCCGCGACGACGAGCCTCATCATCGCCCAAGGTGACGGATTGGATGCCGCCAATTAAATCGGACAACGTCGGATTTTTGATCAGGTTGTCGATCCGATTACCGTGAGCGGTACCTACGAGCTGAACACCTCGTTCTGCAATCGTGCGTGCCGCCAATGCCTCAAGTTCGGTGCCAATCTCATCAATGACAATGACTTCTGGCATGTGGTTTTCCACCGCCTCGATCATTACCTGATGCTGGAGCTCCGGGCGTGCAACCTGCATCCGACGGGCTCGACCGATGGCAGGATGGGGAATATCGCCGTCTCCAGCAATTTCATTCGATGTGTCGATAATGACAACTCGTTTGTCGAGTTCATCAGCCAAAACACGGGCAATTTCCCGTAAAGCCGTCGTCTTGCCGACACCGGGGCGACCCAACATCAGAATCGATTGCCCAGTCCCC
Organism: uncultured cyanobacterium; assembly: GCA_937128595.1. Lineage (GTDB taxonomy): Bacteria > Cyanobacteriota > Cyanobacteriia > CAKZMO01 > CAKZMO01 > CAKZMO01. Next base: position 803 of record CAKZMO010000737.1, on the reverse strand, counting down.
ACCAAATCTCGAATCATGCCAATTGTGCCAAACACAGCCCGTCCGACCCGGCAAGTCAGGCCAATGATCTGACCGCTGCGATTTCGCATGGCGCTGATGCGATGGAGAGTTTGCTCAATTCCTGCTCGATTGTCTCCGCTGAAAATACCCACCCGATCGGTGCAGTAGCTTAAATCAGCCTCCGAAATGGGTGCATTCGAGAGGTATTCGGAACGATCAGGAAACCGAGCTTCAGGTAGACGTCCTAAATCCATAACGACCTCAACCAGGCGCTCCCGGTTGGCATGCTTCTCTAAATGCGCTCGGATTTCGTGGGGAAAGATTTCCAAGAGCTGATTGAGATCGTCAGCAGCAACCTGCTCTACAACTTCCAGGGATTCCGTTGCCGAGTCATCCTTTGGCACAGAGGAAAAAGGGGTCGGTCGCTTTAGTGGAGAATTTCCGCTAAGGGTCATAGGTGATTAAGTTTCAATGATGGATTTGAAAAGGTTCACCAGAAAGCCATTCAGCTCTTTGGAAAACCGTAATGTTTTGATCACTAGTGAAATAATCGACTTCTCAGCATGAAGCTAAAGGGAAGGGTGACCGCGCTCAGCGTCAGTCTCGAAGGGGGGTGTAAGCTTTCTCGACATACTTCAATCATTAGCATAGAAACATTTGAAGGTGTGTTAGATAGAACGCTTGGGACTCTTTAAATCAGGGGTTGACTTCAATAGACGATGAGTGATGTAGCTGAGTGGATGACTGAGTAGATAACGCAATACCCTGAATACTCTGAACACTTTGCATGTTGAAACCCTGCG
>CAKZMO010000736.1 GCA_937128595.1 uncultured cyanobacterium | reverse complement strand
GCACCGCGCGGCTTCTCCATCAATATCTGTCCTAACCTATCTGCGCATTGCCATAACACCAGTAAATTGGAAACACAGGGGTGTTTTTTGAAAGCTCAATTGGGAGTTTGAGGTGCGGCTCGTCGCGGATTTCTCATTGACCTCCCTCTATGGTGCTTTTTGGTGCTTGCTGGAAAAATTGGCCGACTCCCTGATTTCTGAAGTCAGCACCCGCATTGAGCGCCGTTAATCAGATTTTGTCAGACCTTGCAGATCTACATTTTGGTGTACAGATTTATTCTTTTTTTCTGCAATCATCAGGACATCACGCTCCAGCCGTCAAGTCAAATGCGTGCGATGTACTGCAAATAAGAAGATATCCCATGAGTTCTATCGAGTTTAGTCTGTTTGCGCCCTACAACGCGAAAGCTGCACTTAAAGGTGATTTCTCTGATTGGAATGAGATTTCAATGGAGAAAACCGAGGACGGTACCTTCCACACGCAGGTAGACTTAGCCGACGGCACTTATCACTATGTGTTCAAAGTCCAGTCAAAGAGCTGGTTTTTTGACCCGGATACTTGGGTCGAGATTATTGATCCCTATGCCACTGCCATTGATGACGCGAATCAGAATGGTGTGATTTGTTTGAAGGAGGGAGAGCGTATTGTCGATACCTATGTCTGGCAGCATGACGACAAACCGCTACCTGGAAATCACGAGTTAGTGATATACGAAATGCATGTGGGCGACTTCTCCGGCGGCGAACCTGACGACGATCCACGCGGTAAGTTTCAGCATGTTGTTGAGAAGTTAGACTATCTGGCTGAGCTAGGCATCAACGCAGTGGAGCTGATGCCGATTCAAGAGTTTCCTGGCGATCGCAGTTGGGGCTATAATCCTCGTCATTTCTTTGCGCCTGAGTCGAGCTACGGTACAACCGCAGATTTAAAGCAGCTCATTGATGAATGTCACAGCAGAGGAATGCGGGTCATTTTTGATAGCGTTCTCAACCATGCTGAATCAGAATCTCCCTTGACCAAAATTGACTACGACTATTGGTTTCATCATGAGCCTCAGGATCCAGATAATACTTGGGGGCCAGAATTCAACTACGAGCACTACGACGAAAATTTAGAAACGTATCCCGCCCGCAAGTTTGCAGGCGACCAAGCGAGATTTTGGATTCATGAATATCATATTGATGGCATTCGCTATGATGCTGCCAAACAGATTGATAACTATGACTTCATGCACTGGATTGTTCAGGAGTCCAAACGTACGGCTGGGATAAAGCCCTTTTACAACATTGCTGAGCATGTTCCTGAAACAACTGCAATCACCAACAAAGATGGGCCGATGGATGGCTGTTGGCACACCAGTTTCTACTACACGCTTCAAGATCTCTTATGCAAAGGTGAATACGATGCGGATCGGCTAAAAGATGTGCTTGATCCACGGCGACAAGGGTTCATGGATGCTACCAACGTTGTCAACTACCTGAGCAACCATGATCATGATCGGTTAATGGTAACCCTGGGCAACAACGAAGTCTTCGAAGATGCGGCCTTTTGTCGCATTCGCTTAGGGATGTCTCTGTTGATGACTGCTGTCGGTATTCCCATGCTGTGGATGGGAGAGGAGTTTGGGGAGTACAAAGCTAAAACCATTGAATCAGCTAAGCTCGACTGGTCTCTGTTTGAGAACGATGAAAATCAACGTCTGTTTGATTTTGTTAAAGGGCTGATTCAGCTACGCACAGAAAACTACGCCTTACAAACGAGTAACATTGAGTTTTTCTTTGAAGATACTGATTCCAAAATACTGTCATATGTTCGTTGGAACGATGAAGGGGCACGAGTCGTCATCATTGCAAACTTCTCGGATCAATACTACGCAGACTACGAGGTAACTCAGTTTCCCGAAGATGGGAATTGGCATGAGTGGACTCGTGATTATGATGTCGAAGTGAGTGGTGCTAGGCTCACCCTTGATTTGGCTGAATACGAAGCCAAAGTGTTTGTTAGATAAGTTTTTTAAGTCGTCCCCAGTTCTGCAAAGGCGATCGCGCTTTGCAAATATAGCTGTAGTCATAAGCACTAGGAGAGATTTGTAGCTGGAGAGAAGCCGCTTGAGTCAGGTGATTAATCTGCAGATATAGTGATGTGCGCTGATATAAAACCAATAGTTTATGGAGAAGCCGCGCGGTGCGCGGCTTCTCCATAAATATCTGTCCTAACCTATCTGCGCATTGCTATAGATGTGTTCAGCGTCTTTCTTTGATGCTCGTGTCTACGCTCGACTCAATTATCTGCGTTCATCTGCGACATCTGCGGATGTAATTTGCCTTCGTGCTAATCTCGATAAGCATGGCGTATTCTATACTGCGTGACTTCAATAGAGCTATCCTCCAGTCAGCCCATGCAGGTGCGAAATATCGTTATCGAGCTTTTTTCAACCTTCATTCAGTTTTCAGACGATCGCTTTGATTGTTGGGTAACTGACGGGCGGCTGAAAAAAGGGATGGAAAAACACCTGGCTCGACAGACTCATGCCTCGCAAGCTGAGGGGTTTTGGGCGCTGTACTGGTATAAGCTTTGGCAGGAGCAGCATCACAAGGAAGCGGCAGCTCACTTAAACGCTTATCTGCAAGAGCCTTGCTACTGGGCAACCCACAGCATTGTCCAGCGCTTTGCGGCAGTGCAATGGACGTTGGCCGACGGCTTTCAAACGGCGATCGCCCAGACTGAGCAGATTCTCAAAGGCTATCGCCCCGACTATGGCAGTAGCCTCAAAGGCTATGCCCGCACTGCTTTTGGCAACCTGATTCGAGACTACCTGCGGCAGCAGCAAGACATTTATATTTGCAGCAATTGGGGCTTGCTGCGGCGGCTGAGCCAGACTCAGCTAAAGCAGTCTCTCGTCGCTGCTGGGTTGACCCAGACGGAGTCCCATATTCTCGCGTGGCAGTGCTTTAAGGCCATCTACACACCTGATCCGCAGCGGTCGGTGCGAGCTTTACCACCGCCGAGTCCGGCACAGATTGCCCAAATGGCTGAGCGCTACAACCAGCTACGGCTGCAGCTGAGTCCTTGCCCTCCACAAATAGAGCCTGAATCTCTCATGAGCCTGCTGACTCTGCTCGTTCAATCGGCTCGTGAGCATCTGACTCCTACGGTCACGTCCCTCAATCAGCCCCAATTTGACTCAAAAGGCAGTAAAGCTTGGCTCGATGATGTGAGCGACGACTCCACTCCGATGGAGCAACTGCTGACGCAGGAAGACTATATTGAACAGCAGCAGCACGCGCAGCACATTCAAGACGTACTCAGGAGCGCGATCGCCACGCTCCCCCCTGCCGATCAAACGTTACTTCAGCTCTACTATCGAGAGGCGCTGACCCAAATGGCGATCGCCCAGGAGCTTCAAATCAAGCAGTATCAGGTTTCTCGCCAGCTCAGTCGAGTCCGCCGAACTCTTTTAATGACCCTTGCCCAGTGGAGCCAGGAGACGCTGCATATTTCTATCAATTCCGCTGTATTAGCAAGTATGAGTGACACGATTCACGAGTGGTTGCAGCAGCATTATCAGTCAAAAACAGCCCAGCCGAAAGTCGATTAGTCACAAGCAGATCAGTCACGAACAGAGGTTTCCGATGAGTTTGGTGTTTGATAATCCAGTTCAGCCTGTTCTGGCGCTGCCACCTGATTTGGCCGTGTGGCAGCAGTGCGAGTCTGTGTCAGACCCATCCGGGCGCTGGCGTTTGTATCTCCATCGAATCGGGCTGGCGGCGCTGCGCTCCTGGGTTGAGGAGGAATGTGATCAGCCCGTTCACCTCTGGCCTACCGCTGACCCGTCAGATATCTGGCAAGAGGTTGACGGTTTGGCGCTGACGCTGGGGCAGCGGCGAATTTTGGTTGTGCTGAGCGAAACTATTGATGCAACTACGTTGCAGGTACCTCAAGAGTGGGTTGACATTCCCGGTTGGTCTGCTGATTACTATGTGGCGGCTCATGTCGATGTTGATGAGCAACGGCTGGCGCTGTGGGGCTATGGCACCCATGACCAGATCAAGACCCAGGGAGAGTTTGATCCGCGCGATCGCACCTACCGCCTCAGCGACAGCGACCTGATCCAAGACTTTTCTGTGTTTTGGGTCGCTCAACAACTCGAACAGCTCCAACCTGCTTCGGTGCCTGATTTACCGTCTTTATCAGCCGCTGAAGCCGAACGATTGATCGAGCAGCTCGCCCATGCGGTCGAGCCAAGGCTAGAACTTCCGTTTGAGCAGTGGGGGGCGCTGATCAGTGATGGGCGCTGGCGGCGACATCTGTGGCAACAACTGGGGCGACAACGGCAGGGCATCGTACCTGTGGATCTGGGGCGGTGGGTGCGTCAACAATTTGAAGACGGTTGGCGATCGCTAGAGTCGCTGCTGCCTCAAACTCCGGCGTTGGCGTTTCGCTCGGCGGCGACCCGCGATGAAACGGTGAGTCGGGGGAAGCTGATTCGGTTCACTGCGACCGATGAGGAGTTGGTGCTGGGGCTGAGGGTTGCAACGGTAGAGGGCGATCGCGGAGCGTATCCCTCGGATAATCGCCAAGCTGATCCCTCGGATAATCGCGGAGCGTATCCCTCGGATACTCGCCGCAGCGTTCGGATTCAGCTTTTTCCATCAGATAATTCTTCATCAGATAATCCCGTGCTGCCCAACGGGATTATCCTGGCGCTCGATCAACCAGACCCCACCGAGCCAGGGATGACACAGCGTCTGCAACGTGTTGAGGCAGGCGAACACGATAACTACATTCAGCTCCCCACCTTTCGCTGTCCAGTGGGGCAGCGGTTTCGGGTGAGTGTTCAGCTAGCGGATGCTATTCTTCAAGAAGATTTCGTTAGCTAAGGCGATCGCTCAGCCTATGGAACAGCGAATTTTGCTTAATCTAGGTCAGGGAGATTGGCAAACGGGGTTTTCTAGCGTCACGGCTCAGCTTTGGGAACATGAGCAGTCTCCCATCCAATTTGTTGGCAGTTTGCCGCCCATGTCCCAGCTCGCCAACCAGTATCAACGCTGGCAGCAGCTCTATGAAGCGATTTATGGTGCTCAAAGTCGCTGGCGACGAACCGTCTCACCGTTTGAATTTGAAACCACAGAATTAACGAATGTGTCGCAGCAGGAGTTTGAAACGCTCTGCACCACGCTGAAAGCGGAGCTAAACCAGTGGCTGATGTCGCCTGGGTTTGCGCCGATTGAGCGTCGCCTGCGCACCCAGCTTTCGGCGCAAGCGGCCATTCGGGTCATGCTGACAGCTCATGCTCAATCGGTGCTGCGATTTCCGTGGCGGCTGTGGCATGTGTTTGACGACTATCCCAATGCCGAACTTTCCCTCAGCCTGCCCGACTATAGCCGCGCTCTCAAGCAGGTTCACGCCAACCCCTCAGAAGGAGTGAGGGTGCTGGCGGTGCTGGGCAATGATGCCGGAATTGATATTGAAACCGATCGCCAGATTTTGGGTCAGTTGCCGATGGCTCAGGTGATGCTGCTGGTGCAGCCGACCCTGAGCGAGTTGCAGCATCAGCTCTGGGATTCTCGCTGGGATATTTTGTTTTTTGCTGGACACAGCACCAGTCAAGGCCAGGGCTATTTGCAGGTCAACTCGACGGAAGCGCTGACGATTGAGCAGCTCAAATACGCGCTGCGACGAACGATTAAAAATGGCTTACAGCTGGGGATCTTGAACTCCTGTGATGGGCTAGGGCTGGCTTGGGCGCTGGCTGATCTGCATCTGCCCCAGACGATTGTGATGCGGGAACCTGTGCCGGATGCGATCGCCCATCAGTTTCTCAAGAGTTTTCTCACCCAGTTTTCTCGGGGTCAGCCGCTCTATGGCTCAGTCCGCGATGCCCGCGAAAAGCTGCACGGGCTGACCGACCTGGGGAGCTGCGCCGCTTGGCTGCCTGTGATTGTCCAAAATCCTGCCGAAGAACCCCCCACCTGGCAGCAGCTCGCGGGTCAGCCCACGGTTGAGCGAACGGTTGAGCGAACGGTTGAGCGAACGGTTGAGCGAACGGTTGAGCCATCATCCATTCACAGGTTATCGCCCCAGCAAAAGCCTGACTTCGCTGCGGTCATCGGTCGAGCAGGACTGAGAACCTTGGCTGTTACCGCCGTTTTATTAGGACTGCGCTGGGTGGGCGCACTGCAACCCGCTGAGCTGTGGACTTATGACAGATTAATGCAGTTGCGTCCGGCAGAATCTGCCGACCCCAGTCTAGTAGTGGTAGCGGTTGACGAAAGCAGCATCCAGGCGCAGACCTCATCGGCCCGACGCGGTTCTCTAGCCGATGAGACGCTGCAACAAACCCTGGCGATTTTGGCCGACTCCGAACCCCGCATCATTGGCCTCGATCTGTACCGCGACTTTCCTGCTAGCGACCCGGCGCTGATCGAGTCTCTCTCAAATCCTAACGTCATAGGTCTGTGCAAAAGCCGTGATGCGATCGCCGACTCTGTAGGCATCAGTCCGCCCCCAGAATTATCCGCCGCGCAGGTGGGTTTTAGCGACTTCCTTGAAGACTCAGACGGCATTTTGCGGCGGCAACTGCTGACCCTAACGCCTGACCCCGTCTCGCCCTGTCGGTCACCCTATGGATTTGCGGCGTTAATCGCGATTCATTTCCTGACCCAGGCGGGGCGGCAACCCACCTTCACAGCCCAAGGTGATTTGCAAATCGGAGAGGTCGTCTTTCCTCGATTAGACAAACGTACGGGCGGTCTGCAACGCATTGATCATCGCGGCAACCAGCTTTTGCTCAACTACCGCGCGCTGCCCTCCCCTGATCAGATTGCAGCCACGGTTTCACTCGAGCAGCTTTTAAACGGAGAGGTTAATCCTGAAAGTATTCGCGATCGCATTGTGTTGATTGGCGTCACGGCACCCAGCAGCGGTGACTACTGGTCAACGCCTTACGGTTCCCAATCTCAGACTCGAACGGCAGGCGTCTTCTTACAAGCTCAGATGGTTAGCCAGATGATCAGTGCGGTGGAAGACGGTCGGCCTTTGATCTGGGTCTGGCCCCAGTGGGCGGAGGCGGTGTGCATTGCAATGGGGGCGATCGCCGGGAGCCTACTGGCGTGGCGGTGGAAATCGTCACGGTTAGCCCTGGCCTGTGTGCTGACTGTAGGGGCTCTGACAGTCGCGGCCTGGGCTGTTTTATTAACCGGGGGATGGCTGCCGCTATTGCCCACTCTGCTCGGTTTGGGCGGCGGCGCGGTTTTCACTTCTACTTTGGCGCGTGAGAAAAGAGGCGATCGCCCCTCTCAGTCATCCAACGAATCAGAATGGCAATGAACTCAGCCTAGCCCGCGAGTTCAGTCATCCATTCAGTCTTCATGGCCGAGCATGAGGACTTATTTTCTCATCCACTAAAAATATGCTAAAAACTGCATATATTCTTACCCCCTGCCGTAGAAGATATTGTCCTGAAAACTAACTGCCCCTATGAAATATGCTGTCGAGCGATCGCCCCTATCATCCGCTCGTTTCTTGTTGGGATTCACCGCAACCCTGTGCTTGGCTCTTGCTTCCCCCACCTTCGCCCAACAATCAGTCCCCACGCCCCCCGATCAGGGCACCCCGACCGGACGCCAGCGGGGCGGCGCTTCCCGAGGCGACTGTGGGGATTACCAAGCTCTAACCGCGCTAGTGCCCCTTGTCGATGGCGTTGTTTGGAGCCAAACCAAAAGCCCCGCGCCCGAATTTTTCTTCTACATTCCAGAAGCCCTGACCGCAGACATCCCCCTAGAGCTGGTTGTGCAAGACCGTCAAGATAACTACGTCTTCCGACAACAGTTTTCGGTGGATGCGCCGTCGGGCATTCTCACTGTGCCAACAGCAACTGCCGCAACTGCCGGAGCGGAGTTAGCTCCTGGAGAAGCATATTCCTGGACGTTTTCGATCTACTGTGACGCGGCTCGTCCTTCAGCTTCAGCTTCTGTCTTTGGGACAATTCAGCGCGTTGCTGATGCTGATTTAGGGAGTGTTGAATCTGAGGGCGATACGGGCTACGCCCAGGCAAGCCAACGCACCCCAGACATGCAGCTTGAATTAGCCAGACAATATGCTGCCGAAGGACTCTGGCACGAAGCATTGGGGTTCACTCTATCGCTGCACCAGACCGAGAGTGTCAGTGCGGAGTATCAGGATGCGTTGGAGTCTTTGCTAGAGAACGCCGGACTTAGCGATATTTCACCTACGGTTTCGGTGTACGAGGTGCCAGAATGACATGGTTTGTTAAGCAGATTGCCTCTATTGGATGGGTCTTGGTTTTGGGCACAGGGTTCAACTCTGGCGTAGTAAAAGCGCAAATTACCCCAGACACCACCCTATCTTCCGAAAATTCGACAGTTCGCATCGTTACGACTGACGAGACTTCGATCTACCGGATTACAGGTGGAGCCAACAGGGGCGGCAATCTGTTTCACAGCTTCGAGCAGTTTTCTGTGTCGGTGGGCGACACGGCTGAATTTGTGAATGCCAGCACAGTCGAGAACATCATCAGTCGCGTTACGGGGGGCAATATCTCGACTCTAAACGGAACAATCCGAGCAGGCGGCAGCGCTAATCTTTTTCTGATTAATCCCGCAGGTATTGTGATTGGGCCAAATGCCCGGTTGGATATTGGCGGTTCCTTTGTCGCCAGCACGGGCGATCGCCTTTTGTTTGAGGATGGCTTTATCTATGGTGTCGATGGCGCTGAGGTGCCACCGCTTCTCACCGTCAGTGCTCCGATTGGCATCAATCTTGGAAATACACCCGGCGATATTACCGTAGTGGGAGATCGCGTTTCGCCTACTTTGTCTGTGGCAGAGGGGCGATCGCTCGCCTTGATTGGCGGCAATATTTCTCTGACAGGAGCCCAGCTTGCTGCCCCAGCAGGACACCTTGAGCTTGGCAGCGTGAGTCAAGCCAGTACACTGAGCCTAACGCCCACAGCCCAAGGGTTTGACGTGGGCTTTGAGGAGGTGAATGGGTTTAGCGATATTCAACTCTCTAATCAATCTATTATCAATGCGAGTGGCAGGAGGGGAGGAGCTATTGAGCTACAAGGGCGTGCAGTTACTCTCACCGATCAGTCGGCTCTCGTTTCAGATACACTGAGCGATCGCAATGGTCTCGGCATTGCGGTTGTTGCGGATCGCTTACAGCTATTGGATAGCTCTTACATCGGTGCGGCGACGTTAGGACGAGGCGCGGCCAGCGATATTGATATCACAGCAGCAGATATTGAAATGGTTGGAACGGGGATTGCCAATTATAAATTCGTAGAGTTCAGTACTTTTTTGGGAACGAGAGAGATTGGCGATCGCCAAATCGGTGGGCTTGCTACCACAACTGTTGCTTCAGGGCGAACGGGAGACATCACCTTAAAGGCTCGACGAATTTTGCTAGACGAGGGCGTTCTGGTTTCGGCAGAGTCCTTCGCCACAGGCAACAGTGGAACCATTGACATGACAGCGACAGAATCCTTCCGCGTCAGGGGATCGGGCGTTTTAGGGGGTAGCCGAGTGAGCGGAATCCCTCTCCTCACACCGGCAGGAACCCCGAGTGGACTCTCTACTAGGGGCTTTCCTGCTGGAATTGGTGGCGATATCAATATCACTACTGCCCGACTTTCTATAGAAGAAAACGGTGTCATTGCGACCGGGACTCAAAGTGACCAAAATGCAGGCGATCTTTCTATCTTCGCTACAGAGTCAGTAACACTGCGCGGCACGGTGGTTGAACCTTATATATTCCCAACCCAAATCACAACGATTTCCCTAGGAGGCCAGGGAGCCGCAGGAGACATTCAAATCACCACTGGGCGTTTGACATTGCTGGATGGTTCATTGATGTTTGCTGATTCAGGAGTTAGAACAATTGCGGGTAATATTCCATTTGGCGGGCCAGCGGGCCAGATAACAATCGTTGCTACTAAATCGGTTAATATTCAGGGCAGTCAACCCCTCAATGAAAGTTTGTTATCCAGTACGATTCGATCTAGAACCTTCACTGATGCTCCAGCGGGCACTATACAAATCACAACCCCACGCCTAACCCTGCGAGATGGTGGGCAAGTGACCAGCGCTACATTGAACGAAGGATCAGGTGGTGCTATTAACATCGATGCTCAGAATATTTTTGCTTCAGGTGCTGCAAGCGAAGACGCAGATAGCATCAGCGGTATTTTTGCCAATTCGGGTGTGGAGACCCTGGTTGCGTTTTCAACTGGGGAGATCGAATCCGTTCCCGCTAGTGGCTCTGGTGGCACCATCACCATTAACACGACAAATCTAATCGTAGAGGATAGGGCTGAGATAACAGTTGGAAGCTTTGACACAGGCACGGCTGGCGATCTTGGCATCACCGCGAATAGTGTTCGTTTAGACAACGAAGGGAGGCTGAGCGCGACGGCATCTTCCGACGGGGGCGGAAATATCACCATTAACTCCAACACTTTAGCGTTAAACAGTAGCAGCATCACTGCGAGTTCAGAGAGCGGCAACGGTGGCAACCTGTCGTTTAACCTTGGTGACATTCTGTTGCTCAGAAACGGGAGCCTCATTTCGACGGAGGCGGGGACTGCGCAGGCTGGCGGCAACGGGGGCGACATTACCATTAGCTTGCCGGATGGTTTTATTGTGGCTGTCCCCACTGAAAACAGCGATATTCGCGCCAACGCGTTTGAAGGGAATGGCGGCAACGTCAATGTGACGGCTCGCAGCTTAATCGGCATCGCCTTTCGACCCAATGTACTCGATACGCCTCTCAGCGACATCACCGCCAGCTCCCGATTTGGCAACAGCGGCACGGTCATCATCAATGAACTGACCTCTGATGTTTTTCAAGATGGGGTGACGCTCTCCACTGAAACAGCCCCCCCCGCACTTGCACAGGGCTGTCGTGCTAGGGGGGCTGAGACGGGCAGCTTTGTGATCACCGGACGGGGTGGCTTGCCCACAAATCCGGCTGATTTGCTCAGTGCTGATGCGATCTGGCAAGATTTAGCGCCGATGCCTCGATTCACGGACGGTAATACTGATAGCAATGCAGAGCAGTCACCTGCTGCTGAGGCACCTGAGATGGCGACTCCTGATGAGCCTATCGTTGAGGCTCGTGGCTGGATTCGCAAAAAAGAGGGCACGGTGATGCTGGTCGCTGATGCCACTGCATTGCCGGATGCTGGGGTATTGCCGGATGCTGGGGTGCTGATGAACTGTGATTTGGAGTGAGCGATCGCCCTCTCAACCTAGCAGCGTCGTCATTCACAAAAACGACCCAGAAAATTTTTCAAATTATTCGATTGAGACTGCATA
>CAKZMO010000735.1 GCA_937128595.1 uncultured cyanobacterium | reverse complement strand
CGCGGAACCGATAGCCCAATGGATATTGAATGGGCCAAAGATGGCCTGACGGGAGAATTGTTTATCGTCCAGGCACGTCCCGAAACAGTGCAGTCCCAAAAGTCAGAATCGGTACTGCAAACCTATCGCTTGCAAGCCGATGTTCAAGACCTGACACCCATTGTTACAGGGCAGGCCGTGGGCGAAATGATAGGTCAAGGTGAGTCCCGCGTCATCCAATCTGTGCAGAATATTGCTGACTTTCAACCTGGCGAAGTGCTGATTACTCAACGCACTGACCCCGATTGGGAGCCGATTATGAAGCGAGCCAGCGCCATTGTCACTGACCAAGGTGGACGCACCTGTCATGCAGCCATTATTGCTAGAGAGTTGGGCATACCTGCGATTGTGGGTTGTGGTAACGCGACTGAGGCAGTGCCAATGGGGATTCCGGTTACGGTTACCTGTGCCACTGGAGAAGTAGGCAAAGTTTACGATGGCTTGCTGCCCTTTGAAGTCGAAAAGACAGCGATCGATCGGGTGCCGCGTACCCATACGCAAATCATGATGAATGTCGGCAATCCAGAAGAGGCGTTTCGTCTCGCTGGGATTCCCTGTGATGGGGTGGGGCTGGCCCGGATGGAATTTATCATTGCCAATCACATCAAAGTGCATCCTCTAGCTCTACTCCACTTTGACAGGCTTGCTGAGGGGCGTGTCAAACGCGAGATTGCAGCGCTGACAGCCCTTTATCCCCATAAGCCCAACTACTTCGTTGTAACGCTGGCGCATGGTATCGGTACTATTGCTGCTGCTTTCTATCCAAAACCTGTGGTGATTCGCCTCTCAGATTTTAAGAGTAACGAGTACGCTAATCTGCTGGGCGGCGGGGATTTTGAGCCTACCGAAGAGAACCCTATGATCGGCTGGCGCGGAGCATCTCGCTATACCGATCCTCGCTATCGAGATGCCTTTGCTCTAGAGTGTCAAGCTCTGAAGCGTGTACGCAATGAGATGGGCTTGACCAATGTTATTCCGATGGTGCCCTTCTGCCGTACTCCTGAAGAGGGGGGGCGGGTGCTTGAGGAAATGGCAAACCACGGTTTAGTTCGTGGCGAAGACGGTTTAGACGTTTACGTCATGTGCGAAATTCCTAACAATGTGATTTTAGTTAAGGAATTTAGTAAGGTCTTTGATGGTTTCTCTATTGGGTCTAATGACCTGACGCAGCTAATATTGGGTCTTGATCGCGACTCGGCATTGGTGGCTCACCTGTTTGATGAACGTAATCCGGGTGTGATGGAAACCATTCGTACTGTGATCGGGCGGGCGAAAGAATGTCAACGCAAGATAGGCATCTGTGGTCAGGCTCCTAGCGACTACCCCGAATTTGCTCAGTTTCTAGTCGAGCAAGGTATCGATTCCATTAGCCTCAACCCTGATTCGGTGCTCAAGACTACTCTCGCAGTGGCGGCGATGGAGCAAAGGCTTGATGACGTTTTAGGAGGTTCTCATGATTAGCCGCATTTTAGTTGCGATCGACCAATCCGCTACTAGCCACCGAGCATTTGAAACTACTTTGGGTATGGCTAAAACTTTCGGAGCTGAACTCATCTTAGTTCATGCTCTGGATGTATCTGACCGGGTGAGTCCCCAGCGACCTGAGATAATGGTCAATAGCTACTCGATGGAGCTTGATCGCCTCTTGCGCGAAAACTACGAGCGCGAGTGGACTGAGTTTGTTGAGCATTACGAATCATTACTCAAGCAGCAGCAGGAAGAGGCGATCGCCATCAATGTTTCGGCCAGGTACCTACAGCCCTATGGGCGACCTGGTCCCGCTATCTGCCAAGCTGCCGAAGAAGTTTGCGCTGACTTGATCGTGGGTGGCGGCCACGGTGTCCAAGGCTTGAGCGAGATAATTTTGGGCAGCGTCATCAACTCCATCCTGCATCACGCCCCTTGTTCGGTGATGGTGAGCAAAGCACGGGCAGCGACTGAAGAACCGGTTGAAACCGATAGCCTCGCTATGGTCGCAAAGTAATGGTTCATCCTGCGACCGTAACTGAGACGGGTAGCCGCACTGTCACCAACAAGCGGCAATTGCTGCTAGAAGCCGCACTGAAGCGCCACCAGTATCGTCCTGACGCTTTGATCGAAGTGCTGCATACGGCTCAGGAACTATTTGGGTATTTGGCACCTGACTTACTTTTGCACATTGCTCGCAGCTTGAGACTGCCGCCTAGCCATGTTTACGGTGTAGCTACCTTCTATCACTTTTTCTCGCTGGAACCGAAGGGCGCTCACACCTGCACCGTTTGTATGGGAACCGCTTGCTATGTCAAAGGTGCATCTCAACTGCTCAGCACACTGGAGCACGAGACCAGCATCAAAGCGGGAGAAACCGCTCCCGATGGCCAACTTTCTTTGATGACTGCACGCTGCTTGGGGGCCTGCGGCATTGCCCCTGTCGTGGTGTTCGATGACCAACTCGAAGGCCACCAGACCTCTGATATCGTGTGCGATCGCCTC
>CAKZMO010000734.1 GCA_937128595.1 uncultured cyanobacterium | reverse complement strand
TTCTAAAGTGACGCGATCGCTCAAAGGGTTAGCCCGGGAACTCAACGTTCCGGTGATGGCGCTGTCGCAGTTGAGTCGAGGCGTCGAGGCTCGCACAAACAAGCGTCCTATGATGAGCGACTTGCGGGAGAGTGGCTCCATTGAGCAAGATGCCGATTTGATTTTGATGCTCTATCGTGATGAATACTACAATCCGGATACGCCGGATCGGGGAATTGCAGAAATTATCATCACCAAGCATCGAAATGGCCCCGTCGGTACGGTCAAAATGCTGTTCGATCCCCAATTTACGCAGTTCCGCAATTTGGCTACTCCACCTGAGACGTATTAGCTTTTGAGCCGATTGTCGTTAGCGTAAAATCATAGTCTAGAACTTCCCATCTCAACTGGGAATATCAACCAGTCCCACTGGTTTTGACCTACCGATGGGAATTAGGGGAGCGCGATCGCCATGAACTTTGGCAAATGGGTAGGTCTCATCTGCTTCATCATTACACTGGTCATTCTTTGGAAAATTCGGCAGATGTTGCTGCTATTTTTCTTGGCTGTAGTGGTGGCGACGGCATTGAATAGCCTGACTCAGCGTTTTCAAAAAGGAGGAGTCAAGCGTCCCATCGCGGTTGTTCTCACGCTCGGGCTAGTGGCGTTGTCTATGACTCTGTTTATTGGACTGGTCATGCCGCCATTTATTGACCAGTTTCGCAGTCTTATTCAGCGGCTTCCCATCGGTTTTAATCAAGTTGCGCGTCAGGTCGAATTGTTCATCGAAAATCCACCCGCTTGGATGCCCGAAATTGAACTGGACGTGCCTGAGATTTCAGCCCTGTCTCAACAACTTCAGCCGATACTTCAGAATTTAATTCAAAACTTTTTAGAGTTTTTCAATTCGTCTCTTTTCTTAGTTCTGAAAACGCTGCTCGTGTTTGCCCTGACGCTTATGATGTTGGCCGATCCCCGTTCTTACCGACAGGGATTTATTAAGCTGTTTCCTTCCTTCTATCGACGGCGAACCGATGAAATTTTGACTTACTGTGAGATCGCCCTAGGAAACTGGCTCGGCGGTATTTTGATCAATTCTATTTTTGTGGCAGTGGCGAGCGGTATTGGCCTTTCTTTGCTTCAGGTAGACTTTGTTTTGGCCCATTCGCTGTTAGCAGGAATGCTCAACTTTGTTCCAAACATTGGGCCAGTGCTGAGTGTCATTTTTCCGTTGTCGATTGCTCTGCTAGGGCCACCCTGGAAAGCGATCGCCGTTTTGATTCTGTATGTCGTGATTCAAAATCTTGAAAGCTACTGGGTCAGTCCTCTCGTCATGGCGAAGAAAGTTTCTTTGCTGCCTGCCATCACGCTCAGTGCCCAAGTTGTGTTCACCACTTTCTTTGGCATTTTGGGGCTGCTTCTTGCGTTGCCGTTGACGGTCGTCGCCAAAACCTGGATTGATGAAGCTCTCATCTGCGACATCCTAGATCGGTGCGATCGCCCAAAAAGCCCCTATTCTTCGACTTATCCGAGTCTGGCTCATTCAGAACCTTCTTATGCTGAAGTTTTGCCATCTGCTTCGCCGATGCCTTCTTCTCGTACCGTCTACACGTCCGGTACTCCAGAGTCCTCCACTCCAGACTCGCCAACTTGATACCGGATCAAGGTACTGACCAACAAAAGGATAACGGCGACATTTAATCTCTTCTGTCTCAATGGCATTGCCCTGAATGATGGGTTCAAATCGTTTTATTGAGTGTAAAAAGAATTTTAGTATTTACTTCTAAAGATTTCATGTGTAGTATGTGAAAGGGTTCTCAAAAATGATGACCTGAGTCAACGCTAAAACGCTGAAAGTTAAGAGTTAAGTTGCACTTATGTAGAGTGTGTCAGTTAGTCAAGAGCGGGTCTATATATCTTGACGGTTTAACGTTGACACTGCGAACGTAGGTTCAATCGGTACTGAGAGAGATTTCGTGAAGTCGGCAAAGAGACTTGAGCCGACTACGGTAGTTAAACGCTAACAGTTACACATTTTTGAGGCAGCTTGCTTCGAGTTCCTTTTTCTAAACAGTTGAGTTCTTTGTTGTGACTGTCGTTCTGTCGTTCTGGCGATCGCTAGGGTATATAGCGACCTATATCGCTCAGGCTCCGCTTCGGAGGTCGTTGAGTACTGTGCATATGTTTGTGACGATGGGTCTGTACCTTTCGACATGTCTCTCATGACCGTGCTACAAAGCCTACACAGTGCATGGCTTTTTGTTTGGTTATGAGCATTCTGTATGCTGTCATTGGCATTCACAAATCGGTTAAAACTCCGATTGAAAAAAGTGCATGACGGGCTGAGTGTCAGAGCTACAGACTGATGTAGAGAATTGATAGAAGCAGAGTGTCAACACTGAATGTAATGAGTCAGCCTATTCTGGCTAAATCTGTTGTGTGAGCTGCACTGGTTTTGCAATAACTTAGCTTTCAATGATTCAGTCTAATAGGTGAATGTTCCTGGATTTCACGCTACGTGTGAGGGTATCTACCGTGATGGATTCTTGGTCAAATTATTTAGAGCGTCCTGAGACGCCCGCTGAAAGTCGTCTATTTGCTCATCTACAACGGCAAGCAAAAGAGGCACATCCTACTGAGGCGATCGCCCTATTTCGTCAGCTTTTCATGGATGGCAACCACTATCCGGTTGCGTCAATCCTAAGTGATTTGGATTTCATCGTCGATGCTGGGTTTGCTCAGAGCGATTACAAATACATCCTGAATCGAAGCTGCTACATTTTCATCAATGCTTGGTGGAGCTTCCCCAACCATCGCATTTTCATTCCCGAGTTAATTCGGGTATTTGAAGAACCAGCGACTTCACCTTTTCGCAGCCGGATGGTGATGCGACAGCGAGCCCTAGCTCAAGAGTTCACCCAAACGCAGCAGTACTATGCGCTTCAGCGCACCGCAATGGCGATCGAGGCTGAGTGGGATTACACTCGCTACAGTGAAAGCGAGAAGCCGCTCGAAACCATCGTTAGCCGCTATCCCTATATCTACGAATACAATTTGCTGACTCGTGATAGCAACCTAGATCAGCGGCACACGGTGCAAGCGGTGCGTAAAGAGGCTCAGCGCAAATTTGACGTTAGCTTAGCCCGATACGAGGCATTTCGAGCGACTCACCAGAGTGCGCCTGAGTCTGAGAAAGCCCAAAAAAATCCGACGCTCCTGCGCTCGGAACAGCTTGATTTTGCCATGCAACAGTTTAAGGGCAAGGTCGATGGTTCTAATACTCAGCGCGGCCTTGCGCAGCACTTCCTGACCTACAGCCAATGGACTCGGTCTTATCGAGATTACAAACGGGACTTATATGATTATTTGGTGCCTGTGCTTCAAGGTCGGTTTAGCCAAGGAAAGCACCATTTCAATCAACGGCTGGCCGATCACCTACAGAAAACGCTAAGCCAACATGATTCACAATCGCCCAACCCAGCTCTGACTGAGTACACCTGCAAAAGACTGTTGAATTTTCTGGTAGTAGAAAGTGCGCAACGTCCAGATCATGCAAACTTTTTTGATTTGCTGGGAAACATCGGCTCTACTCTCACCATCAGCTTGCTGCTGAAAATCGTGTTGCTGTGCGGTAGTGCGAAACCTTGGCTTGAGAAGCGGTTGGCTATTTTGTTCAATCACTATGCAGATCGGCCTAAGCGAGATGTCATTTGGCTTGTCGAAGCACTGGAAAACACCAATATTGCCCTCAGCGTAAATTTCTCATGTTCCTCATAGGGAACTTCGTTAGGAGCTAAACTCAGCATGTGTCGCTATAGTCGGCTCGTTTAGAACAGTGGCATTTTTGTGAGCGCGCGCCGCGCGGCCACAAAAACAGACTATGGCTACTGGCTATAGTCCGTTAGAACAGTCGATTCGAAGTGATACCGACTTGCGTTCAAGCCCGGTCTGAGCATGAGTTGGTATAGTGCTACGCGCCGATATAAAACCAGATATTGATGGAGAAGCCGCGCACCGCGCGGCTTCTCCATCAATATCTGTCCTAA
>CAKZMO010000733.1 GCA_937128595.1 uncultured cyanobacterium | reverse complement strand
GGGAACGGATAGCCTTCACTGTGGGGAGGCTCTGTCGGATCGGCGGAAGCATCTCCATGAACCTGATAGAGCTGTTCTGCTTCGGTGTAGTAAGGTTCTAAGGCGGAATACGTCAGAGGCCATTCAGGTGATACTCCGTCTTGGTGGGGCACGGCTTCAAAGTCCCGCTCCCGCAGCCGCATTAGAGTTGCCCCATAAATTTTCGTGTTGCCGCCAACAGCGTAGTTGGTCTGGGGTGAGAAGGGTTCTCCTGTTTCGTCGTACCACTGTTCGGGAGCATGGTAGCGCTCTTTCTTAAAGACATCGACATCCGCACGATTTTGCTCTTCCAGCGGCATCGACTCTCCACGCTCTAGGATCAAAATCTGCTTGCCTGTAGGAGCGAGTCTCTGCGCTAGAGTTCCACCTCCGGCTCCGGTGCCGATGATGATTACGTCGTAGTGCTGGTCGTCAATAATCATGGTTTTTCCCTGTAAATCATAATTTCTCAACTTGTTTTAGTAGGTTTTCAATTGGAGATTCTACAAGTGAGAGGTCAATAGCTTTAGATATCTGCGTTGGCCAGATATCTTTCAAGATGCAGAAAAAATTTTGGTTGGCTTTAGAATTATCAAATCCTGACCAGTTACAACTGGTCATTACTAATACAAACAACTTTGCCTCTGGAGACGCTTCTTTCAGCTTGCGTTCACGTTCCGCAAAATGAGATTCCCAGTTATTGCGCATCCAGCCAAGCTGAGTCTTGCATTCAATCACGGCAAGCAATCTATCTTCTCTCCAAACACTAACATCAGGTCTTATGGCTTTGCGTTTAGGTTGAATTGCTCGCTCTGAACTGATTTGGAGATTCAAGTTTTCTATCGCATTGAAAAGCTGGAGTGAGAACAAAACGTTCTCTACGAAAAAATCTGCACCTGCTTGAGCAACACGCTTGCCGAGAAAGTCTTTAATTCTACTCTGAGCGCAATAGAATGCACGCAACCGAGTGAGTAAAACCTTTGAGTAATCGAAAGTTTCGCATGTCAGAGAAGTCTCTTTCATTCTGGTGAAAGAGACTTCTAAGGCGTTTGGGAGACTATCCAATGCCGAAGCGTATTCGTCAAAGATAGGATTACTCATCACCGCCAAATGTAAATCAGCAAGAACAAGATAATCCAGATGACATCGACAAAATGCCAGAAGATCGATGTGGCCGCGACGCCATACTCCCCACCTTGATAATTGTTAGGAATAAACGATCGCCCCAGCATAACGCCTTGCAGCAGCACCCCCGTCAGCACATGCAGCCCGTGAAAGCCAGTGAGCAGATAGAAGGTGCCTCCGAAGAGACCATCTGTAAATCCAAACGGAAGCCCCATCCACTCCACTGCTTGTCCGTAGAGGAAAAAACTGCCCATTGCCATCGTCAGCAGCCAAAAGGCTCGAAATCCCCACAGATTCTCTTTGTGCAAGTATCGCTCAGCAAAATAGATGACAAAACTGCTGGACACTAACACAATTGTGTTGATCAATGGCTCACGAACTTCGAGTCCCTCAAAGCCAGCAGGAAGCCAAGAATCAGCATTCAGTTTGTAGACGATATAGCCGACAAAAAAGCTAAAAAAGATCACGCTTTCTGACAACAGAAAGACAATGAAGCCGAACATGCGATGGTCTTCTTCTTCGTGCTCCGCCGCGTGAGCCGCGTGGGCATTGACGGTTGGCTCAAGATTGGCAGTACTCACAGGCTCATTCTCCTGATGCAACAGCAGCTAAGTTTTCAACGAGAGGTTCATCCATGCCGTATCCGTACGGCCCCGAAACGACAACGGGAATTTCGCCGAAGTTCTCATGGGGGGGGGGAGAGGAAACCAACCACTCCAGCCCAATAGCTCTCCAAGGGTTGTCAGGAGCAGGCTTGCCTTGCACCCAAGAACTCAAAAGATTCAGAATGAAAGGTAAGACGGAGACGCCGAGGATAAATCCACCGATGCTAGCCAGCACATTCCAAAAAGCGAATTCCGGATCATAGGACGCAACCCGCCGAGGCATCCCTTGCAAGCCTAAGGGGTGCATCGGGAAAAAGTTGAGGTTTGCCCCGACGAAGGTCAACACAAAATGCAGCTTACCGAGTCCTTCGTAATACATTCGCCCGGTCATCTTGGGAAACCAAAAATAGGTGGCCGCAAAGATTCCCATGGTAACGGAGCCATAGAGCACGTAGTGAAAGTGCCCGACGACGAAGTATGTGTTGTTGACATGGATGTCAAACGGCGCAGCCCCCAACATAATTCCTGTGATTCCGGCAAAGACCCACATAACAAGACCGCCCAAAGCGAACAACATCGGTGTGTCTAACCGCAGCTTGCCACCCCATATCGTCGCGACCCAGGCAAACACTTTAATGCCCGTGGGGACTGAAATCATCAGGGTCGAGAACATGAAGATCATCCGCATCCAGCCAGGGGTTCCACTGGCGAACATGTGGTGAACCCACACCACAGCACTCAACGCTGTAATGACAAAAGAAGAGACGGCAACGACCTTGTAGCCGAACAGGGGTTTGCGAGCAAAAACGGGAAAAATTTCAGAGAAGAATCCAAAGACGGGCAGGATGATGACGTAGACGGCGGGGTGCGAATAGAACCAGAAGAAATGCTGGTATAGCACCGGATCGCCCCCCAGCTCAGGGTTGAAGAAGCTTGTGCCGACGCTCAAATCGAACAGCAGCATAACAGCTCCGGCAGTGAGTGCAGGTAAGCCAAAGAGCTGAATCAACTGAGCTGCTAAAACAGTCCAGCAGTAGGCAGGCATCCGAAACCAGCCCATGCCAGGGGCTCGCATCCGAAAGATTGTGGTGACAATGTTGACCGCGCCCATGATCGAGGAGACCCCAGACAAAGCAACGGCTAATAGCCAAAGGGATTGACCGTTGATGAGATTGCCGCTCGGATTTTGTAAGCTCAAGGGTGGATAGGCCCACCAGCCCGATTGTGACGGCCCCCCTGGCACGAAAAAACTGGCTATGAGGATGACGCCGAAAACGGGAACGAGCCAGAAAGCGGCTGCATTCAACCGGGGAAAGGCCATGTCCCGTGCCCCAATTTGAAGAGGCACAACATAGTTCGCAAATCCGTTGAGTACGGGAAAAGTCCACATGAATAGCATGATGGTGCCATGCATTGTGAACAGACCGTTGTAAACTGTGCGATCAACTAAATCGGCTTCAGGGGTAATCAGTTCTCCCCGCATCACCATCGCCAGTAATCCACCAATCAGAAAAAAGAAAAAGGCGGTGACAATGTATTGAATGCCAATGACTTTGTGGTCGGTGCTAAAGCTGAAAAACCGTTTCCAGTTGTCTGGTGCACCGGGTTGAGGCTGCCCCCGACCAACTACTGAAACATCTAGAGAAGCGTTACTCATAAGAATCTTCTTTTGAACTTGCGTAATTGACCATGGGAGCTGGAGCAGGCTTGACCGATTCCCAACCCATGCTGATTGGATTTTGCTCAGCTTGCGTGAACTCGTCAAAAGCTGGGTTTTCTGCCGCTGTTCGGGGTTGAGCTGCCGCAAACGCTAGCCATTGTTGATACTCATCCGCCGACTCAACTACGACGTTAGTTTGATTAGCTCCAGAAAACGTACCGCTGTGTTCCGAATCTCTGAGTCGATATCGCCCTTCACGAATAGGCGTGAGCTCAAAGTCGATTTTTCGTCCTGGAATAATGTCCTGCTTGATGCGAAAGGCAGGGATATAAAAGCCGTGGAGAACGTCTTCAGAGGTCAAGGCAAACTTGGCTCGTTGGTTGACAGGCAAATGAAGCTCAGTGCTGACGATGTCTTCATCTGGATAGTAGAATTCCCAAACCCATTGTCGAGCCCGGACTTCGATCGGTGTTTGAAGCTCTGCACTTTGGGATACGCTAGACGACTCAATACCCAGGGGAGCGGCCTCTGCAGTGACCATTGCCATCGACATGGGCGCATCTTCGATGGAACCCAGAATACCCATCTGTTCATAGATCTGAAAACTGTAAGTGCCAATCCAGATTACTAGAGCAAAGGGAATAGCCGTCCACACCACCTCTAGCGGGATATTGCCTTCAACAGGAGGGCCATCGCTAGTGTCGTACTTTGCAGCACGCTGAAACAGAGTCGAGAACAACAGGGTGCCCGTCACTCCAAGGAAAATAAAAGTTCCCAAAGTCACCATGAAGCTGAAGAGATTGTCAATCAGGACGGCTTCAGCAGAGGCTTGGGGGGGCATCCAGTTGTAGGCTTGCTGGCCTACCCAAAGGCTTATTAGTGCATAGGCGATCGCCAACCCTACAAGGATTACGATGTTGCGTCGTTTCATGTGTGCGTCGCTGTTGGTTTTCTACAGATATGGAAGCGGAAAGGATTGTCTTGCAAGCTCTAAAGAGTATTGGGATCACTGCCCAATCGCAGCATCTGATCTGCCGTGACATGCAGTCCAAATTCGCCTCCTAAATGGGCTCCCAAAGTTCCCTGAGCAAACATTAAAGCAAAAATTCCTAATCCGGCTAGCAAGTAGCTCCATTGCACTTGCATGGCTCGGTCTTGTCGCCAAAGATAGCGTTGAAACCCGCGCCAGACCGTCATGGCAACAATCAACGCTAAAATCAGAACGCCGCCTAAGCCGTGCCATATAGCGGTATCCATCGCGCCCAAGCCCCAGGAACTCGTTGCACTTTTGGGAATGTAGGCGGTCAGCATTTCATAAAATCCGGCGGCGACAGTGAAAAAGGTAATAATGGCTGCCGCCACCATGTTGTACCAGCCGACATCAAACAGGTTTGAGCGCACAGCCGGAATCGCCAGAAACTTAAACACGGGTTTTTCCAAGGGAAATAGCGCACCCACAATATCAAAGGCGATCGCCACGATAAACAAGCCTAGAGTCAAGTGAACCAGATTCGGATGAATCGGGATGCGGTAAGGCAAATTATTGGCTCCTGCATCAGCAAAGAGCAATGGAGCCACTGAAATCAGGGAATCCATCATAATGCTCCTCCTCGGAGTGCCTCAACGACAGGCTCTGAGTGCAGTCCATAAACCCATACGAGCTTATCGCCTAGATAAATCTGAAATAACACAATCGCAGTGAGCAGACCGTCCAGGCCCAAATAAGCCAGCGGCAGATGCTGCGGAGTGCGAGTGCGAATGATGTAGCGCCATCCGGTGATGGCAGCAATAATACCGGAGAGCGACCAGCCAATCAGGGTATGCAGATTCAAATCTCCGACTGCGGCAGGATAGGGGTCGGCCAGTCCGGCTTCGATTTGACCGAAGATAATCGCAATAAAAATAGACACCGTCGCAAACGACATGTTCCACCAGCTCACCTCGTAGAGACGAGTATTTTTGGTGAAGTAGCCAATGGCATCGCAAAGCACAGCAAACAGTACCATTGCGATAACAAAGTGCACCACAATTGGGTGAATGGTGTCGGGGTAAGGAAGATTATGTTCGTTGAGTTCAGGTAAATACTCAAACACAGCAGTTGTAAAAACTTGTAGAGGTCTAAACACTTTTGAAGATAGCAAACCCTCGGAGGTTTGACTGTATATCGAAGGGATTAAGCACGACTAAAATCCCCGAGATCATTTCATTTCAAGGAATTGACTAGATTCTCAAATTTAATCTACACGAGAGGGAGAAGATTCCTATCTGTCTCGAAATGAGATGGAAAGCAAGCAGAGGCGATCGCTCTCAGGCTGATTTGATAGGGAACAGAACGATTCACTGAGACATTTGTGAATGCTCAAAGACACGAGAGGAGGAAGAATTTTATTCGACATTGAGTTCATATTTTCTAAATATTGTTTTAACCTCTTCAATCTTCTCTCGTGTAGGGGAAGCAGTATGACTCAGTTTGTACTGCAAGCCGAGCTGTTGCCATTTGTACTCTCCCATTTTGTGAAAGGGAAGAATCTCAACCTTAGTGGAGAAAAAACGAATGAGTAAATGTGCTCAACTTCCTATGTCCTCAGTCTATGCTCAACCCCAAAAGTGAAACCACTCCATTCACAAAACAAAACCATAGATATTGCGCAATCCAAAGCCAAAGGAGAATAAAGGTTCCGCGAGCTTCTTGCCAAATCCTAAGTTTCGCGGCTGCTTGAGGATTAGAACATGGATTACGGAAACATTAAAAAAAGGGAAGAGGCGATCGCCTCTTCCCTCCCAATCTTCCTCGTCTGGCTGTACACCTATCGTCAGTTGTCGTTTTGATAACCTATCGCTTCAGACTATCGCTTCAGACTATCGCTTCAGACTATCGCTTGAGCACAATTCGATAGCGAGGACTGCCATTCTGTAATTTGTCTAGGGCTTCGTTCACTTGCTCCAGAGGAAACATCTCGACCATCGGCTCGATGTTGTGGAGTGACGCGAATTCCAGCATGTTCTGAATCGTGATCGGACTGCCGACGGGTGAAGACGAGATGGTCTTCTGTCCCAGCAGCAAGGGGAAAATAGAGCTGGAAATCGGGCTAGGAATCGCTCCGACTAGGTGAAGTCGTCCTTTGGGGCGCAACGCCGCAATGTAAGCATCCCAGTCGAGATCGACGTTCACCGTTGAAATAATCGCATCGAAGGAATTTGCGACCGACTCCAACGCCTTCTCATCCCGCGAATTGACAAAATGGTGTGCCCCTAGCTTTTTTGCTTCAGCTTCTTTGTCTGGAGTGCTCGAAAAGGCTGTCACTTCGCATCCCCAAGCGTTGAGGAACTGTAGAGCCATATGGCCCAATCCACCAATGCCAATCACACCCACTCGATCTGTGGGCTTGAGGTTGAGCTGAACAATGGGGTTAAACACTGTAATTCCGCCACAGAACATGGGGCCGACCTTGGAGGCGTCCAGACCGTCAGGAATCGGCAACACCCAGGCTTCCTTTGCGCGTACCTTGTCGGCAAATCCACCAAAGCGACCGACGATGGTTCCCTCAACCGTTTGGCACAGGTTGTGATCTCCAGAGAGACACCATTCGCAGTGCATGCATGAACCAGAAAACCACCCGAGTCCAACCCTCTGGCCGACACTGAGCGTTTTAACCTGACTGCCAACGGCTGCAAGCTTGCCGACCACTTCATGACCGGGTACGACCGGATATTCAGACATGCCCCAATCATTTTCAAGCATGCTGATGTCGCTGTGGCAGATACCGCAATACTCAACATCGATTTCGACTTCATCGCCGCCTAACTCTCCGGGATCGTACTCAAACGGCTCCAGCTTTTCTCCAGCTTTTTTGGCAGCGTATGCATGAATCATAAGGTTGTGCGTCCTCAAATCAGTCCTAGCGGGTTCAACCTGAGGATACTACTGCACGTTCAGTGGCGATCGCACACACCTCAGGAGAGATTTTAAGACTTGCATCGTAGAAAACGCGGATACAGCCAGTAGTTTCAGGACATTTTTGTGGGCGCACGCCGTGCGCCCACAAAAATGTCTATATCCTAAATAAGCTGACTACAGCTACATATAGCAATCTCAAATGATTTGTGAGAGGAGGGACGCTGCGCCCCTCCTCTCGTTTAGCAGTTCACAAGCGATTTAGTATCGCTATATCCAAATATCTATACAAACGTCCAAAGGATTGTTTGCCGATCATTCTCACGCTTTACCCCGTTTGCAAAACATCGCCATTCTATAGAGGCTTCATATGTCCCCTCATTTAAGTAATTTAAACCGGGACTTACGTGATGTTGCGAAAAAGAGCTGCTCCGATAAATTCGCGATAGGTTGAACATGTCCCTAAGTAATCCAAACGAGAGGGGATTTATGAGCTTCCAAAAAATTCTTGTGGGTCTAGCCCCAACGCCAGCCAACCAAATAGTCTTTGAAGCGGCATTAGAATTGGCGATCGCCAACAATGCCCAGCTTTTTCTTTTCCACAGCATCAGCGCCGACTCAATGATTGCGCCCCCTACGTTTTCAGGAGATCTCGGGCTGTCGCCTCATCTGATTGAGCAGGCTTACCAGGTTGAACAAATTCAAATCGATAACCAGACACGCTATATCAAAGAGTATCTGACTGATTTGTGTGAACAAGCTGTGCAGCGAGGCGTCCGAGTGGAGTCTGCTTCTCAGATCGATGAACCCGGTCGTAGCCTATGCAAAAAAGCAGAAGAGTGGGATGCCGATCTCATCATCGTTGGACGACGGGGGCGATCGGGGTTTGCTGAGGCTCTGTTGGGCAGTGTCAGCAACTATGTTTTGCACCATAGCCCCTGTACGGTCATGGTTGTTCAGGGACAAAAGAAAACAGAGTCAAAGCTCGAAGAAGCTTCCGTTGCGGAAACGGTTGCTTCTTCGTAGAACTTCGCTCTGTTTCAGCAACCCTGACTGCGATCGCGGCTCAAATTGAGAGCTTTTCAACCCCTATGCGATTAGCATATGCTCGAACCGCTTGAGTAAGGTGTGGCGAGTCGCTTCATCCAGTTGATGCACCGCCCGGTTGACTGCGCTCAAAATCGCCAGCAGAGATGCCTTGACAATATTTTCGTGGATGCCTGCTCCAAACACTGAAGTAGGAATGAAGTCGCCTGACAGTTCGATAAAGGCGATCGCCGCTGCATCGCTGCCATGGGAGAGCGATCGCTCTTCATAGTGATGAACGCGCATGTTTAAGTCGAGAGCATCCAAAAATGCATCAATAGGGCCGTTGCCGCATCCTGCGATGGAAAACTCCTGATCGTTGAACTGAATAGTCGCAGTGATTTGCTGGTCTTCCTGAATTTTGCCGCTCTCAGTCAGGTGATGAGAGCTGTAGCGAAAGGGCAGAGCACTATACAGGTATTCCTGGTGAAACAGCTCCCAAAGCTGGGGCGCAGTCATTTCCGTGCCGCGTTCGTCCATCACTTGTTGCACCACTTGGCTGAATTCAATCTGCATTCGGCGAGGCAGGGCCAGACCATAGTCGCGCTCTAGCAAGAAGGCCATACCGCCCTTACCCGACTGACTGTTGACCCGAATCACGGATTCGTAAGAGCGACCTACGTCAGCAGGGTCGATAGGTAGATAAGGAATGTTCCATCGACCATTGGGATCATGCGCCGCAAAGCCTTTTTTGATGGCATCTTGATGAGAACCTGAAAAAGCGGTGAACACGAGGTCTCCCACGTAGGGATGGCGGGGATGGATGGGCAACTGGGTGCAGTCTTCGACCGCGCGAGCCACGTCGTTGATGGATGAGAAATCGAGTCCGGGATGAACGCCCTGGGTGTAGAGATTGAGTGCTAGGGTGACGATGTCCACATTGCCCGTGCGCTCTCCGTTACCAAAGAGACAACCCTCGACCCGATCGGCTCCGGCCAACTGAGCTAGCTCGGCAGCAGCGATCGCACTGCCTCGGTCGTTGTGGGTGTGAACGCTCAATACAGTGTTCTCTCGATGTTTCATATGGCGGTGCATCCACTCCACCTGGTCGGCAAAGCCGTTGGGGGTCGAGACTTCCACGGTAGCGGGTAGATTGATAATAGCCTTGCGGTCAGGAGTTGGCTGCCACACATCCAGCACCGCATCACAGATGTCTTTGGCGAAGTCTAGTTCGGTTGCAGTAAAAGTTTCAGGAGAATATTGGAATCGCCACTCAGTTTCAGGTTGCTCTGCTGCCAATGATTGAATCAGCTCGGCAGCTTTGACTGCCATCTGAACCGTGCCCGTCCGATCTTGGTTAAACACGACGCGACGAAAGACGGGAGAAGTCGCATTGTAGACGTGGACGATCGCACGCTTTGCTCCCTTCAGCGACTCAAACGTGCGGCGAATCAAATGTTCGCGAGCCTGGGTCAATACTTGAATCGTGACATCATCAGGAATGCGTTGGCTTGCCTGGGCATCGCCCGTGTTGCCCTCAATCAAATCTCGGACAAAATCGAAGTCGGTTTGTGAGGCGGCGGGAAACGCAACTTCGATTTCTTTGAACCCGATTGCTACCAGCAGTTCAAACATTTGGAGCTTGCGGCGACGATTCATTGGCTCGATCAGAGCTTGGTTGCCATCCCGCAAATCGGTGCTGAGCCAAGTGGGGGGATGAGTGATGGTTTTGGAAGGCCAAGTGCGATCGCTCAACTGAACAGGCTGAAACGGATGGTATTTGGTCGATGGATTCGTCAACATGAACTAAATCTCCAAGGTCGTTTTCGTTTGTGAAATTGATCAATAGGGACGTGACAAGATGCTGTGGCGATCGCCCAACCTATTCGTGCGAAGCGAATGGCTGACGTTGAACTGGAGATGGGGTCATCAAGATGCCGCAGAGGTTGAGCCTGACACCCCACAAAAAGTCGCAGTCGTCTAAGAAGCTGAAGGGAAAGCAGCATCATCGGGTTCTCCCATGAAGAATGACAAAGATGAATATTCTGAAGACCTATGTCAAAAGAAATTGTCCGTTGACGAGGCACATACTCTAAAAAATCCTAGAAAGACGATCCCCTGCGAGAGGCTCGTCCGGCGCTTATATGCAGTGGAAAAACTTTATGTCAAAATGTTCTGCGCCCAAGGCGCAGGAGCAGCAGACCTAGAAGTAGGTCAAATGAATGTAGAGAGAAATGCTGCATGAATTATAGTTTGACGGCTGAAAAAGGATTCAACGCTCTGAATGGTAGCCGAAGATACGAGGAGCGGTCAAGTCCCTGAGCATCCGAAAAGCAATGTTCAGGTTTGGAGGATGCCGATCATCAAAGGGGCACTCAGTTTGATTGAGTGCCCCTTTGAGTCAGAGATATTTCAACGATGCGCTGAATGAAATGAGAAATAATTTGGGGGTAGTCCTACATCTTTCGGAACCATTCCTCGAAGAACTGCCCCTGCATCTCTACTACATGTCAGACTTTCTCACGAGATGAGACTCCAAGAACCACAGACGCTTGTCAATGGTGCGAGAGACCTCAGTGTAGAGGTCAGCCGTGTCTGCATCGCCCAATTCATCAGTCTTGTCGATGGCTTCTCGAACATGCTTTGCGTAAGTTGCAAAACGCTCAGACAGAGCAGTCACATGCTCTTCACCTGTGATGGCGTCGAGGTCATATTCCGACAGGATAGATTCTGACGCAGCGAGTCGAGCAGTTCCCATGGCGGTACCCCCCAGAGCCGTGACCCGCTCAGCCACCATATCGACGTACTCTTCTAGCTCACCCGCTATCTCATCAAAGAGTTCGTGGAGCTGGTAAAAGTCCATACCCTTGACATTCCAGTGGGCCTGCTTGGCTTGAGTTTTGAGGTCAAGAGTCGCAGCTAGAGTTTTGTTGAGAATTTCGGCAACCTGCGATCGCACATCCATAGGAATGTCGATGCGAGTTGGATAAAAGCGCTTAGAGGGACGAGATGTAGCAGCAACCATAGATATTTCTCCTTCGAAAAGTTGAGTTGGACAAGTGTGGAAATCGAGTGTGATGGTCGTCTCGATCGGAACAGTTAGCGAATGAATCAGCTGATTAATGTCTTTAGTCTACAAATCCTTGGGTCTATAAATCCTTTGTCGATCTATGAAGGTTCGAATGCTCTTCGGACTTTAAGGATGAAGCATACAAATTCAAGAAGCATTCGGCAATACCAAGACTAAAGTCATAACGACTTCACTTAAGCTAGTGTACCATCAATTTTTGAACCATGTCACTACGCCTTTTCGTAGCGTGTTGGGGCGATCGCCTCGTCGGATATCCTGCTGAGCGCCAACGAACCCTTTCCCTGAAGTTGTCTTCTGGAGGACGATAGGCAGCGCCTCATAAATGAGAGCAATCAAGATGAGGAACCCAGGGATGAATTTGGCTGCAAGGTGTCAAGCCAGATCATCGTTGTTTGTAGCGATTCTGTCTTCTCTCTTGCGGCAGGGTCATGCAACTCAGATGGAGCAAACTTTCAGGTAGGGTATAACCCTGAATGCTACCCTTTCAAAATGAATACTATGATGATCAGGTGTTGACGATTTGGAAGCGATCGCCAAAAGTGGCTGGCTACCACAACGATCGTTTTTATGGTCAACGGTGCTTCAACATAAGTTTCTTCGTAGATATTCTGGGGCAGCCCCCACAGGTTTTCAATGGCAAAGGAAAAGGCAAAGATAAAATCCAAGCAGATCGCGAATGGCACTCAAGCCTTTCCCACGGATTTTCCAACTCTGTCGGGTGTCGAGATTCGCAATACGTTTTTGAAGTTCTATGAGGCGCGGCAGCACAAGATCATGCCGAGTGCGTCTCTGGTGCCCGAAGACCCGACGGTGCTGCTGACCATTGCGGGCATGTTGCCGTTTAAGCCGATTTTCTTAGGACAGCGCAAGGCCGAAGTCGATCGCGCTACCACTTCTCAAAAATGTATTCGCACCAACGATATCGAAAACGTGGGCCGCACCCAGCGCCACCACACCTTTTTCGAAATGCTGGGCAACTTTTCCTTTGGCGACTATTTCAAAAAAGAGGCGATCGCCTGGGCTTGGGAACTCTCCACCGAAGTCTACAAGCTGCCGCCAGAACGATTGGTCGTGAGCGTGTTTCGCGAAGACGATGAAGCCTTTGCCATCTGGCGCGACGACATTGGCATTCCGGCTTACCGCATCCAGCGCATGGACGAAGCCGATAACTTCTGGACCTCTGGCCCCACAGGCCCCTGCGGCCCCTGCTCAGAAATCTACTACGACTTCCATCCCGAACGGGGCGACGACACCCTTGATCTCGAAGACGACACGCGCTTCATCGAGTTCTACAACCTCGTCTTCATGCAATACAACCGCGATGTTGATGGCAAGCTAACGCCCCTTGAAAAGCAAAACATCGACACGGGCATGGGTCTAGAGCGCATGGCGCAGATTCTCCAGCGGATGCCTAACAACTATGAAACCGATCTGATTTTTCCCATCATCGAAACGGCGGCGAAAATCGCGGGGATCGACTACGCCAAAGCCGATGAGAAAACCCAGGTGTCCTTAAAAGTGATTGGGGATCACGTTCGTTCGGTGACTCATTTGATTGCCGATGGCGTCCGCGTTTCCAATACCGACCGGGGCTATGTGCTGCGGCGGCTGATTCGGCGGGTGGTGCGCCATGGTCGGCTCTTGGGGATCGCCAAACCCTTCACGTCAGACGTGGCGGAGAGTGCGATCGCCCTAATGGAGTCGGCTTATCCCAATCTGCGAGAAAGCGAAACCACCATCAAGACCGAGCTAGAACGGGAAGAAAAGCGGTTTCTCGAAACCCTAGAGCGAGGTGAGAAGCTGCTGGATGACATTTTGGTCAAGCAGCCCCAGCAGATTTCAGGCATCGATGCGTTTACGCTGTACGACACCTATGGGTTTCCGTTAGAACTGACTCAGGAAATTGCTGAAGAGCAGGGCATTACGGTCGATGAGGCTGGCTTCGAAGCTGAGATGCAACAGCAGCGATCGCGGGCTCGCGAAGCTCATACAACCATTGACCTGACCGTGCAGGGAAGTCTAGACAAGCTGGCCGAGCACATTCACAGCACCCAGTTTTTGGGCTACGCCGATCCCCAGTCCACAGCAAAAATCGAAGCCCTCTTGGTCAACGGCGAGGCGGTAGACTCTGCCGAGGCTGGAAGTGAGGTACAAATCATCCTCGACCAAACTCCTTTCTACGCCGAGTCGGGTGGGCAAATTGGCGATCGCGGCTATTTGTCAGGCGAAGAATCTCTGGTACGGATTGAGGATGTCAAAAAAGAGTCCGATTTCTTTGTTCACATCGGGCGAGTAGAGCGCGGTACTTTGGCGACAGGGGAAGCCGTCACGGCTCAAATCGATCGAGCCTGTCGGCGTCGGGCTCAGGCCAACCATAGCGCCACTCATCTGCTGCAAGCCGCATTGAAAAAGCTGGTTGATCCCGACATTTCCCAGGCGGGTTCCCTGGTGGCATTTGATCGGCTCCGGTTTGACATCAACTGTCCTCACGCGATCACTCCAGAAGAACTAGAGCAGGTTGAGGAACAGGTCAATCTTTGGATTGCCGAAGCCCACGAAGCCGACATCGCGGTGATGCCCATCGATGACGCCAAGGCGAAAGGTGCGGTAGCAATGTTTGGCGAAAAGTATGGCGATGAGGTGCGGGTAATCGATTTTCCCGGTGTGTCGATGGAGCTGTGTGGCGGCACTCACGTTCGCAATACGGCTGAAATTGGCGCATTCAAAATTGTTTCTGAAACGGGTATCTCTGCGGGAGTGCGCCGCATCGAAGCCGTGGCAGGGCCAGCCGTGCTCGATTACTTGAAGGTGCGCGACAAGGTGGTTCGAGAGTTGGGCGATCGCTTCAAGGTGAAGCCCGAAGAAGTGGTCGATCGGGTCAGTGCTCTCCAGACTGAGCTGAAGGAAACTCAGAAGCAGTTAGCCTCCGTGAAAGGAGAACTGGCGATCGCCAAGTCTGATCAGCTAGTTGAAAATGCTGAGACGGTGGGCGATTTCCAAGTCTTGGTGGCTGATTTGGGGGCGCTAGATGCCAAATCTCTTCAGACTGCTGCCGAACGAATGCAGCAAAAGCTTGGGTCTAGCGCTGCCGTCGTCCTGGGATCATTACCGGAGGAGGGGAAGGTCAGTCTGGTTGCCGCCTTTGGCACAGACGTGAACAAAGCCGGACTTCAAGCCGGGAAATTCATTGGGGCGATCGCCAAAATCTGCGGCGGTGGCGGTGGCGGTCGTCCAAATCTGGCTCAGGCAGGTGGACGCGATGCCAGCAAACTCCCTGAAGCTCTAGAAACGGCCAAAGGCGGCTTGGTGAAGCAACTGACCTCATCCTAGTAAAGCGACTCCGCTAAGATGGTGACTTCTGTGGGTTGGTGACGAATGGAGTGAATCCTAACCGGGATCATTCCATTTATCTCAGCTTGTTGATTGCTGTGGTGCGAGCATCGTGCTCCCGTTGGCCGCACCTCTTCATCACAGTAGTCAGCTTCAACGCAGTTTTAGATGAGAGGTCAAAACGCATCAGCCTGACCATCCGTTGAAAATTTTCGATATCCTAATTCAAGAACCTCCATAACACCCAGAAAGTCTTCAGTCAGATTTTCAGGGGAAAGTTTTGTCTGTTCGCTGGCCGTCTACTTCCTCCTGTGTTTACCGTATGGCTTTTTCCTCCGTGATTCGGGCTATGGGGCGATCGCTCCTGGCTGAAGAACTTATCTCCAAGCTCAAACAGCAGCAGTCGCTCTACCTCAACGGTATTTCGCGATTGCCCAAGGGATTAGTGTCGTCGTCGTTGGCGCAACAGCAGCAGCGTCCTATGTTGGTTGTCGCCGCGACGCTAGAAGAAGCGGGTCGCTGGGCGGCACAGTTAGAAGCCATGGGCTGGCAGACCGTTCAGTTTTACCCCACGTCGGAATCGTCGCCCTACGAACCCTTCGACTCCGAATCAGAAATGACCTGGGGACAGCTCCAGGTTTTGGCAGAGCTTCAGGAGTTGAGAGAACGGCAAGCTTCAGAGAATGCGCCCCACGGCAACGGCTCGACTGCAAGTACCGTTACCCCAAAGCGCAGTCTTGCAGTGGTCGCGACTGAGCGATCGCTCCAGCCTCACTTACCGCCTGTCGATATCTTTCGCCCCTTCTGCGTCACCTTGACCCAAGGCATGGAGGTAAATCTCGGCGCTCTCAGCACCCAACTGGCAAAACTGGGCTACGAGCGAGTACCTCTAGTCGAAACAGAGGGGCAGTGGAGTCGGCGGGGCGACATTATTGATGTATTTCCCGTGTCGTCAGAACTGCCCGTGCGGCTAGAGCTGTTTGGCGATGAGCTAGAGCGGATTCGAGAGTTTGATGCGGTGAGTCAGCGATCGCTCGACCGGATTCCGAAGCTGGTGCTAACGGCAACCACCTTTTCCCCCATCGTGTTGGAATCGCTAAACAGC
>CAKZMO010000732.1 GCA_937128595.1 uncultured cyanobacterium | reverse complement strand
TAGCCCGCCCCTCCTCTCACTTAGCCGTTCACAAGCGATTTAGTATCGCTACACGACGGTAGGTTGACTGAGCTTGTAGACCAAACTGCCAACGACAAAAGCTGAGATGCTGTTACCCAAACAGCCCCTCTTTTATAAATAGGAAGCGGGCGTCGTCGCCTGAGGTCGCTCTCTTTGTGTGAAATTCTAGCCGATCGTTTTTGAGACATTTCCTTGGCAAGGGATTTTCCGCTTTTGAACGGGTGCTGACTTCAAGATCACGGAAGAAAAACTAGACGTTGAGATCATAATTCCGCAAGGAAACCTGGGTACTCTAATTCCAAGTCGACCCTCTCGTAAAAAATACAACCGTAGTTTTCACCACTTCTAAGACTGACAACCTTGTCTAAGGTTTCGAACTCACGCTGTGTATGCAGCAACCTAGTTAGCTGAGCAACAAATTAGTCACTGTGAGGCAATTTAAATGAAGGCAGTAATCCTGGCCGGAGGACTTGGTACTCGCTTGAGCGAGGAAACTTCTATCAAACCAAAGCCTATGGTAGAGGTAGGAGGACAGCCCATCCTCTGGCACATTATGAAGATCTATTCCTCTCACGGAATTAATGAATTTATTATTTGCTGTGGGTACAAGGGCTACGTTATTAAGGAGTATTTTAATAACTATTTCCTACACATGTCAGACGTGACGTTTGACATGCGCTTTAACCAAATGAATGTTCACACGGGTAATGCCGAACCCTGGCGTGTCACCCTTGTCGATACGGGTGCCGAATCAATGACAGGTGGCCGTCTTCGTCGAGTCAAGGAGCACATCGGTCAAGAAACCTTCTGCTTTACATACGGTGACGGTGTGAGCAACGTTGATGTGACCAAACTTGTTGACTTCCACAAGCAGCAAGAAACCCTCGCAACCTTGACGGCTGTTCAACCTCCGGGTCGTTTTGGCGCGATCGCCTTGGGGCCAGACCAGACTCAGATCGATAGTTTCCAAGAAAAGCCCGAGGGCGATGGAGCCTGGATCAACGGCGGCTACTTCGTGCTAGAGCCTGAAGTTATTGATTTTATTGACGATGACTCCACGATATGGGAGCAGCAGCCTCTCAAGAAATTGGCTCAAAAGGGTCAGCTTTCAGCCTATAAGCACAGCGGCTTCTGGCAACCAATGGACACGTTGCGCGACAAGCGTAAGCTAGAAGACATGTGGCAGCAGAATAAAGCACCTTGGAAAACCTGGTAGTAGCTCAATTGTGACTTGTGCCGTAGGTTTATAGCGGTGAAAGAGACGAACGCCGGAAAATGGGCTTTTGAAGTATCAATGTAGCTCTGGCGATCGCTCTCTTTCACACTCTTTCGACTCGCTTTCTGACAGACCTCTTCAGCCACTTCAAGAGATTTAAACTTTGAATCTCAGATTCGTTGGCCTCACCATTTGTTTTGCACCTGTCCATTGCCTGTTGCGAATGTCTAAAGGGTTGAGGATCGAATCCATTACCTCTAGTCCTCATCGGCAAAAATTCTGAAGACAGTCCCTGAGGATAGTCAATCGATCGGGTTTTGCACATGACTGACGTATTTGTATACCTTTTATGTCTACAGGAGACGACATGAATTTTTGGAACGGCAAAAAGGTCTTTATGACCGGACATACAGGGTTCAAGGGCAGTTGGATGTCCCTATGGTTGCAAAGTTTGGGAGCTGATTTGTGCGGATTTTCTCTGCCTGCCCCCACAGAGCCCAATCTATTTACCGTGGCAAACGTGGCTGAAGGCATGACGTCTATTGAGGGCGATATCCGTGACCTCGAGTCTCTTCAAACGGCCATGACCAATCATCAGCCTGATATCGTCATTCACATGGCAGCGCAACCCTTGGTGCGATACTCCTATCAGCATCCTGTGGAAACTTACGCGACAAATGTTATGGGTACAGTAAACGTGCTGGAATCCATACGTCATACCGAGAGTGCGCGAGTTGGGGTGATGATCACCACCGACAAGTGCTACGAGAACAAAGAGTGGGTGTGGGGCTATCGCGAAGACGAGCCGATGGGAGGCCATGATCCCTATTCCAGTAGCAAAGGATGTGCAGAGCTGGTTGTAAGTGCTTATCGCAGTTCTTTCTTTTCTCCTGCGACTTACGATCAACATCAAGTAGCGATCGCCAGTGCTCGGGCTGGTAACGTTATTGGGGGCGGCGACTGGGCATTAGATCGATTGATCCCTGACATCATGCGAGCGATTCAGGAAGGACATCCTGTTTTAATTCGCAATCCCCATGCGACTCGCCCTTGGCAACATGTTCTCGAACCCATCGGCGGATACATGTGTTTGGCGGAGCAGCTTTGGCAGAGTGGTGCTGAATGTGCAGAAGGATGGAATTTTGGCCCCGCTGATGATGATGCAAAGCCTGTGTCTTGGATTGTGGAGCGATTGACTCAGATGTGGGCAGATGGTGCCTCATGGGAAGTCGATGGTGGCAACCATCCCCATGAAGCCAACTATCTCAAGCTCGACTGTTCCAAGGCCAAGAGCCGCCTGGGTTGGGCTCCGCGTACCTCTCTTGCTACGGCTTTGGAGTGGATTGTTGAGTTTTACCGTGGATATCAAACCAACGAAGATATGCGGCGGCTGACTCTGGAGCAAATTCAGCGTTTTCAAAACCTGGATACTGCTGTGGCCGATCCTGCAATGCCTGCTCATTCTCCTTCCCCTCTCACATCTGTGAGCTAAAGATTGGAGGAGATGAACTCCGAAGCGTTTTGAAAATTTCGGAGTTCTCTCCGTCCTAAAAAGTCGAAAGGGAGACATGAATTCTGTGCGATCGCCCCTGTGCTAAGAGTGAGAAACTTTGGGGATGATCTGCCAACCATCCAAACCAGCTGTTTAATGGGAGAGACGATTCACCGATGCTATTCACTGAAACAAAGCTGAAGGGAGCCTTCATTCTTGATGTAGAGCTGAGAGAAGATTATCGGGGCGGGTTTGCCCGTTCCTTTTGCGCCAAAGAATTTGAGGCACACGGGATTAAACCGTTTGTAGCTCAGTGCAATCTATCCTTCAACCACAAAGCCGGAACTCTGCGAGGAATGCACTATCAGATTGCGCCTGCCTGCGAAACTAAGCTGGTGCGCTGCACAAAAGGCGCGGTTTATGACGTGATTATTGATTTGCGACCTGACTCTCCGACCTACAAGCAACACATCGGAGTGGAGTTAACAGAGTCCAACCGTCGAGCACTCTACGTTCCTCAAATGTTTGCCCACGGCTATCAGACTTTGACTGATGATGCTGAGGTGATGTATCAGGTGAGCGAGTTTTATACGCCAAACTGCGAGCGGGGCGCTCGATACAATGACCCAGCTTTCGGCATTGAATGGCCCCACGAAGTCGCAGTCATCTCCGAAAAAGATGCGAACTGGCCGCTGATGGAAACTGTTCCAGCATAGATGAAGTTTGGCAGGGCGTACTACCTGCGTCCTCTTGCTGATCTCAGCATTGTCGCTACCAGTTCTTGGAAAATGTTTTGGATAATATTACGCATTTAAGGATTGACTTATGATTATCGTTGATACGGCTTTAAAGGCTCGTGCCGAAGCGGGCAATCCTGTTAAGGTCGGCATGATTGGCTCCGGGTTTATGGGCTGGGGCATTGCCAATCAGATTATTAATTCTGTGCCTGGAATGGAACTGGTGGCGGTATCAAGCCGTAACATCAGCAATGCCAAGCGTGCCTATGATGAAGGTGGCATCGAGTCGGTCAAGGAAGTTCACTCAGTAGCTGACCTAGAAGCGGCGATCGCCAATGGACGACCTGCGATCACCGATGATGCCATGCTGCTATGCCGAGCTGAAGGCATTGATGCACTAATTGAGGTGACGGGAACTGTTGAGTTTGCGGCTAGTGCGGTGCTAGAGGCGATCGCCCACAAGAAGCACGTCGTCTTGATGAATGCTGAACTCGACGGCACGATTGGCCCGATTCTCAAGGTTTATGCCGACAAAGCAGGGGTCATCCTTTCTGGCTGTGATGGCGATCAGCCTGGAGTGGAAATGAACCTCTACCGCTACGTCAAGAGCATGGGCATGACCCCTCTACTCTGCGGCAATATTAAAGGACTGCAAGACCCCTACCGCAACCCCACCACCCAGGAAAGCTTTGCCCGCAAGTGGGGCCAAAAAGCCCACATGGTTACCAGCTTTGCCGATGGCACCAAGATCTCCTTTGAGCAGGCGATCGTTGCCAATGCTACAGGGATGAAGGTAGCCAAGCGCGGCATGTATGGTCATCATGTGTCAGGTCACATTGATGAATTCACCAACCTCTACGACGTGGATCAGCTTAAGGAACTGGGCGGCATTGTGGATTACGTGGTAGGAGCAAAACCTGGCCCTGGTGTCTACGTCTATGCTACTCAGGACGATCCCAAACATAAGCACTATCTTAGCTACTACAAGATGGGCGACGGCCCCCTCTATAGCTTCTACCATCCCTATCACCTCTGTCATTTCGAGGTGCCTCTCTCCGTGGCTCGTGTGGTGCTGTGTCATGACACGGTGCTTGCTCCCGTTGGCAAGCCTGAGGTTGAAGTCATTACCACGGCTAAGACTGACCTCAAGGCAGGCGAAACCCTTGACGGGATTGGCTACTACATGACCTACGGCCAATGTGAAAATGCAGAAGTGGTTCAGGCTGAAAATATTTTGCCGATGGGATTGGCTGAAGGGTGTCGTCTCAAGCGGGATGTGCTCAAAGACCAGGTTCTCACCTATGATGACGTAGAACTACCCGAAGGGCGTCTGTGCGATAAGCTGCGAGCTGAACAAAACGAATACTTCGCACCTCAAAAAGTGCCTGCGATGTCTTAGCCCAGATATTACACCAGCAACCCACGTTTGCATACATGTGCTTAGTGTCCGGGGGCGGTTGCCCTCGGACATTTTAGATTTTGGATGGGAGAGTTAGGAAAACTATGATTAGTTCCAAGCCCTTACCCTTAGGGTACATTTCTGCCAATCGAACGCACCGTCAGCGAGCGTTCTAATTGATTTGCTAAATGTCCAGTTACCGAAGATCTGCGATCGCAGGTATAGCGCTACGCGCTGATATAAAACCAATGGTTTATGGAGAAGCCGCGCACCGCGCGGCTTCTCCATAAATGTCTGTCCTAACCTATCTGCGCATTGCTATAGCACCTACTTTGTTAACCAAGTTACGTATCAGCATCAGCCGTAGCTATGCAATGACTTGGCTTATCATGCTTTGCGTGTTGCTATCAAGAAAGTGAGAGAAGCATCCGTTTCAGATTGGTGCATTTGTGCATCCGTGCTTTTTGCCCGATCATTTTCACTGTTTATTGACGTTGTCCAGATGAACCAGATCTATCAACTCGTTTACGACTTGTGAAAACCTATGTGACGAGGCATTACGGTCATGCTTTGAGTATCGAGCAGGATATATCGAAGCCCCGAAAAAAGCGTAAGGAGCGAAATCTATGGCAGCGTCAATTTTGGGAACATGCGATTCGAGATGAAGAGGATTTTGCAGTCCATTGTGATTACATTCACATCAATCCGGTTCATCATCAGTTTGTTGCGGAAGAAATCTATCCAACAGATTGGGGCAATGTTGAAGTGCGAATGCCGTTGGGTAAGCATCAATATGATTGAGTGGTTGCGTTCTCGATACGTTTTCTTGGCACCAACGCGCACTACAAGATGGCGATCGCACTATCATTCAGACGCCACTTTATCATTAAACGTTTAGCAAATATTCAACAAACGTTTAATGATAAGGAATTTGTAAAGAACCGCTTAAGTTTAGGGTCAAACAAAAAATGGCGTGAAACATGAGATAGCAAACGGACACGATAGTTGCTGAGATTTCCAGCACTAGAACCGTGTCTGTCCTTAACTCCACCCTGACCCGAGATCATGAAAATCAAGCTACACAAGCTGAAGCTACACAAAATAAAACCTCACAAAATCAAACTTCACAAAATCAAGCCTTATGAATGGATCACCCCTTTCACAACTGGCCCTCGCAAGTATCCCAAAAAGCTGAAAGAATTTCGCAAATTAATGAAGGCCGCATCTCACAAGGAGCGTAAAATTTTAGCAGAGCTCATTGGGTCTGGCTTTGGCAGTTCGCCCGACACTCTGTGCAATCATATTTGCTATCTGCGGGCTGGCAGCTTAGGTCAACTCAATTGGGATGAGAGCTGGAAGCAAGTCGTGACTGACGTTGCCGATTATATCGGTCTTGACTGGAAACGCAGCTTCAACGGTCGGCGATGGAAACACCTGAAGACCAGAGAGATTGAATCAGCAGTCGTGGCTCAGCTATTCACACTAAGCCCAACCAACCTCAAAGACATCGGTAAAATGAGCCACTTGGGAAGCACCTTGCTGGCTCAAACGGTCTTGATTGGAATAGCGGAAGCACTAGGCGTTAAGCTGCCGTCTGCTGTAGTCGGAGAAACTGCTTGGGCGATCACCGCCAGCAGTCCCCAGCCTTGGGCTGACACTCTAGGAGCAGTCATTTCACCCCTTCATCAACCCAACTGGAACAAACTCACACTTGCCGTCTTATATGTATCCATGCTGCGATCGGGTCGCTACTCCTAATCACGGTAAGCGCATCTTAATGGCTATTGACAAGTGGGGTTGAGACAGGTCGGCGTTGAGGTTGAGCAAAACCTTGGCTCATTCAAACTTGCCTGTAGAAAAGATTGCCTTTTTCCCTAGCCC
The DNA here is from genome assembly GCA_937128595.1 of uncultured cyanobacterium. Lineage (GTDB taxonomy): Bacteria > Cyanobacteriota > Cyanobacteriia > CAKZMO01 > CAKZMO01 > CAKZMO01. The sequence goes on along the minus strand of CAKZMO010000732.1, from coordinate 9,095 downwards.
ATTTCCTTACTCGATTTTCCTTAAAAATCTACATGCGCTTACCCTGGGTCAGTGCTACAGTATCGGCGTTCGCCTCCCTGTGTTAAGACGCACACTCACTAATCCCCCAAGTCGATTTAGGCCATCATCGAGTGGAGTAGCAATATACTCGCCATCAATCGTACTCAAGCTACTTCAAACTCGCCCAAACTACTTCAAACCCAGCATCGGGCGCTGTCAGCCTCTCATCGACAGTACTCTGAATCCACACCCAAATATTATCCAAACTCTTATGGCCTGAGATCCACATAAGTTCAATCAGACTCCAATCTTTCTCATAGGTAAGGCACGATCGCCACACTCAACCCAGACATCGCATCGTCTTCCCTACACAAACCCGCACTCTCTCCTGTTTAGATGGCAAAATGTGAAGTAACATTTAACCGTTCTATTCTGCGTTCTTACTCCTGAGCCTGTCTCCATGACTGCAACCGTTCCCACCCTTCCCTCCCAATACGATCCCTCCACCACCGAAGCCAAGTGGCAGCAATATTGGGAAGAAAACGAAGTCTTCAAGGCCAATCCAGATGCCGAGGGAGATCCCTTTTGCGTTGTGATTCCGCCACCGAACGTGACGGGCAGTCTTCACATGGGTCATGCCTTTGAACATACCCTGATTGACCTTTTGGTTCGCTATCACCGGATGCGTGGACGCAATACCCTTTGGCTGCCTGGCACCGATCACGCCAGCATTGCCGTGCAGACGATTTTGGAACGGCAGATTCGTGCCGAAGGCAAGTCCCGCTATGACATTGGGCGTGAGACATTTTTAGAACGGGCCTGGAAATGGAAAGAGGAATCGGGCGGCACCATCGTTGGGCAGCTTCGCCGCTTGGGTGTGTCGGTGGACTGGACGCGAGAGCGGTTCACCATGGACGAAGGGCTGTCAAAGGCGGTCTTGGAAGCCTTTAATCGTCTGTATTCAGAAGGCTTGATCTACCGGGGCAAATATATGGTGAACTGGTGTCCGGCGAGCCAGTCTGCTGTGTCTGACCTAGAGGTAGAAAACAAAGACATCAACGGCCATCTATGGCATTTCCGCTATCCTCTCACCGATGGCTCTGGCTACATGGAAGTGGCGACGACCCGTCCTGAGACGATGTTGGGCGATACAGCGGTTGCAGTCAATCCGACAGACGAGCGCTACACGCACTTGATTGGTAAGACCGTGACTCTGCCGATTATGAATCGAGAAATTCCTATCATTGCGGATGAGTATGTGGATGCGACGTTTGGTACGGGCTGCGTCAAGATTACGCCCGCCCATGACCCCAATGACTTTGAGATGGGTAAGCGTCACAACCTGCCGTTTGTCAACATCATGAACAAAGACGGTACCCTCAACGAAAATGCGGGCGATTTTCAGGGACAAGACCGCTTTGATGCACGCAAAGCGGTGGTGAAACGACTGGATGAAGAAGGGTTTTTGGTCAAGGTTGAAGACTACAGCCACGCGGTTCCCTACAGCGATCGCGGCAAGGTTCCAGTTGAACCGCTGCTTTCGACCCAGTGGTTTGTAAAAATTCGCCCCATGGCCGATCGCGCGTTGGACTTTCTCGATAATCAGAATGACCCCGTTTTTGTGCCCCACCGATGGACAAAGGTCTATCGTGACTGGCTAGTGAATTTGAAAGACTGGTGCATCTCCCGACAGCTCTGGTGGGGACATCAGATTCCGGCCTGGTATGCCGTGAGTGAAACGGGCGGTGAGATTACGGATGAGACACCGTTCGTTGTGGCGAATACAGGAGAAGATGCGATCGCCCAGCTTCAATCTCAGTTTGGTGCAGAGGTTCAGGTTGAGCAAGATCCCGATGTGCTCGACACCTGGTTTTCTTCGGGACTGTGGCCTTTCTCGACCATGGGCTGGCCTGAGCAAACGAAAGATCTGGACACCTACTATCCCACGAGCACTCTAGTTACGGGCTTTGACATCATCTTCTTCTGGGTCGCTCGTATGACCATGATGGCAGGACATTTCACCGGAAAGATGCCCTTCAGCACCGTTTACATCCACGGGCTAGTGCGGGATGAGAACAACAAGAAAATGTCGAAATCGGCGAACAACGGCATCGATCCGCTGTTGCTGATTAATAAGTATGGTACCGATGCACTCCGCTACACGCTGATTCGCGAGGTGGCAGGAGCGGGTCAAGACATTCGCCTGGAATATGATCGTAAGACTGATGAGTCGGTTTCAGTCGAAGCGTCTCGCAACTTCACGAACAAGCTGTGGAATGCAGCCCGCTTTGTGATGATGAATCTCGATGGCAAAACACCTGAAGAGTTGGGAATGCCCGATGTTGAAACGGTAGAATTGTGCGATCGCTGGATTCTTTCTCGGTTTCACCAAGTATCTCGTGAAGCAAACCGCTACCTTGCACAGTACGGTATGGGTGAAGCGGCTAAAGAGCTGTATGAATTCATTTGGGGCGATTTTTGTGATTGGTATATCGAGCTAGTCAAGTCTCGCTTACATCAGGACAACGCACCATCGCGATTGGCTGCTCAGCAAACGTTAGGCTACGTTCTAGAGGGCATTTTGTGCCTCCTTCACCCTTTCACTCCGCATATCACCGAAGAAATTTGGCAAACGCTCAATCAGGTCAGCGATGGGCGCGTGTTGGCGCTGCAAGCCTATCCTGAAGCCGACGACACGCTGATTCAGCCCGAATTGGAGACACAGTTCGACCTGCTGATTGGCATCATCCGCACAATTCGCAACCTCCGAGCAGAGGCTGGAGTAAAACCATCTACAAAGATTAAAGCAATTTTACAAAGTGAGAGTTCAGCTGAGCGACACATTCTCACGGATAGCGATACCTATATTCGAGACTTAGCGAAGGTCGGGGATTTGGTTATCTCCGAAACAGCTCCCCAGGAAAAAATGTTCGCTGGCGTGTTCGGCACAGTACAGGTGTTGGTACCATTGGCAGGCGTTGTTGATGTTGATGCGCTGAGAGCAAAGCTGGAGAAAGATTTGAGTAAGGTCGATGCTGAGAGCAAATCGTTGACAGGGCGATTGAACAATCCTGGGTTCGTCAACAAGGCTCCTGAGGCAGTTGTACAAGGAGCACGCGATGCGCTGAGTGAGTCTGAAAAACAGGCAGAAATTCTAAGAAATCGATTGGCTCAGCTTTGAGTCTTGGAAAGATAAGACACTACCGAACAGAAGCTAAAAACAACACGAAAATTTTGCATTCGATCACCATATCTTGATGCAAAACCCACACTTGTGTCCCTAACTTGACAAGACTATAGAGATATACTGGCACCAAGCCGTGATATGCAAACCACCACTCAATATCTGTAATGCTCTACTTGGCAAAAATCTGTCGGCAAGGTAAGACAGATAACCGCTTCCTCCATCTGCTTGCACAACAAAAATCTGAGCATTTTTGGTCTTTGTTGATGCAAGACGATGCTTTGATCGAAGCGCCCGAGCTTTCATCGGTCGGCGATGGAGTTTTGGTTTTAGTTGAGTTATCTTCTCAAAAGGAGGTCATTTCGATTGAGGATGCATCAGGATGGGTGCTCGAATTAGTTGAAAAGTACCTGACAATGGGCATCTCGCCAGATGTGCTTCATCAGGAAGCAGAGCGAATCGAGGCTTGGCGACAGGAACTGACTCTCCAAAATCAAGATGTGGCACGGCGCGCGCTGGAAATCGAAACTCGTAGAGACCAAATTCAAGAGCTTGAGAAGAAACTAGAGCTAGAGCGCAAAAATATTGAATTGGTCAAAGAGCAAGATGACGATCGCCCAGAAGACTCTCAGTCTGCGAACGGAGCAGACGAAAGTCCTGTGAGGACAACGCCAAGTTAATAAGACAACGCCAAGTTAATAAATAGAGATCGACTTTCTGCAAGTCACTACTCAAACCCCCTTTTAAACAGTCTGGCTGCTTAAGAGGGGGGTTTGAGTAGTCGGTATTGCACACTCGAAGAATGATTTTGGTAGAGGCATAGCAGTGCTATGCCCCTACAGCAGATAATCCATGAGTTGAACATTTTCGCATCATTCCATGCTGTGCAATACCGAGTAGTTGCCAATATTGCTTCAGGTCTCCCCAGGTTCCCTAATTCCGAAAGTTTGGGGGGCAGGAAAGGACAAGTTTTTCCGATGTGCCGCCCAAAATTTTTCAACCATCCTCTCGAAGCAGCGGTCGAAATTATCACTAAAAAATCGCCTTGAAACTTGCACAAGATGTGACGAAGTTTCAAGACGACGGTCGAGTCTTTCAAGAAAACTCTTTGATTAGCAATGAACTCAATAGGCTATTTATCAAGCAGGTCTACGAAGTCAATCTAGAACCCGCAAGATGAATGGCTCGGACTCACAATAGACTTAGTAGCCGCCTCGCGAGAAGCCTCCGCCTCCGCCCCGACGGCCACCACCACCGGAGCGATTTTCTCTAGGCTTGGCTTTGTTGACCTTGAGGTCACGCCCCATCCATTCAGCACCATCAAGTGCATCAATCGCGGCTTGCTCTTCCGCTTCAGAGTCCATCTCAACGAAGCCAAAGCCTCGCATCCGACCGGTTTCGCGATCGGTCGGGAGCTGAACCCGCTTAACAGTGCCATATTCAGAAAACACTGTGCTCACGTCTGCTTCCGTAGCATCGTAAGACAAGTTACCGACATAAATCGACATAGAAAGGCTCCAAAATCACAAGTATTCAGAGGTGTGTTGAGAGATGAGATTTCGGAGAGAAGCTTGCCAAAACAGAACGCGAAAGATTCGTCGTCAGTACTTGAAACAAATGCCACAACCGATACTTATTCTCAGTGCTCATCATATGTTAACACCTAGCTCAAGAGCATAGAAGAAAACATTATAAAGAGCAGTTAACGACACTATACTCCAAGCTGACTTGTTGTCAATACGATAATGCCCACACAGGCAGCTACAAAAACCAGAACCAAAGACAAGGATTGCCCTAGGTGCTTTTCAGTTTTCATATCAGGAATGCGTCCTTAAGCGCTTAAATGAATGTTACTAAAGAAGATGAATTGTAGTGAGAATAACAATTTCTAGAAACCTCCTAGATAAAACATTAAAAAACTTGATGCCGCTCAATATTTCTTCACTAACTTCGAGGTAGGCGAATTGAGGCAGCTGAGGCGATCGCCCAATCAAAATCTTGTGCCCTTTAGCCCTGTGTCTTTTAGCAACGTGGTTTTTGGAGACATGTGCCAGGAAAGGGCTATCAACAAGGGCTATCAACAACGACAGGACACGATAGAAAAGAGAGGTAAGGATTTCAAAAGATTCTGTACAAATGTCTCATCGGCGGTTTGGAAGAGATGTCTCAATTGAGTCGTAAGGCTGATTTCAGAAGCTTCACGGTATCTTTAGATCTGCCGCTTGAGAGGACTGCCCCCTGTTTTTTGCCTGAGGAAAATTTGACTGAGGAAAAGCGGATCCGCAACGTTGGCTGAAAACCAAGAGATAGACTTCACTATCCTTTCTCAAACGATTGGGGATCCTGATGGAAACGAGGTCAACATCCTTTTTCCGAAAAGCTTGGGGTTTGGTAGGCTTAGACTGTGTGGCATCGATTTTTGGGATCAAATCAGCATGAATACAAAAGGCATGGATACAAAAGCCTTTAAGCGATCGCTCAATCAATCTGACAACTACTTCCGCAAAGGATTTGGGCACGAGGCTGCCGTGTCTGGTGTGATGAATGCTGAATACCAGAGCAGTCTGATTCAGGAAGTGCGCGATAATCAATATTCCCTGACAAGAGGCGACGTTACGATTCGCCTTGCTGAAGCGTTTGGTTTTTGCTGGGGGGTCGAACGTGCTGTTGCAATGGCCTATGAGACGCGGCAGCACTTTCCGACCGAACAAATTTGGATTACCAACGAGATCATTCACAATCCTTCCGTCAACCAGCGATTGCGGGAGATGAATGTTCGCTTTATCGAGGTCATCGACGGAGAGAAAGACTTCTCAGGGATCGAAAAAGGCAACGTTGTGATTTTGCCCGCTTTCGGAGCCAGCGTTCAGGAGATGCAGTTCCTCAATGAGCGAGGCTGCACCATTGTAGATACAACCTGCCCGTGGGTTGCCAAAGTCTGGAACTCGGTCGAGAAGCACAAAAAAAAGGACTACACTTCGATTATTCATGGCAAGTACAACCATGAGGAAACGGTAGCCACTAGTTCTTTTGCTGGGACTTATCTGATTGTGCTCAATATGAAGCAAGCTGAATACGTTGCTGACTACATTTTGAATGGGGGCGATCGCCAGGAATTCTTAGATATCTTTGAGAACGCCACATCAGAAGGATTTGAGCCTGATCGGGATCTAGAGCGAATCGGCATTGCCAACCAAACCACCATGCTGAAAGGTGAGACCGAACATATTGGCAAGCTTTTCGAACGCACGATGATGCAGAAATATGGCCCAGTGAATCTGAATGCCCATTTCATGAGCTTCAACACCATTTGTGATGCCACTCAAGAGCGCCAAGATGCGATGTATCAACTGGTCGATCAATCCGTCGATCTCATGGTGGTGATTGGAGGATACAACTCGTCCAATACGACTCATCTTCAGGAAATCGCAGTAGAACACGGCATCCCGTCTTATCACATCGACAGCGCCAGCCGAGTCGGCCCCGGCAATCAGATCGAGCACAAGCCCTTAAAGCAAGATTTGGTGCGACAAGAGAGTTGGCTTCCTGAAGGCAAAATCACTGTCGGCGTGACTTCGGGAGCTTCGACTCCAGATAAAGTAGTGTCAGATATTATCGAGAAGATTTTTCTCCTCAAATCCTAAGCAGGCAAAACTGTGATCTAGAGTGGGGAGCCTTCTCGTTAAGACCTCGTAAGAGGATGTTTGAGAAGTCGTCAATGCTACTTTAGATCCCCCCTAGCCCCCCTTGAAAAAGGGGGAACCGGAATCAAAGTCCCCCTTTTTAAGGGGGATTTAGGGGGATCAGTATTGTTCCAGCGTGTTGTTTAATACTTTTCAAACATCCTCTAAGGGCTCTGGCGAAAAGACACTCAACTAGTTTGGAGCGATCGCGAGTAAGCAATTAGCCAAATCTAGAAACAAGATCAGAAATATGTTGAAATTTGAAGACTTAAATCACAGCGTCTATCCGCAAGTTTGCGATAGAGTTTCAACATACTTCGATAGTTATGTCATGGGATATAGGCATCATTCGGGTCAGATAGATTTGCTACCCCGAAAATCCTGCCCAGTATTAGTGCTCTACTGAGTGGCGTCGAGCATGTTCTCAACGCCCCCTCTATCGATCTATATAGTTATAGTGACTCAAGACAGGTGAGCATCGAGTTATGTTTAATGCGACTGAACTGCTAATCGATGACTTCGTGAAGAAGTTGAAAGAGGGTTATCATCGCACCTATGGAGGATGGAAGACCAACTATGAGGACATCATCGGTTGGGTAGGCTCCATGGCGCTCGAAAATATTGCCCGTAGCGATGCGCTTTATCACAATGTAGAACACACCATCTTGGTCACGCTGGTTGGACAGGAAATCCTGCGCGGAAAGCATATTCGTGAGGGTGGAGTTTCTTGCGAAGACTGGCTTCACTTCATTATTTCTCTGGTTTGTCACGATATTGGCTACGTCAAGGGTGTCTGCCGCAGAGATGGCAATGGCTGGTATTCGACAGGCAAAAGCGACGAGATGATCCAGCTTCCGCCTGGAGCTTCTGATGCAGGGCTAACTCCTTATCATGTCGATCGCGCGAAGCTATTTGTCGAAGAGCGGTTTGGTGGACATACCCTCATTGACGCCCAGGTGATCAAGCGCAACATCGAACTTACTCGCTTTCCGGTTCCTGCTGTAGAAGACCATCAAGATACAGTCAATTACCCTGGCCTAGTCCGAGCTTCAGATCTGATTGGTCAGCTCAGCGATCCTCGCTATCTCAAGAAAATTGGGGCTCTCTATTACGAGTTTGTCGAAACAGGTGTTAGCAAAGCGCTGGGTTATCAACATCCCGGCGATCTGCGCGACAACTATCCCAAATTCTATTGGAATGGAGTCTTTCCTTACGTGAAGGATGGGCTGAAATACCTTGAGCTAACTCAGCAAGGACAGCAAGTTATCGCGAACCTCTACTCAAATGTGTTTGTGGTGGAGCATGAGCGGCTGGAGCAGCAGGAATTGATGCCAATGCAAGTTGCAAGCTAGTGCAATTTCAAAACTAAAATCTTCACAAAAAAGAGCGATCGCCCCTCTCCACAAATAAGGGCGATCGCTCTCTGCTGCCCAACAACGTTGACTTCTTTTCTCCTAAAGATAATTTTCTTTTAAAAATGATAACGATGCGGAGTGCCCAAGACGTTGTGGCTCTTCTCTTAAATTCGCCTTGCAAAACTGCATAGGTGACAATAGCTGTGAACTAAGTATGCTCAGACGTTCTTTAACAGCGATCGCCCACCCCAGAGAACCTTATGAAGCCTCACACTCTGCTCTCGCTATTTTCTCCCTTGTTGCTTTTGGCCGTTGCCGTCCCCGCTGTGACGGTGTTTCCAGAGCGCACCCTCGCCCAAACGTCTGCGACACCCGCTACACCCTTAGATATAGAAGGGCAACTCGATAGCAACAGTCAGGTTCTGTCTGATGGCAGTTTCTACAATGTTCATACCTTTGAAGGTGAGGCTGGACAAAGTGTTCGCATCGAGATGGAGAGTGATGCATTTGACACTTATTTGATGCTACTTGCTCCCGATGGGTCGCGCCTAACAGAAAATGACGATGCAGCCGGAACCAACTCTCGCATTTTGATCACGTTACCGACTACAGGCACTTATACCCTCTGGGCAAATTCATATGCAGCCGGAGAAACTGGGGTTTATCGTCTGACGCTTCGGTCAACCTCTGTAGAAGAGGTTGCTGTTTTCCTACAGTTTGAGGAAGCCGATCGCCTCTTGCAGCAGGGCATTCAGCAGAATCGAGTCAGCCAGTTTCGGGAAGCGTTGCAGTCTTGGGAACAGGCGTTGGAACGGTATCGTGATCCAGCCGTGCAATCTGCTTTCCCACAGGAGAGCCGACAGGGCGAAGGCA
>CAKZMO010000731.1 GCA_937128595.1 uncultured cyanobacterium | reverse complement strand
GTCTGGGTTGATGCGTCCATAATGGCGACTCATGGTTTGGCAAGCCTTATCAATCGAGAATTGCCAGTCAATTTTGATGCACTTCTCTTGCCGCTCTGCCACCAACGCTAAGACATCCCGTTCTATCTCTTCTAGAGTTGGAATCCGCCGATGTAAGAAGCCTCTGGCTAATGCCGAGAATTCAATCTCAATCATGTTGAGCCAACTGGCCGACTTGGGAATGTCGTTCAACTTAATTTACGGTGTATTAGACCTGTTGTGAAATAGCTCTAATCCTCAGATATGTTGTCGGCAACTCTTTCCTTCTCTCTACCTGTTTTATGCGGCGTCTAAATAAAAGTTCCACAAGCCCGCTGTTGTCAACATTGAGCGATCATCAAAGCCGTCTTTTCGGTTTCGATAGACCTGACTGGCAATGTTGTAGCGTTTCATTCCTCCAAACGCATGTTCACACACCACTCGCTCACGAGCTAAGGCGCGATTCTCTTCCTTCTGCTCTTGGCTCAACTCACCTCCTTGCGGTTTCTTATGGGGAATCTCCACGTTGACATACTCATTTTGAAGTCCCTGAAACCCTAAGTCCCCCTGTATTTTCACCTCATCAGGGATATGTTCACTCCAGTTCTCCCGGTTCAATATCCCTTTGTCATGCTCTTTACCTCGATAGGCATGACTCAGTAATAGCACTCGCTTATTGCCATCGACCGCCGCGAGGTGGCTACGGGTGTGTCGCTTCTTTTTTCCCGAATAGTCCTGCTTCTGTTTCTGTCGGTCTTTAGAACGCTGAATCGGACGCTCGGTTCCATCCAATATCACCCGCTCCACGGATGGAAATCGTTCCATAAACTCTTCCATGCTTCTCAATTTGCGCTCTGGCAGGGCTAGTTTCTTGCCCAGTGCCTGCTCCAATACCGGCTGCAATCGATGCATCCAACGATTGGCCTGAGAGCGGTCTAAATCAAACAGCAACCCAGCGAGATCAAAGGTTGGATAACATTTGAAGTAGAACAGGATGTAGATGAGCTTGTCTGTGACCGTCTTCAAACGAGGTTTGCGTCCACCCCCTTGGGCCCGTTGCCGTGGAGCGGGATGACGTCGGGGAATATCAGCTTCAGCTAACGCTTCGGCGAAGGCCGGTTTCAACGCTTCAAATGCTTTGCGGTTGAGACCGGTCATGGCTCGCAGCAGGCGTTCATCGCGGAGGAGGCGGTGAAGATTAAGCATGAGCCTGAGAAGCTAGGGTGGATGTAATGCGCCTTATTATTTCATACCCTCCTGTTTCACAACAAGTCTAATAAGCTGTCTAAGATCGAAAAAGCTAAGGCTGAAAAACGGGCGATCGCAATCAGTTAACCCACTCTATGGAACACTAAAAAAATAAATCAATAACATCGCTAAGCTTTAGGTAAGCTTTGCCATTGGTGCAATCAATATTGGCGAATGTTGCCAACCGTGAAGTCTCTGTGATAACAGGTTTTTAGTCAAGTAAATTAAAGTGCTGTCTGACTGTGGTTGAGACGCATTGAGAGGTCTGGTTAAGGGCGAGTTTGACGATTTAACCCTACCTTACCTTGCCTAATCACCTTGATCGACTATCCAGATATTGAACAAGGCGAACGATTCTCCCATGCATGAAAACACTAAGCAGCGTTGGCGCACGGCAGTCATTTTAGTTGGGACAAGAGAATTTTTGTAGAGCGGCTGGATTGCTTCACCAAAACTCCCTAAGCTATCGGCTTAGCACCATAGCGATCAATCGATCTAGGCTGCGATCGCGGATCGCGCTTAACGGTCGTCATGACGCGGCAATTGATGCACGACAGGAAAAACAGCAGCCTCACATTACAGTGGCTCATCCACAGCCCCGTTCTGTGTCAAAAAAGATGCTGTTCTTGTGTTTTGTCAACCCTCAGCCCACTCGGGGGGATTTTGGGTGATAAGAATTACTGATAATTCGTTGCGCCCGCCTAGTTGTGATGTCGTTTTCTCATCCTGCTGGAGCGGCACAGTCAAACTGTTGAGATAGTCTCAGTAGGGTGCTGTTAGGCAAAGCCGTAACGCGCCACTAGCCAATCATTTGATGCCGTCGTGCTCACACACCAAATTAGTCATGTCACGCCACTATTTCAATGGCGGCTTGAGTACGGTTGGGGGAATTCATCGCAGGTTCTATTCGTAGAAGTTGATTAAATGATGTAGCGATCGTTGTCAATGCATCTTAACAACAAGAGACAGAGAGAACCTGCTGGCCTCCCTGCCTCAATCTATGCATTATGCAAAAGTCGCTAGCCCCTTTGCCTCACAACCGCTCTAGCCGTCACTCAGAATCCTCATTTTTGAACTAAGGAATGCGGGTTTCAGCGAGATCGGCGGAATGGATAGCTGCCGAAATGGTAATGAATTACAGCGATGAATGGGTCAAGGCGCATTGTCTTGACCCATTCCAATAGCTCTGGCAAAACAAAAAGCACTGACTGGGACTGATACCACAAAGTCAGGCCAATCCGTTTGGGATCGACTCAACCCAATTAACCTACAAATTCTTTGCGGGGTTCGGATACACCTGGCGCTTCAGACCCTTTCATGTATGCCAGCATGGTGTCTGCATCCGACACCTCGAAGGGATCGGTTGGGCAGTTGTCGGAGAAGTCTGGCTCAACGAACATTTTTTCAATCTTGCAGTCGTTGACCAACATGGAATAGCGCCAAGACCGCATTCCAAAACCAAGGTTCGCTTTGTCTACCAGCATTCCCATCTTGCGGGTGAATTCGCCGTTGCCATCGGGCAGCAAAAATACATTTTTCGCACCTTGCTGACGACCCCACTGGAACATCACGAATGCATCGTTCACCGATACACAGATGATTTCATCCACACCCAGCGCCTTGAACTCGTCATACAGTTCTTCGTAGCGGGGCAGGTGATTGGACGAACAGGTCGGCGTGAAGGCACCCGGCAACGAGAAGACGATCACCTTCTTGCCGCCGAAGATTTCTTGGGTGGTGCTATCTTGCCAGCGGAAGGGATTGGAGCCTGGAACAGACTCATCACGCACGCGGGTCTTAAATACAACGTCGGGTACACGTTCGAGAACGGACATAACTCACCTCATTCAGTAACTAATGCTGATTTTGCAATTGAAATTTTGCAATTGAAATCACAATGGATATGCGATCGCGTTTCGTGTCATCTATTCCTTAATCAATATTGGGACGACAGAATTGGGACGACAGATGCAGCGATCGCTGCGGTCAGACAATCAATCACAGCCTCAACAATTCGGGATAGACTTCAGTAATTCAAGCCAGCATCCGCAGGCTAATGAACCTAAAGTCTTTCTGAAACTGCAAGACATGACTGTAAATCAGAATAATTCCGACCTAGGAACAAGTAAATAGTAATAAATGCTTAAAAAAATGACAAGTTTCGGACTAGGAATCACTTTAACTTCTGGCATATAATTAGGACATCAATCCTTGGGAGAGTTGAATCGCCACGCTAGATATGCAGCAGTACACCAGCCAGCAGGTCAGCCAGACTTTAAAGGACAAGGGGTTGCGCGTTACGCCCCAACGGTTTGCGGTGTATGCCAATTTGCTAGCGCGGGGCGATCATCCCACCGCCGAACAAATTTTGACCGACCTCAATCAAGATGCGCCGCAGTCGTCGCAGGCAACGGTGTATAGCGCGCTACAAGCCTTGCGAAAGGTGGGGCTAGTGCGTGAGGTGCTATTAGAAGAAGGCGTTTCTCGCTACGATGCCAACGTTCGTCCCCATCACCATTTCCGCTGTCGCGGCTGCGGCGCGATTGAAGATATTCCTTGGGATTTGTTTCAGTCGATTCAGCTTCCTGACTTGCGTCCGGGGCTGCGGGCCGAACGCTACGAGGTCACAGTTGAAGGCTTGTGCGATCGCTGTCCTGAGTTGGCAGAAGCCGAATCCTAGCCCGAACCACAGGCGCTGCGAACCTTGAATTGAGGGACTGGCGGCGCGATTGAACCCCAGTGTCATCGTCTAGCCTCAATCCAGATGGGTCGCGATTTTGTGGCAAATCATTCCAAAATCTACGGTTTCATCTAAGAAAATTGGGGCGATCGCTAGCTTTTCTACGGTTGCTGTGTCATTATGCTGAGCGGATGTACCTATTCATTCGGTGAATCTCAGGCGCTCTGTAATGATGACCGTAATG
>CAKZMO010000730.1 GCA_937128595.1 uncultured cyanobacterium | reverse complement strand
GGGGGATCAGTCTTGTTCCAGCGTGTTGTCTAATACTTTTCAAACATCCTCTCAAAAGGGTTGAGGAGATTTGAAAATAGGTGACGTAGAGCGATCGCCCTACTTTAAATACGCTAATCCAGCACTCTCAAGATGCCAGGAACATATTCAACAACGTCAAAATCTCGAATGGCCTTGAGAGCCTGACGCACATTTCCTTCTCGAACCTTGTGGGTCACGATGACGATTTCTGCCTGCTCGTTGTGTTTGTCAATTTGGACGATGGACTCAAGACTGACATTATTTTTGCCAAAGCAAATGCCTAGAGTTCCAATGACGCCGGGTTCGTCTTTAGCCAACAAGCGAGTGTAAAAGCGGGTCTCTAGGTCATCAATGGGGCGAATCGAACAATAGTGTTGATGAGAGGGAGCCAGTAGCGGATCGAGCATGGGCGTTCCATCTGGCTTCGTAGAGCCGCTGCGCTCGACTTTTAGAAGAGCCGCCACGTTGAGAATGTCCGATACAACAGCACTGGCTGTGGGGCCAGACCCTGCTCCAGGACCATAGAACATCACCTGTCCGATCGGGTCTCCCTCAACCAGAATGGCGTTGAAAACGTCGTTGACGTTGGCGAGGGGATGCTCTTTGGGCACAAGTGTGGGATGAACGCGGACTTCCAATCGATCCGATTGACTGGACTGGCTGGATTGGCGATCGCGCCGAGCCGTGGCGAGCAGCTTAATCACAAATCCTAGGCGATCGGCGTAGTCGATGTCTGTCGCTGTAATCTGGCGGATGCCTTCGCAATAGACCTCATCAAGATTGATCCGACCACCGTAAGCAAGAGCCGCGACAATAGCGATCTTGTCCGCTGCATCGAAGCCGTCTACATCGGCTGTGGGATCGGCCTCGGCGTAGCCCAATTCTTGAGCATCGGCCAAAATTTCTTCAAAATCGCCGCCCTCTTGCTGCATTCGAGTCAGGATATAGTTGGTAGTGCCGTTGAGAATACCCGTAATGCAGTCGATGCGGTTGGCGCAGAGAGATTGCTTCAGGGGTTCAATCACGGGAATGCCGCCTCCCACAGCGGCCTCCAGAAGGACGTAAACTCCCGCTGCTTCAGCCGCTGTGAAAATTTCGTCGCTGTGGCGGGCAATGAGGGCTTTGTTGGCTGTAACCACATGTTTGCCGTGCTGAATCGCCTTCAAGACGAGCGATCGCGCAGGCTCAATGCCTCCCATCACCTCGACGACGATATCAATGTCAGGATTGGTGACAATTCCGTCTAAATCAGTGGTCACAACCTCTGGCGGCAAATCGACAGAGCGAGCTTTGTCGGGCGATCGCACTCCCACCTGCGCAATGTTGAGTTCTCTGACAAGGGGATGACGCTGCTCGGGATTGAGAATGATATTGGCTGTTCCCGTTCCAACCGTACCCAACCCCAGCAGCCCAATCTGAAATACCACAGGCAACAAACCACCTTTTGCAATACATGTGCGGATGACAATTCTAGGAGCTTCTACCCTCGTTGGTCTGCTTTGGCAGGTTGTACCAACCCTTGCAAATCGAAAGAGTAAGCCCTCACACATTAATTGTAAGACGAGGGGGTTTGGATTGATTCCGCTTTGATTCGTCAAAGCGACGCCAGGGAGGATAACCCTCCTCTGTTGTGATGAGATTCCCTTACCGCTTTCCTTTCAAAAACGATACATTTATTAAAAGGAGGGGATAGACTAACCTCCACCCTGATAATGGATGAAAGCTCCAACCAAAATTAAAGCTAAAAGGGTCAATTTCAATCTTGATGAGAAGACAAGCCAGAAGATAAGAATATCTGGTGAGTGCAAATCCCGTTATTGCCGCTCTGATGTTGAGGTAACGCGGAAGCACTCTGTAGAAACGTTTTAGATGACGCTCAGTTAGAAGATGCTATGAGAGAGAAAATCTCCCGCTTAATCAAGCCTTTTTTGAAAACCGTGCTCGTCTTCGGTTTGATGGCCACACTGGTCTTTGGTCATGCTAGTGACGCAATGGCGGCCCGTGCTGGTGGACGAGTTGGAGGAGGCAGCTTTCGTGCTCCTCGCAGTACCTATGTCAGACCCAGCCCGTCTCGTGCCCCCAGGGGTGGATACGGAGGATATGGCGGAGGGTTCGGCTTTCCATTTCTATTCCCCTTATTTGGATTTGGGGGTGGATTTGGAGGACTCTTCACGATTGTGATATTCATTGCGATCGCCAATTTCTTAGTTCGCAGCTTTCAAAGCGCGACGTCTGACAACGAGTACGGCTATGGTGGCACCTCGGCCTCACCAAAACTAACGGTGGCTCGGGTTCAAGTTGGACTATTGGCAGATGCCCGCGAACTCCAGGCCGATCTCAATCGCATGGCTGAAAGTGCCAACACTAGCTCGACTCAGGGCTTGACTCAGGTGCTTCAGGAATCAACCTTGTCGCTGTTGCGCCACCCAGAATACTGGATCTATGGCGACTCAAACAGCAGTCAAGCACGGCTCGAGTCTGCTGAGGCAGAATTCAACCGCATGGCCTTAATCGAGCGCAGCAAATTTTCGAAAGAAACCCTGTCGAATGTCAACGACAAGGTTCTGCGGCCGAGCGCGTCTGAGGATGCAGCTAAGGGAGACTTAGCAGTGGCCGAAGCCCCTGGTGAGTACATTGTGGCGACTTTAGTTGTCGCGGCTCAGGGTAAGCTTGACCTCCCGAAGATTCAAAGCTCTGACGATCTGCGACGAGCATTGAGTCAGCTGGGTTCTGTGTCTAGTGATGAGCTGGTTGCTCTCGAAGTCCTTTGGACTCCTCAATCAGAAGGTGAGACCCTTTCGTCAGACGAAGTTCTCGCCAGCTATCCTAGCCTCAAAAGAATCTAAGAGTTTGCCTTGCGTTTAGAAGAGTTGGTCAGGGGACAAGTGCCCCTGACCTTTTAGTTTGTGGGGCTGCTTAACTGATTTGATCTGCACAGATGAGGATTGAATCAGTGCAAAAACTACAGAGTTTTTAATTCTGGTCTCAGGGTTAGCTCAGCTTCAAGTGGCACATTGAGCAAGTGTCAAAGCTATTGTGATATAGCTCAGTTAGACTGGCTGGCTGAGTCAGTCGACACCGAAAACCATCCACCGGAGACCTGAGCGAATGTGTGAAAGGGGCGATCGCCAACCTATGGGATTGAGTCTGAAGAAGTCTAGCTTTTTGCTAATTGCCCTCGGTCTTTTAGGAACTGGAGGCATTCTAGGATGCAGCACTCCCACTTTTGAAGAATCGTCTTCAGAAGAGATTTCATCACCTAACTCAGACGAGACAGGTGTTTTTAGCTATGAGCCTTATGCTGAGCTGCTTCAGACCTACGTGGACGAAAACGGCATGGTGGATTACCAATCACTTCAGCAAAACCGTCAGGGGCTCGATCAGTTCAATGCGTCGATCGGGGCGGTTTCTTCTGCAACCTACGAAAGCTGGAGTGACAATCAGAAAATCGCGTTTTTGATCAATGCCTACAATTCGTTCACGCTGCAATCTATCATTGACCAAAATCCTATCAAAGATAGTATTCGAGATATTCCTGGAGTCTGGCGCATCCGAACGTTTGAGATTGCCGGGGAGTCAAAGACCCTAGATAACATCGAGCATCAGACCCTACGCAAAGACTTCAACGAACCCCGAATTCATGCGGCGCTGAACTGCACGGCGCTGAGCTGTCCGCCTCTGAGACCGGAACCCTACGTAGCGGATCAGCTGGATCAGCAACTGGATGAACAGGTCGAGCAGTGGCTGTCGAGTTCCTATGGAGTGCAAATCGACCGCGAGGCAGCAGAGGTAAAGATTTCTGAGATCTTTGATTGGTTTGGAGAAGACTGGCTGGCTGATTATGGGGTTGAGTCAGGCTTTGCAGGTTCAGACAAGGAACGGGCTGCACTGAATTTCATGACTCAGTACCTTGAACCAGAAGATGCAGCTTATTTGGAAGCAGGAGATTACCAAGTCAAGTATCTAGACTACGATTGGTCTTTGAATCAGAAATCGTCTTAGGCGATTTCTGAGAAGAAATATCCCTTTCATCGCAGACTGACCAGATTAAAAATGTAGGTGTTGCACAGCATGGAATGACGCGGAAAGATTCAACTCATGGATGACCTGCTGTAGGGGCATCGCATTGCGATGCCCCTACCAAAATCATTCTTCGAATGTGCAACGC
>CAKZMO010000729.1 GCA_937128595.1 uncultured cyanobacterium | reverse complement strand
CAGATATTTATGGAGAAGCCGCGCGGTGCGCGGCTTCTCCATAAACTATTGGTTTGACTTCAGCGCGTAGTGCTTTCTGTCTCGTCAAAAACAGGCTAGACAGAGGCGCGCTGCGCGCCTACAGAAATGACCCAGTAAGATGCTGGCTGTCATTACAGCACAAACTTAACTTATGAGCAGTTGACTCCAATTTCAAATGACTAGATTCATGAAATTAGTGTGTCCTTCGGATTCAACGCGAATCGTCCAGCGACCTCGCCTAGATAGATCGGGAGTAAATTGATACTCGCCTTCCGCATCGAGTCTGCCTACTCGCCAAGGGATATCAGAACGATCAGGAGCATAAATTTGAATGCGCCCATGAGCCATCGGTTCTCTGGTGCTGTAGATGACTGTGATGGTAATCGATATAATTTGGGCATTGACTGGAAGCGTGGTTGCAGAATAGGTGACTCTAGCTCCACTCGCAGAACGAGCCTGAACATCAGCCCGCATCCCGACTTCGTGAGCATTGACCGACAGAATCAAAATCCAGGCAATGATGAATGAGAGAAGTCCGATTCGGAAATAACGCATGGCTATTCTCACCATTCAGCTATTAATCGCAGGCCGTTATCCCTTCGGCACAGTAGAGACTCCACCAAGGATTGAGTTCTGCGCGGTCGGGTTCTGCCAAGCTCATTTGCAGTAATTCTTCGAAACTAGAGCTTTCATTCCCATAGCGAACATGCATATGAATCGGTTCTCCATGAGGCGATCGCAACGCCACATACTGAAAACCAATGCAAGCGGGGTCATCAGATGTCAGCTCAAATAAATCCCAAATCGAGGTCTGAAACTCTGGATAGTAGAACGGATCAGGGACTGCACCTTGATAAGAATACTGACAACTTTCAGCAATGGGATCTTCGCCTTCCATATCTCGATAAAACGAGAAGCGCTCCATCTCTTCAAAGACGATACGTCCAGGATTACGCGGGTCGTGAAGCGAAGCCGGAACACTGACATCTAACGTAAAAACTCCATCCACCCCCATGTGCGGCACGTCTGCATTGGGTGAGGCTACCTCTAAAGCTGATGCTGCCGAACTGCCCACAAAGCTTAGGGCGATCGCCCCTACGGTCAATACTCTAAATCGAGTCATGGATAATATATTCCCCAGAAAAACAAATGCACTCTGTCGAAGCACAGGCAACCACGTTACCGAACTTGCAACTTTTTTTCTATGCCCTATGCGGGTTGGGGGCATTGAGCCTGTCTGAGAAATTTGGATAGAGCAAATTGTATAGAGCAGGTCGTACTAGATTAAATTGCGATACTTCTGCTCAACACTTGTTGAACTCCAAATGCTCTACATCTTTATTGGGGATTGGGGGCATGGATAGCACAACTCAACAGAACCTACGTAATGGTGATGATGAGAACAAAAAGGAATTATAGCAATGCGCAGATAGGTTAGGACTAATAGTTGATGGAGAAATCGCGCGGTGAGCGATTTCTCCATCAACTATTAGTTTTATATCAGTGCGTAGCACTACAAATCGAACTCTTATAGTAAGAAGCAGAATTCAACATTCAAGATTCAGAATGAAATGCTTTCTATGCAAGAGGTTTAGCCTTTCAGGTTGCCTCAATCTAACTGCGATTCGCTATAGCAGGGATTGCAGTTAGATTAAAATCCTTTTTTTATCTCTAGCTTCTTTTGCTGGCCGATTTTGGTGCGAGTCGGGCGCTTATTTCGTTTGACCGAAGAGCAGATGCTCGGAGTTCGAGGCCAGTTCGCTCAGAATGCGGACAGAGCAGTCTTTCTTGGACGGTTTATCGTGCTGCTCCGAATTTTTGCAGGCCCCCTCGCTGGAGCTGTAAAAATGCCCTGCGCTCAGTGTCTACTGTGGAATGCTTTGGGAGCTTTAGCTTGGGCTTCAGCGATCGTGAGTCTGGCTTACTTTGCCGGACGGCTCGTTCCTTTGCCACAGTTGATTCAAGGCGTTGCTCAATTTACAAGACTGGCCTTAGTGCTTGTAGTTTGCTGGATTACCCTTTTTGTGTGGAAAGAGGCTCGTCCTCCTCAGATTCAAGAGTAAAGTTCAGGGTGCTGTTGGAAGACATGCCCAATTAAATATAAAGAGCCGCAGAACACCACCATTTGAGAAACGTCTGACGTAGAAGCCGATACTGGAGACGCTTCCGCAGCATTTTGAATTGAGCTTTGCTCAAAAGCCTCATCTAAAGCTAGATGAATGTCTTCAAAAGACTTGCAGACTTCCAGGCTAATTCCCAAATCGGTAACGAGCTGAGCCAGTTCTGACGGTATCGCGCTGCTGTGTTCGGGAACGGGGACTAAAGAGAGGCGATCGCCATCTCGCAATAGAGCTTTGAAAATATCGGCATGATCTTTGGTAGACAACATGCCCATGACCCAGTGAACGGTTTGAGAACCAGAGGCTGGCTCAGACCGGGAAAGCTTGTCATCCACGTATTGCCGCAGGACGGTTGCGGCAGCCGGGTTGTGCGCTCCATCAATCAGCAACGGATGCCCTTTCCACTGTGACCACTGGATGCGTCCAGGCCAGCGAGTCTGCCGCATTCCTTCAAGAATGGCGCGATCGCCAATGTTCCATCCCTGCTCTCGCAAAACTTGAATGGCAGCGATCGCCAAGGCTGAGTTCATCAACTGATGCGCTCCGGGCAGCGGAAGCGGATACACCAAAGAAGGAGACCCTTTATGTTGAGCTGTTCCATCACCTAAATCCACAGACGGCTTAATCCAACGTGCTTCACAACCCACTTTCGCCGCTCGCTGTCGCACCACTGCTTCTGCTTCTGGAGGCAACTGCCCCAACACTGCGGGACACTGAGGTTTTAGAACACCTGCCTTTTCTCCAGCGATCGCTCCTAATGTCGAACCCAGACGCTGCCAGTGCTCGCGGCTGATAGAGGTGATGACGCTGACTAGAGGGCGATCGCACACGTTCGTTGCATCAAGCCGTCCTCCCAGTCCCACCTCCATCACGGCGATATCAACCTGTTGTTCAGCGAAGTAAAGAAATGCTGCAGCAGTAACCACTTCGAACTGAGTGGGAGAGGGGAGATCAGGACGAATCGCTTCACGAGCGCGAGTCAGGATGTCGTAGAGGGTTGCGGGTGCGATCGCCTGACCGTTGACACAAAAGCGATCGCACCAACTGACGAGATGAGGTGAAATGTAGCGCCCTACACGATAGCCAGCCTGAGTCAGAATCGAAGCAAGATAGGCACAAACTGAACCTTTACCGTTAGTGCCTGCAACGTGAATGACGGGAACGCGGTAATGAGGATTTCCCAAATCCTCCAGTAGTTGAACGATGCGATCGAGTCCTAGATCCACCCCAAATCGCCCAAACGAGTCAAGCAATTGGTTAATATCGTTCATGATTTGCCCAACATTGCTTTCGGACTTGAGAGAATCCTGCTTTGACACGCAATCACTCACTTTAAACGACGATTTCAACAAGAGAAATGATCAGATGATTTGGAGAAGCGACAACAGCGTTGCGGGCAAGCGAAATGTATCAGAGTCATTGATGAATCTATTCGCAAGAGCTAATCTATAGGACTGGTCTATCAGAAGGCATAATTTTCTCCTTGATATCAGCTCGCAACCCAATCTAGTCGAGGCTCCAAAGTCAGCGAGAAAATTTCCCTGCTTGGTATTGGGTCTGTTCATCAGGCATTTGGGCGATCGCTCTTGCTATTCTCAACCATCAATCGCTCTCTCTAATCCTAACCATCAGAATTGCTATGAGAACAGTGGGATGACTTCTGAGAACAATCCTCTACAATGTAAAAAGCATGTAACATGTACTGTGTCATTCGCGCTGGGGTACGAGTTCTTAAGTGTTTGTCCTTAATGGTTACGAATACCTCCTCGGGTTTTTAATTATCTGCGGCTTGGTTCCTGTACTGGCACTCACGGTGTCTTATATTGTACGTCCCAAGCGTCAGGGTGTTGAACGGCGAACTACATACGAATCCGGCATGGAGCCTATCGGTGGTGCATGGATTCAGTTCAACATTCGCTACTATATGTTCGCTTTGGTTTTCGTCATCTTCGACGTTGAAGTTGTCTTTCTTTATCCGTGGGCAGTTGCTTTTAATCAGCTGGGGCTGCTTGCATTTATAGAAGTGCTGATTTTTGTTGCCATCCTCGTGATTGGCTTGGTTTACGCTTGGAGGAAAGGAGCACTGGAATGGTCATGAACTCCGATATCGCTACTTCTGATAGTTCTACACAGAACATCACAAATCCGATTGGGGCTCCGCAAGTCACACAGGAGCTTTCTGAAAACATCATCCTGACAACGGTTGATGACTTACACAACTGGGCGAGGCTCTCTAGCCTATGGCCAATGCTATACGGCACAGCTTGCTGCTTTATCGAATTTGCCGCTCTGATCGGTTCTCGATTTGACTTTGACCGATTTGGCTTGGTTCCACGTGCTTCTCCTCGGCAGGCTGATCTTTTGATCACTTCTGGAACGATCACAATGAAGATGGCTCCCGCCGTGGTTCGCCTCTATGAGCAGATGCCTGATCCAAAGTACGTCATCGCCATGGGTGCTTGCACGATCACTGGAGGGATGTTCAGCATGGACTCTCCAACAGCGATTCGTGGCGTAGACAAGATTATCCCAGTAGATGTCTACATTCCGGGTTGCCCGCCTCGCCCAGAAGCCATCATTGATGCGATCATAAAGCTGCGGAAGAAGATTGCCAACGAGGCCATTCAAGAGCGTAGCAATTATGAGCAGACTCATCGCTACTACACGCGATCGCACAATATGAAGCAAGTTCCTGAAATTTTAACCGGGGAATATCTCAGAGCTGACACCAGACAAGCTCCCCCGAAGGAACTAAGGAGCGCGATGGGAATGCCTGCCTCCGCTCTTGAAGAAGAAGCCGAGAAAGAGGAAGTCTGAAGAAATGGCATCGTCTGATTCAAAAGCAGAAAACCAAGACAACGCTGAACAGGAACAGTCAGATATCGTTGAGGCTGGAAAAGTCTCAAAATGGTTGACTGAAAATGGTTTCGACCATGAAATTATGGAGCCTGATCATCTGGGCGTTGAAGTGCTGAAGGTGGAGTCTGATTTTCTACTTCCTTTCTCAACAGCGCTTTATGCCTACGGCTTCAACTATTTGCAGTGTCAAGCGGGCTATGATGCTGGCCCTGGAGATGAACTCGTTAGCGTCTATCATCTGGTCAAGCTAGAGGATGACGTGGTTGGGCCAGAAGAGGTCAGAATCAAGGTCTTTTTGCCTCGCGATAATCCTCGTGTGCCATCAGTCTATTGGATCTGGAACTCGGCAGACTGGCAAGAGCGCGAAACCTACGACATGTACGGTATTGAGTTTGAAGGACACCCGAACCTGAAGCGACTCCTAATGCCTGAAGACTGGATTGGCTGGCCTCTTCGGAAAGACTATATCTCACCTGATTTCTACGAAATCCAGGACGCTTACTAGGCTGGATTCCATCGTTTAGATTGCTCGTACTCATAGACCTGGAACAAGGCAAGCCCTTTGCCTTTCCAGGTCTATGAATTCTGTGAAAAGTAAAGTTTGAGTGTAGACAGGGGCTTAGAGCTGCCCGGAGCACAACAGCAGTGTGTTGAAAAATTTGCTTACTTGCCTAGGGGAAAAGGCTTCCACGGAATCCAGGTTGCCCACAAATCGGCTAAGGTTCCGTCGTCAATGAGTGCTTGGAGTGTGCTGTCGATCGCCTCATGAAGCTCAGCCGCATCTTTTCTTACTCCCACCCCAAACGGAACGCGCGTGGGTACGTCAAAGGCTACTCGCAGGGCCGGATTATCCTCAGCAGCGACGACAAGAACCAATTCGTCATCGATCAGTGCATCAATCTCTCCTCCACGAAGGGCGTCTAACATTTCTGGCAATACCTGATCACTGCCGGGGTATGAAATCGCTTCCACATCTGGAAAAGTTGCGGCTAGAGCGATGTTTGTGCTGTCAGCAAGTCCCCCGACCTTCATCCCTTTCAGATCTTCGATGCAATGAATGGGGCGATCGCCTTTCACCAAAATAGCTTCGTCAAACAGACCATAGGGGCGCGTAAAGTTGACCCATGCTTTTCGCTCATCCGTGATGGCCTGGTTAAACCATAGGACATCGTACTGCCCGGTCTGCATTGCAGGGTAGAACTCATCCATCCGAAGGCTTGTCCAAATGGGTTCTAGTCCTAAACGGGCACAAAGGATTCGAGCAACATCGGGTTCGTAGCCCAATCGCTGTCCATTCTCGACAAATGTCATGGGACGAGCATAAAAGTCGCTGGTGGCGATCGCCAATTGACCGGGCTGAATAGTTTGAAGAGTCATGGATTTATCATGTTTTCTTGACGGTGGTTCGTTGTACCTGCTGCACACCATCAATGAATGTGCAGTGTGGCACAGATTATGTGATGGGCATGGGTCAGACCGTGCTTGAAACTACAGTTTCCTGTGGTCGAGCTTGTTATAACAAGCTCAATGATCCTCTCTGGATAGCTTGACTCATCTATCCGGATATGACTTTACCGCATTACCCACGGGAGCAGCTCCATGGTTCACGCTTCAGCTCAAGCCTCCGCCCCTCTGACTGAGCAACATATTGCCCAGTTCAACGAAGACGGATTTTTGGTCATCGATGATTTAATTGACCGTGCTTTGGTTGAGCAACTGGCTGAACGCATTGAGCCGATCTTTGCCGGAGATTTTGAAACCGGCATCTACCCAGATGAGTGGCATTGGCGACCTGGCATGAGCCTACCTGACATTACCCGCGAGATTTGTAATGTGTGGAAGAGCGATCGCCTCTTTGCCAGCGTGGTTCTTTCTGAAACGATTGGCCGCATTACCGCAACTTTGGCTGGCTGGCCTGGAGCTCGCATTGGACAGGATAGTCTCTGGATGAAGCCTCCTGGAGCCAAAGCGGTTTCGCTTCACCAAGACGCAACTTACATCAGTTACATCACTCCAGCCGAGATGACGACCTGCTGGATTGCCTTGGACAACACAACAGCGGACATCGGCACGATCGAATACGCGAGAGGCTCTCACAAGTGGCCTCTGGTCAAGACCCTTGGCGACTTTCATGCTCCATCGGGGGATCATCGTGCAGCCATGAAGCAGGCTGCCGCTCAGTTGGGCGTTGATGAACCAGAGGTGGTTCAGATTGAAATTCCGGCAGGCAGTTGCGTTGTTCACCACGGCCATACCTGGCACGGTTCCGGCAAAAATCTGCGGAGCGATCGCCCTCGACGCAGCGTTGCGGTTCACACCCTTTCTGCCGATGCTCAGTTTCAGCCGACTGGAGCAGGCTATATCTATGGTCGCTACAAGCGAGTGGGCGATGTGACGATGGATGAAAGCTTTTTTCCCATCCTTTGGAGAAATGATAATCACCGCACACCTTTTTTGGCAGATTACTGTGGCGACGCGATTACAGATCGCAAACAGCCTCAGCCCATGAGTGTCTGAGGTTGCTTTTGAGAAAATCGGACATTAATCAGTTCTTGACAGCCTAGTGAACAAAGACCTCTGCAACTTTAGGAAACTGCTTTTCCAGATCTTGTGCTTTCCAGGGTGTGCCAGCGGGTTCTTCTGGAAGGGAGAGATCAGACAAAGGCATGTCATCGCCGACAACATCATCGTAGGCATAGGCACTCACATGCATCAGGGCCTCGCATCCTAGCTCTTCTTCATCTTCCTCAACCCACCGGAGAATGCTTTCGGGTTCACGGAGAATTTGTTCATAGGTTTGGCGACCTTGCCCAATCAGCCAGCAGCAAAAGCCGCGCATTCCCTTTGCAGAACAACTGCCGTTGATCAGGTAGGCAATGCCCCACAGATCCCAGCGATAGGCGTCAATCAGCTTTTGTCGGAACCTCTGGTCAAAAGCTAAGATATCTTGCGCAGAGCTTTCAAAAAGGAGGTGCTGGAGTTTTCGTGCCTGCCCTTCACAGTCTTTAGACTGAATCCGGCTCGCGTCTATCATTTCCCAAAACTGATCTTCCGTCATAGGTTATCACAGCGCTTCTCAGGTCTGATTTTACCGTATGGTTCAGAAATCCTGATGAGGGATTAGTCATACCGATGATTTTCTATCACGAATCTAGTGAGCGGAGAGCTTTGAGAAGAGCCGCTCCCATCGCTTTGCAACCTAGTAAGTTCATGCCAGGAGACATGATGTCGCCTGTGCGATCGCCCTGATCTAAGACAATCTGAACCGCTTTCTCGATACGATTAGCAGCCTCTGGCTGGTCAAGGCCATAGCGCAACATCATGGCAACACTCAGAACTTGAGCCATGGGATTGGCTTTATCTTGTCCAGCAATATCGGGCGCTGATCCGTGAACAGGTTCAAACACTCCAGGATTTTTCGCGCCGAGACTTGCGGAAGGCAGCATCCCGATGCTTCCGGTCAACATGGCGGCTGCGTCGGATAGGATATCGCCAAATAAGTTGCCCGTCACAATCGTGTCAAACTGCTTAGGCCAGCGCACGAGCTGCATTGCAGCATTGTCTACATACAGATGACTGAGTTCCACATCAAGATAGTCACTAGACAAATCGGTAATGCGATCGCGCCACAGTTGCGACACGTCTAGAACGTTGGCCTTATCAACTGAGCAGAGACGACCTTGGCGTTTTTGAGCTGTTTCAAACGCAACGCGGCCAATGCGATCGATTTCAGTTGCGGTGTAGGCCATCGTGTTGACCCCCCGTTTTTCTCCCGACTCAGTTACAAAAATTCCCTTCGGCTGACCAAAGTAGATGCCTCCTGTCAGCTCTCGTACAACCATGATATCGACCCCTTCTACGACTTCCCGCTTTAGAGATGAGGCATCAATGAGCTGGGGCAAGATTTGAGCTGGGCGGAGGTTCGCGAAGAGTTCTAGCCCAGCCCGAAGTCCTAGAAGGCCACGCTCCGGGCGTTGGTGTGAGGGTAGGCTGTCCCACTTAGCACCGCCAATTGCGGCTAGCAAGACCGCGTCGCTCTGGCGACAGGCTTGAAGCGTTTCAGAAGGCAAAGGCTCCCCGGCGGCGTCAATTGCCGCTCCACCGATGAGGGCTGAATCAAGGTCAAATGCTAAATTAAGCTGACGCCCCACTTCTTGGAGGATTTCAACCGCAACGGCCATGATTTCGGGGCCAATGCCATCGCCAGGAAGAAGCGTGATGTGAAAACCTTTTGCCATGATTGCGCCAAACTCGACCCCCTATTCTAGATCAATTCGCTTGGTCTCATGAGGGTGTGGCAAGGGTGTTTCATCCAGCACTTTGACGCTCCATTCACCGACTAAAGAAGAAAGTTGTGGAGACCGTGCCTATACCCAAACCCGCCGATTGAGAATCCGACACAGGCGGGTACGATAATTGTCTTCACTTTGCGCTACACCGGAAACAACTCTCTTCAAACCGACTGTGAAATGAGCGTTTCATCACCTGTGAGCATTTCATCCCCTGTAGTCCGAAAAAGTTCATCGTGACGGGATTGGCTATCGATACCTCATTTTTTGTGTTGAACCTAAACCTTGAGTTCTAATTCATGAGGTGTTTATGACATTTTTTGCCTCAATCGTTTCTTATTTGATTGCGTGTTCGTGTATTCAAGTCTTGTTTCTGAGGCCCTGGTTGCGATCGCGTCGGTGGCTGTGGGTGGGTGTCAATCTCGGGGGGACAATCGTTGCCCTGTTGGCAGCCTATGGCTGGCTTTACGGAATGGTGTACTGGGTCGGACTTGATGTGCTGCAAAATAGCGTTGATAGCTTTACTGCTATCGCCTCCAGCATCATCGTATTCGTGCTGGTTCTCATGGCTGGGCAGCGGTGGCTGCTGCACAATCACCTGCCTTCCGCGACTCTTTGGGCGGGCTGGAATTCTACGGCGATGGTGATGCTGTGGGGCGTGACGTTGGTCGGGTTGCCTGGGGCTGGGTTGAGTGGCAGTCAGGCTCAATGGACGATCGTTCTAATGGTGTTTGCGGGCGCGATCGCCGGATTTGTGACCGGGGCTGTTACGAAAGCAGGGTGCAGATTCCTTCAAACACGAGAGAGGAGCAGAAATGCAGATCATCAGTAGAAGGGTTAGACGCGTTTGGCATCCTTTGGTCTTGTCCTAGACGCTGTTGCATCTGTTGGAAAAGAAACTCTCCATCTCCTCCCGTGAACACGAGCGCACTGTTGGGGTACATCTGCCACCAACTTTTTACGAAATCTGCGACACCCGCGAGCATCGTGTACACGATGCCGCTCTGAATAGCACTGGCAGTCTGAGTAGCCCAGCGGTCAAGATTCTGGATTTCTAAAGTCTCAAGTGGAGGCAGTGCGGCTGTATGTTGAGAGAGCAATCGCCTCTGTAGCCGCAATCCAGGAGCGATCGCCCCGCCCACAAACTGGCGATCGCCAGTGACGCCAGAAAAGGTCAGAGCTGTTCCTCCGTCGATCACGAGTGCCGGAAACCCAAATTTTTTCCCCGCTCCCAAAAGAGCTAAAGCCCGATCGATTCCTAAAGTGCCATACAGGTTGTGCAGAGGAACCTGATCAAGAGTAATCACATGACTGGGAACAACCTGCTGCCAAACATGAGTCTGGGTCGGCACAACAGATGCTAGCCATAACTCAGGATGGAGAGATTTGGATACGAGAATCGATTGCAAATCGATTGCGGGCGATCGCGCAGAAGGATACTTTGACGCAGAACTCAGAACTTGCAGAATTGAAGAGATATCTGTAACTTTCTGAAGCGCTTTTTGATCCCAATACTCGCTATCCCAGGTGGCGATCGCCCCTGCTGCTGTCACGATGCCCCAGTGGAGTCGAGAATTTCCGATCACTAAGGAAAGCCATGTGCTTGGAGAACTGGGAGAATCGACCTCATGAACTGAAGACATCATTTCTGACAGGTTTTGCAAAAATGGGTAGATCGCCCTGCCATCTTGACCCGCTGAATAGGTTCGCCGCAGACGCGACAAGGTGTCCCATCACGGCCATAGACCCACGCCATGCTGCCATAATTGCCGTTGATGCCCTCGATATCTCGAAAGTCGCTGAACGTTGTTCCACCTTCACCAATACTGCTCTTTAGCACCTCGACAATCTTGGCGTGGAGAGCTTCGATTTGTTTTCGAGTCAGGCGATCGCACAATTTTGTAGGCCGAATGCTGCTAAGGAAAAGCGACTCATCCGCATAGATATTGCCGATCCCCGCAACGATGGACTGATCCAACAATGCATTTTTAATCGGACGATGACGACGCTTTAACGCCTGCCGCAGACCATCCACCGTGAATGCAGACGATAGCGGTTCTGGGCCTAATGCCGCATAGCCCTTTCCCATCACTTCGGTGGGAGAGCGATCGGGAGGAACCCACCACATCTGCCCAAACGTACGTTGATCAACAAACCGCAACTCTCTCTGACTCGGAAAAAAGAGTCTAACCCGACAATGCTTCTGTACCGGATCAGACTGATGCAGCCATAAGAGTTGACCCGTCATTCGGAGATGAACTCCAAGCCAACCTGCATGATCAGCGTGACTTGCGGCATATTCGATATCCTCAGCAGTGGCAAGCAGATCTAGCGGCTCGCTGCAAGTAGCCTTTTCGTCCTGGTGATGCTTGACCAAATGACCTAACAGATATTTTCCGCGACGATACCAACGGCTGATTGTGCACTGTTCTAATCCGGTCAAAAATTCGCGCACAAAAACAGGGTGGGCAACCGTGCGTTCAAGCAACACGCTCCCACCCTGTATGGGTTGCGCCAAAGTCACTCGATTGAGCCCTCGACGTACTGTTTCTACTTCTGGTAACTCAGGCACGGGTCACCCATTCAACTGTAAATTTGGCGTGAACGGATTCAACCATAACTGACTACTTTTTCTTGCTCTTCTTAGGAGCTTCAACTTCTTCAACCTCATCGAGAGAAAAGTTGTTAGTGTTTACACCGCCCGTAGCACCGCTGAATCCGGTGTAGTTAACTTTGTCAAAACGAACAATAACGGGATATTTGATACCACTCTGGTCAACTGTAGCAACGGTGCCGAAGTCGTTGTACCAGTAGGATTCTTTGCGCAAAATGCGAACTTTAGAACCACGCTGAACCATACGTTTTTCCCTTTTGTATGTATCTTGCTAAACAATGACCGCACAGAAACCAGGGATGAAAGGATTGATTGGCATTGAGTTCATTCTCAAGGAATGCTCATGCATAAAATCCAGAAACAAAATCTTGCCTGAGCCAAAGTGCGGAATAAGAGTCACTGATTGCCTTCCAGACTACTACTTGAATGGATACCTAAGGCTTGTTTCATACTTAAGTTTTGTTGCGAACCTTGAAGGAGGTATACGGAGTTTTGGGCGATCGCACGACAGCCAGGCTCTGGATCAACCCAGAATGGATGCCCTCTTCTTCGCATCAGGATTAGCATAAGAATTTGTTATGTATTTTTAATCGCTGGTTCTTGCGATTCGTTGCTGTCAATTGGGATCAACCCATTGCAAGTGAATGAAGTGCTTCGAAGGTCTGATCCCCTTCTCTAAAGCTTGTACTTGCTCAATTTTCAAATTGAATGGAATGGCTGTGGTGATATGTTGCTGCACGAGGTTTCCAATATCGGGAGTCATATGTGCTGCAACGCCAGCAGCAATTCCTAACCCTAACATTTGCTCTAGAAAGCCCCGTGGCATGAGTAGATGCATTCCCAGAGCCATGCTTGCAGTCAGTGCCATATTGACCGAGACATTGGTGCCGCAGCGGGGATGAATGGCTAAATACCATTCGCCATGGGTAAGTCGCTCAAGCGCGATATGGACAGCTTGGCGCAATCGCAACGTGTTCATGTCGCCGTAGAGATAAAACCCATTTTCCGTAGACATGCCGCTTAGCGTGTCATTATCAATGTGCGATCGCGCAGAGTTAACACTGAACCCCGCGTCAAGCTCGCTCAATACCCATACCGTTGCATGTTCTAGAGCATGAACTTGCCGCATCGCCAGGAATTCTCTGAGACCTGGCAAAAATCCGATTTGTCTCAGTAGATCGGCATCTTGATGGCTTCGAGGAACGAACTCGAATGTAGAGGAGCCAAAGACAGATGTTTCATCGAAAGATGAAGAGGCCTCAACTGAGGAATTAGCGTAGGTTGAAGCTGCCATGAATACGTAAACAACCCAAAGTAAAGTTGTATTAGCTGTATTAAACGACGCTCGTATCAAGAGCAGCGTTCCATAGGAACATCCGCCACTCTAGCAACGACAATGCCGAGCTGCCCTACTTCAGTTTCAACTTTAGCGAATGCTGGCTCGACTCTGGACATTTACTTGGTTTTCTTTAAGGTCTGCACTCTGCGATCCTCGATTAACTCAATCAAGCAACTCTAGAACCTATCAAGAGAACACCCTGGCTGCCTGACATATCTTGTTTTATGGTCAGAGTCTTGGATGATGTAGGTTGCGGTTGAGCTTGCGAAACCCAACACCGCCAGATTCTAACGGCAGTGTTGGGTTTCCTTACGTCAACAACAACTTACGAGTTTTTGTCATTTTAAGAGATGTGTCAGGCATCAAGAAGACATCGGCTCTGAACCAATATTCGATGCTCGAAAGTCCTATTTTCAAACGCATTATATTCTCGAATCAGCTCAAAACAAAGAGCGCGAGCCAGAAGCAATCTGTCCCGCACTTAGTTCAAAATATTAGAATCTGAGATGCCAAAGGATTTTTGCACCTCAAAATAGATCGAAAGACATTTACGCTCTGACCATCAAGCGGCGCTGATTGGGTGACGGCAACAAATCGGTTAGGAGGCTTGCCCCTATTTCACATCAGATTGGTAGTGTAAGCAAAGCCTACAGCGTGAAAGCGGGTGTGCGATCGCTTCCCTCTTCAGAACCTTTCGACTCTTCAAAAATAGTCAGCTGATCAGGCTTGCCTCTTCGAATTGCCACCCGAATATTTTGGGCGTTTTCTTTTTCCAAGTCTTCGACATAGCCTGGACGAGCGCTCTCGGCTTCGTTGCTAGTCGCAAATGGGCCAAAGTAATACGTGCATTGAGGTTGTTCCGTCTTAATTTCAACCCACCAAGCTAGACCTAAAGTCTGCAACAAGCTTGTCCACATAACAATTCGCTCCCCGCTATCGGCGTTTGCTAAAGCTGTATTCCGTGATCATGAGGATAGATTGTGTCTATATTCACGAAGATTTATGTTTGTTTATACTCTGTTACTCTTCCGATTGTAAAGAGCTGATGCGAAATGTGTTTGCCCATCGTTGGCGAAAGATTTCGTAGAGCACCATGCCCGTTGCCACGGAAGCATTTAAACTTTGAGTTCGTCCAACCAAGGGCACAGAAACAAGAACATCACAGCAGCTCTGGGTGCGCATGCCAAGGCCATCGCCCTCTGCTCCCACGACAATCACGGTTGACTGATCAAATTTGACTGCATGAGTAGGGTCACCCGATTCTGACGTTGTTCCATAAATCCAAAACCCCATCGTTTTCAATTCTTCCAGGGATTGGGCAAGATTAACCACTCTCGCAATGGGTAAACTCTCAAGGGCTCCGGCAGCTACTTTTGCGACTGTAGACGTAACACCAGCG
Organism: uncultured cyanobacterium; assembly: GCA_937128595.1. GTDB lineage: Bacteria > Cyanobacteriota > Cyanobacteriia > CAKZMO01 > CAKZMO01 > CAKZMO01. The sequence goes on along the minus strand of CAKZMO010000729.1, from coordinate 33,758 downwards.
GCACGACGTTGAGGAATAATGACTCCTTGCGCGCCGATTGCTTCAGCCGTGCGGATAATTGCACCCAAGTTGTGGGGATCGGTGATTCCATCTGCAGCAATTAAAACAGGATGCTGGGTCGATTGTTTTGCCCGATCAACTAACTCTGATAGATCCAAATAAGCATAGGGAGTCGATTGAGCAGCAATGCCCTGATGCAATTTGCCTTTGGTGACTTGATTGAGCCGTTCGAAACCGACTTCATCGATAACCGTCCCCTCTTCTTTTGCCTGTGAAATCAAGGTGAAAAAACGGGGATCGTAGCGGAGACGGGCTGTAATCCAGATTCGATTAAGTGGACGTTTTCCTTCTAAGGCAGCCAACACAGAATGTCGCCCATAGATGAGATCTGAATCTTCTTCCTCTGTTTGGGGATCGTGATCTGAATATGAATCGCGTCGAGAGCGATCGCCATTCCACTCTTCTCGTCTTCGGTCTGAGCCCGAACTTGAATGACGTTTCCACGGTTGTGACTCTGATGAACGAGAGCGGCGATCGCCCCCTTGCTCATTGCGCGATCGCCCTGGTTTCGGCGGACTGGGCTTTGAATGCGCTGATTTTGAATAGCCTGAGCGATACGGTTTTGAGTCTGACGAATCAGATGTCTCTGACTGAGAATCTTTGAACCGAGGTTTATCAGGTCTGGATTTGAATGACTTTTTTCCTTGAGGACGTGAATCAGATTGCCGTGGACGTAGTTTAGGAGACGGCTTACTATCTCTAGAGTAGGGGCGTTTAGGAGTCATGATGCGTTATTCCTGATAGATGAGGAGGATTAGAATCTGCGTCTGAAGGGATGATAGACAAATGCTTAATGAGTTCTGAAAGTCTTTCCGGATCCGTTAGGTAGAGATACCCGATCAAGGCTTCAAAGCCAGTTGCACGCTGATAGGTTTCAAGATCAACTCGTCGAGGAGACTTAGTAGTCGCATTTCGTCCTCTGCGTACTAAATCAAGCTCATCTAATGTCAAAAGCGGTTCGAGCGATCGCAACTGCTGTGACTGATGCTCAGCTCTGACCCATTCAACAACCAGCCCATGGTAACTTTTGAGTCGCTTGGGTGGCATTAAAAAATGCAGCCGAACGTAGAGTTCATAAACTGCATCTCCAATATATGCAAATGCCGATGGGGAAAGTCTCCGAATTTCGGCAGGAGTCACCACCCTAATTTGCCTCAGCTACAAAAACCGTACATTAACCACAAACAGAAAGCCTACTTGGAAGGGTTCTTCTCAAAAAGATGCTGACAGCAGGCTATCTAGCCACTCTCCTATACAAAAGATGCTTTGCAAGGACCGTGGTAACAGCTAAATCCATCTTGAGACCGCTAACTCAATGAACTAAGAGTAGCGTTTTCTTTTGAACGCTACACAATAGTTGTTTACTCTGTTGTGCAAATAAGCTGCTACTTTGCTTAAGCCACTAAAACTGCTTAAGCCACTAGAACCTTCGGACTTTTCCAAAGAGCTTGCCTATGCACTGAGATAGCAAGGGCAAGTTGGCGAGTCAGTTAGTTCTCAACATTTTTGAGAGCATCGTCCACAGAAGGTTGCAATGCCAAAAATTTTTCTAGACGAACAAGTTTCACCGTCTGAGTAACACGAGGATTCGTGACGACTTGGAGAGTTCCATCGGCAGTCTGTGCTTTTTTAGCCAGCTGGACGAGGGCACCCAAACCTGAACTATCAATGAAATCAATCTGGGAGAGGTCAAGAATCAAATTCTTGGGGCTTTCTTCGACAAACTTTTCCATTACCTTTCGGAACGTTGGCTCTGAAAAAGCATCTAAAAGTCCAGCAAGTCGAAATAGTTGGCAAGTCTCCCTAACTTCGCGAGTGCCTCTCAAACTTACGGTTAGGGTAAGTGGTTCAGGAATAATGTCCTCCTTATCCTTGATAACTCATCAGCGTTTGATGACCCATCAACACAGTTTAGCCAGTCAAGAACTTAAGCTTTTGACTGGAGGCTATAGTATAGAGCAAGGTAGGATTGCTCTGCAACCCTAGACTCGGCTACACTTTCATCGTAATAGATGATGAAGAAAGCTTTTTCCTATAAGTTTCAACTATAGAAAGCGCAGGCTTCACTACGTTGCCAATTGATGGGTCAATCGCCCTGCGGGTATTCGATCCATAGATCGGTTTTTTGTCTGAGACTCGCGTGATCCCCATTTCCGAGGATGAGATGATCCAGAATAGGAATGCCTAGGTACTGTGCGCCCATGAGCAATTGGCGAGTGAGGTGAATATCTTCAGGACTTGGATCTACGCTGCCAGAAGGATGGTTGTGAGCAACGATGACTCGGGTGGCTCCGTGACGAATGACTTCACGAAATATTTCTCTTGGATGAGCCAGAGTTTCTGTAGCTGTTCCGATCGTAATCACCCGAACCCCAAGGACGCGATGTTTGATATCAAGCAGCAGCACCGCGAATCGCTCCTGCGATTGCCACATGAGGTCGTTGCTCAAAATTGAGGCCGCGATCGCCGGATCGTCAATCACAATGGCTTCAGGTGGACGGGAGGCCAAAACTCTTTTGCCCAGCTCGATTGCAGCCAATATTGAACATGCTTTTGCTTCGCCTACACCTGGAATATCCATGAGTTCTTGAGCATTGACATCTCTCAAGATAGCAAGGGCATCTCGCTGATCTTGCCCCAGTTTTTGCAAGATATAGTGCCCTAAGCCTACGGCAGAGAGTTTTCCTGGACCTTGTCCCGTGCCTAAAAGAATTGCTAAAAGCTCAGCAGTGGATAGATGTCTTGATCCCTGGGCTAGCATTCGTTCACGAGGGCGCTCGCTTTGAGGTAAGTCAGTTACCCTCAATTGATATGTCATAGATGCCGTCCGAAAGTGAAGATGGTGTCAGATAGAAATACATCTGAACGAGGTATGTCTTATTAAGCCCACGGCAAAATTTGAATCAACAAGTACAGGAATTTTTAGTTCTCAGACTTCTTGAACCTGTTATTCTGGTTCGAAAGGCATGTTATGTGCATGCAAAATGCTCACCATCTCTACTTTTGAGCGCATGCATAAATATTCGGATTTTCTCAAAGAAAATATTCGGATTTTCTCAAAGATAGGAATAGCTAACATGTGGTTTCACGGAAAACATCACTATCTGCTGTGATGTAGTCTCTAAAGAGGCTTGTTGGCGTTTCGATAAAAACAATTCAGAGTGAACTCAGAGCTACACTACCGGGGCACAACAATCCTCTAATCGCTTTGCAGGTGTTCGATTCGTAGTTTAGACTCTTGAGCTAGGGCAACAGTTCCCCATATCAGTACCTTAATTTTTGAAGATGTGAAGTGAGTTGGTTGCAAAACCAACAAATTTTTATCTGTTTATCAAGTCTCTGTAATTACACGGCAAAAAGGTGTCGTCGATAACCTTCTGTCGCTAAATTTTAAGAGTGACCGAATCGAGTGCATGGGTAAGAACAGCTATAAGCAGGTTCTACCGATGTACACAAGTCAGACTCTTCGTTTCAGAATCGAGCCGTAGCGGTTTTGTATTCAAACGAATGGGTTTAACTGAGTCTGGATTGCAAGAATCAGGGCGATCGCCATAAGACCTTCTTAAATTGTCTTTGGAGTGAGCCTTCAGAAAATGGAAAACCTTAGTTTTTATCGACCCTCTTCCCACATTCTCAGTGCTATCGAATCAGTCGCTCTGACCACCTGGGTGAGTGAAACTCTGGAATTGGGAGCTAAACATTTGGTGATTGACTTCCAGCGTGTTCTTTTTATGGATAGTCGCGGTTTGGGAGCCCTGATTATCGCTCACAATCGTGCTCAGAAGGCAGGCGCAAAGTTGGGATTGTGTGGTCTAAGTGGTCAAGCTCGTATGCTGATGGAAGTGAGTAGCACAGATGCTCTTTTCCAAATCTATGAGACCATCGAAGACTTTCAGCAGGAGATACAGCCTTACCCTAAAGCGGCGTAGTTTATGTTCATTTCATCTCGCTCAATCCCACTGAGCTACGCCACCCGCGCTTTCCATCACCGAAATACTGAGCAGCGCTACATTTCATACAGAATTGGGCTGCGTAAAGCGTGCATCGACGACTTATTCGTAATATCAAGCTTTCCCAACAGAGAAACAGGCGTTACTGATTCGTTTATGATCAGGTCTGATGGACATTCGGATTCTTAATCCCATGCCTACGGCTACGTTGTGTAGGCATTTCCGTCTTAGAGTCTGGCAATGTTGAGGAAGATGTATGGCTCCGTTTAACTGGTTTACCCGTAAAAGTGATGCAACTCCGGCTGCCTCTCCACCGGAGGCTAAAGAAACGGAAAAACCCCAAGCCGAAGCTGATGGCGATCGCCCCGATTCAGGTGACGATAGTTCTGAAAAATCTGCGGTCGATGAAGACTATCTCAGCTGGGCTAAGGTTGCCTATCAAAATATTCAGAAGCAGAAGGCGGCTCAAACCGAGCCTGAGCCTGAGCCGTCTAGCTCTGAAGCTGCGACTGAATCTTCTGAGCCTGCTTCTGACAATCGGACATCTGAATCTGAATCTTCAGCTCAAGTTGCTCCAGAAGAGTCACAAAAGCTGTCACCGGAAGAAGTTGGTGAAGAAGCTGATGAGACTGACATAGAAAACAATATTCCGGAGACTGTTGCTGAGGTCGAACCCTCTTCAGAGTCTCTGTCGCCTGCTGCTGAAGAGACTACCGACGTTGTCTCATCTACAGCAGATCGGAGTGAGGCAACGCCCGATGAACCACCTCATAAGGCAACGCCCGATGAGCTGTCTCACGAAGATAGTTCTGGAGATGCTGTCGAAGTCTCGGCACTCGACGGAGCGATCCCCGAAGGGACTGCATCGGATAGTACGCTTCCGTTTTGGGCGAAAGCCGAGACTGAACGACTAGACCGACTAGAGCGACTTAAAGCGACAGCGATTGAGGAAGTTGAACCTGAATCTCCGTCGCCTCCCGATTCTTCCGACCTGGTTTCAGATGAAGGATTTGATGACAACTTCATTTGGTCAGCCGGTGTTTTGGCGGCTCAAGGTCGTCGGCCTGAGGACATTTCAGTAGAAGAAATCACCTGGCTGAAGCGACTGCGGCAAGGATTGGGCAAAACCCGTCGAAGCCTGATCAACCAGCTGCGTGGCATCGTGGGACAGGGGCCGCTCAATCAAGATGCGGTCATGGAAATCGAAGCACTGTTGCTTCAGGCCGATGTCGGCATTGAAGCCACAGACTATGTGATCGATGCTCTTCAACAGCGCCTTCGACAAGAAGCCTTGCCTCCCGAAGAAGCTATTAGTTATCTGAAAGAAATTCTTCGTAAAATGCTCGATCAGCCTTACGAGAAAGACTACGAGCAAGCATTTGCCCCGGAAAAAGATACGCTCAACATCTGGTTGATGACGGGGGTCAATGGGGCAGGCAAAACGACAACAATCGGAAAACTCGCCCATCTTGCTCGCAAGTCCGAGTACAGCTGCCTAATCGCTGCGGCAGATACCTTTCGAGCCGCCGCCGTAGAACAGGTAAAAATCTGGGGGCAACGAAGCAGCGTAGATGTTATTTCGAACCCTGGAAAAAATACTGACCCGGCTGCGGTCGTTTATGACGGCATTGAAGCAGCAAAATCTCGTCATACCGAGTTGCTGCTGGTGGATACGGCGGGACGACTTCAGAACAAGAAAAACCTAATGGATGAGCTTAGTAAGATTCGGCGCATTGTCGATAAGAAGGCTCCGGATGCCAAAGTAGAGTCTCTACTTGTTCTAGATGCAACTTTAGGACAAAACGGATTGCGGCAAGCAGAGGTCTTTTCCGAAGCTGCAAGTTTGAGTGGCGTCGTGCTCACCAAGCTCGATGGAACTGCAAAAGGAGGAGTTGCTTTGGCTGTTGTGAAGCAGCTAGGACTGCCCATCCGGTTTATTGGCGCTGGAGAAGGCATCGAGGACTTGCGGCCTTTCTCTAGCTACGAATTTGTTGAAGCGTTGTTGAGTGGCTAATGAGCGTTAGTCTGGTTAGAGGTTTGGACTTGTGGAAACTTCCTGATTCGCATCGCTAACATATTCAATCTTATGCTCTCTGGAAGAAGGCACGAGGTGGAATCTTGGCCTGACAGATCTCTACCAGCAGAACGTCATGTTCGGGGAGCAGGATGTGGAAACAAGCTCTGATAAAACTCGTTGCGATCGCCCAGAGACTCGTAAAAGAAGAAAGAGACGCCACTATATTGGCGATCGCGCGCGGTCTCAACCTGCTCACGAATTTGTGGGGCTGGTGTAGGACTATTTTTGAGCCCGGTCAGAATTCCTATACTGGTCAGCGTCTGCTGGCGCTGGGCCTGAAGCGTTGAGTCGTCTAGTACTGATGTAAATGACGACAAATCAGAGCGATAGACTTGAACAATCAGCTCATCCAGCCAGCCTTTTTCTAACCAGCTATTCCAATCTTGCGCATAGTTTTGATAGGCAAAATCTGATGGATTGGGAGACAGTGAGATGATGCAGTCGGGTTTGATCGCCTGAACACGCTGGACAATGCGCTCCATAAGAGCGGTAACATGTTGCGATCGCCACTCAATCCACTCTGCGTCTTGGCGATCGCTCGGAGGATCATCCCCGTCATGTTCGGCCTGGTACTGCGCAACGGTATAGGGGTCATATCCCAATTCAATGGGCATCCCAAAATGATCATCGAGCTGAATGCCATCCACGTCATAGCGGGTAACAACATCGGCGACGAGATCAACCAAAAAGTCTTGAACCTGGGGGTGTAACGGATTCAGCCAGCGACGAGGATGCCGCCCTTGCATGACAACGGTTGAGCCATCTTCACGAGCCGTGATCCAATCGGGATGGCGACGTGCAAGTTCTGAATAAGACGGCACCATCAGCCCAAATTCGAACCAAGGAATCACTGCCAAACCCAGACGATGCCCTTCCTCCACGGCTTCTGCCAACATGTCTCGTTGTTGTAATGCCGGATGGGGATCAACCTCTACGCCAAGCGCCTCTTCAGCCACAGGACTTGGAAAAAGCGTGTAGCCCCAATTCCAAACTGATGGATAGACCGTGTTGAAGTGGATCTGGGCAAGCTGCTCAAGACTTGCTTTCAAATGAGACGAGGAAAACAAGACATCGCTGTCGATGTTGGTCAGCCATACCCCCCGCACCTCTGGAGCATCCATCACTGTTGACGGTTCGTCAGGGGAAATAAGGTCGAACAAGTTGGCGGGTTCTGATGTCGGTTCCTGAGCCTGCGACCCCTGAGATAGAGAAAGCAAAAGGGCGATCGCCCCTCCTACCAGAGTCGTCAGTCCCATTACGTACCATCGCTTCAGCCTGATCACTAATACACCTAGCCTTTTCTATTCACGTCATCTTTGCCGTGTCTCAGTCTAAACCTTTGCCCGGAGCCTCAAAAGCGATCGCATCTGCGGATTGACTTTATAGTACAATTGAACTTAATTCATCCAAGTAACCCGTTATAAAGTTGCTCTAGAGCTGGGTCAACCATGCATTTCTCTCTGTGCTGTCTTCCTCGCCAACCCACTCCTTCACAAACTATTCGCTATCATGGCAGGCGTAGCAGCTTGCCCAGAATGCCTTGATATCGACTGTGGCTGGTGAGATAATCCAGCAAGATTCAACTCAACCTTTGAGTAAGTTCTGTAAGTAAGTAGCTTCTCAAACGAAGTGAGTCACAGTCTGCACTTGATCCTAGCTTTCATCGGGGAGGAGTTTCTTAATCTGGTCAACAAAGCTCTGATGATCAATGACAGGCTTTGAAATGTAGGCGTCAGCGCCGCTCTGTTGCAAAAAGTTCTCGCGATCGCCTTGCATAGCGTGGGCTGTCACTAAGATTACGGGTAGATTTGCAGTATTGGGATCGTCTTTAAGCATTTGCGTGATCTTAATGCCGTCAACAGGTCTTCCTTGGTAGGAGCTGCGAGAGAGAGAAACATCCATCAAGATAACGTCTGCTCCTCCAGACTGAGCAATCTGCAAAACCTCATCCACGTCTTCAGTGTGTTTGACAGCTAGTCCTCCTCGTTTGGTCAAAATCTTGGAGAAAACCCGTGCGTTGATAGGGTCATCTTCCACAATCAAAACTGTTTTCATAAAGTCTCGTCCGTTCATTCGGTCGTCGGTGCTTAAATTAGATACTGAGGCATGAACAAGATATTCTGCTTCCAGTATCTCTGGAATTCTTAGGCGTTACTTGAACGTCTAATTCTGTAGCTTCACATTTTGATACCAGCCATTCTTGCTCCTTCGTCAGCACTCATTCCTGCACTAGTTCTCAAACTAATTTTCTGTTTCTATCCTGATAACATCAGTGACTTTAGAGCAACGTCGTAAGAGAGATAGATCCTTACAGCCTGTCTATCGGCTCAATAGCATAGCCGCTCCGAGATGCCGCAGACATGAGTCAGATCTACCTTTAAGTCGTCGATCTAAGCTCCAAATCTCACTCAACTCCAGACTTGCTACATAGACCACTGTTTTACAGAAATAGTGTGAAATCAGAAAACGTTGAATCAAACAGTCAAAGCCAAATGCACCCGTGATATCAGAAATACTAGAACGTTCGCTCTTGTTTTTAGCCAAAACAGCGTATTTGGACAATAAACTACTAAGTAAGTATCCATAAGCAAACGATGCTATCTGGGGGTGTGCCCCCGCCGGGAGGTACACTCCCGTTTGGTTTAGTGTTGACCCCACACTTACTGCGGTCATTTCGGAGCCTATGCCAAACCTACAAAAAGTCCGAGAACCTGTTAAGTTGTCAAATACTTTCAATTGCATAGCTGCACTGCAAAGATACCTTAATTTCATATCTACAGGGCATCACTCCTCTTGAAATTCGGGAAACTTTACCAGAGCATCATCAATATTCATCCAGACGAAAAGGTGCTCCGGTGAAATTGGAGGAATTAGCAAAATTGTAGATGGGCTGTGATAACTATGGTATCTGTGCACTATACTCGTGCTTTCAGTTTCTGCTAATGGGAGATCGATTTATTAGTTCTATCGGCTTCGGATATTGCATCTTGCTCTTTAGTCCTACCCCTTCTCAATACTCATCCACATCACCAAAATTTCATGGCTAATCAACTCAACATCGTTTCTTCGGGGCAGGTTGTTTCCACTGCACTGCACTCAGAAGTGCAGCGTTCCTATTTGGAATACGCCATGAGCGTGATTGTCGGACGCGCCTTGCCTGATGTGCGAGACGGTCTGAAGCCAGTGCATCGTCGCATTCTCTATGCCATGCACGAACTTGGGCTCACTCCCGATCGCCCCTTTCGCAAATGTGCTCGTGTGGTCGGGGATGTTCTAGGTAAATATCATCCCCACGGAGACCAGGCCGTATACGACGCTTTGGTACGGATGGTGCAGCTTTTTTCTAGTCGCTATCCTCTTTTGGCAGGCCATGGAAATTTTGGCTCTGTGGATAATGACCCGCCAGCGGCAATGCGATATACCGAGACGCGCCTTGCCGCTATTGGCAATGAAGGCTTGCTGAGTGAGATTGGGGAAGCTACCGTTGATTTCATTGACAACTTTGACAGTTCACAGCAGGAGCCTATTGTGCTTCCTGCTCAATTGCCGATTCTCTTACTCAATGGCAGTTCAGGTATTGCTGTGGGGATGGCAACAAACATTCCTCCCCACAATCTGGGTGAAGTTGTAGATGGGTTGATTGCACTCATCGATCGCCCAAACCTGTCAGACGAAAAGCTACTAGAGCTGATCCCAGGCCCTGACTTCCCAACTGGGGGAGAAATTATTGATACAAAAGGCATTCGCGATGCTTATCTAACGGGACGCGGTAGCATTCCCATCCGAGGAGTGGCGACCTTTGAGGAGATGCAAGGCGGACGGGGGCGGCATCGACGGCCAGCTATTGTCATTACTGAATTACCCTTTCAAGTCAATAAAGCGGGATGCATCGAAAAAATCGCGGAACTTGTTAACAATGGACGGCTAGAAGGCATTTCAGATATTCGGGACGAGAGCGATCGCGAAGGAATGAGAATCGTGATTGAACTGCGGCGGGATGCTCAACCCGCTAAGGTGCTCAGCGATCTCTATCGCATGACCCCTGTGCAAAATAATTTTGGCACAATCATGTTGGCGCTCAACGATGGGCAACCTCTCCAAATGTCGTTGAGAGAGACTTTGCAAGCATTTCTTGAGTTCCGCGAAGAAACTCTAAACCGTCAGTACCAAAATGAGCTTGACCAGTTTGACCAGCGACGTCATATCGTTGAGGGACTGTTGCGGGCTCTCGAAAACTTGGACGATCTGATTGAGATTTTGAGAAATGCCCCTGATGGTACAACCGCAAAGGGACAGATGCTAGAGGCATTTGACTTGAGCGATCGCCAAGCCGATGCGGTGCTGTCGATGCCCTTGCGGCGTCTCACGGGATTAGAACGAGAAAAGCTTCAGTCTGAATATCTAGAGCTAACTCAGCAGATTCAGCATTTGGAGCAACTTTTGGGCGATCGCAACGAATTTCTCAAGGCGCTCAAAAAAGACTTGAGAGCGATTAAGAAAAAGTTTGGGGATAAGCGACGCACCCGAATTTTGAGCATGGCTGAACTCGAGCGAGAACAGCAACGCTTAGAGGCAATGGTCGCTGCTGAAGCAGCCGTCAAAGATGAAGTTGTATTGGAATTTACCCAGCAGGGCTATGTGCGCCGCAGTTCTCCACGTTCATTTCAGCGGCGGAGAACCAAGCAAATCGAGGAGATGTCATCATCGTTGGAACCCAACAATGATGATATTGTCACTCAGGTCGAAATGACCCACACCCAACAAGAGTTATTAGTCTTTACTCGTGGCGGCAAAGCTTACAGCCTTTTGGTCAATGATATTCCCCAGACCGCTCGCAATTCCAAAGGTTCGCCGTTAATCATGCTGCTGCCTTCGGCAGTTAAATCTACGGGTGATCCTGATCTAATTGCAGCTCAGATGATCCGACCAGATGACGATGATTACGATATCGTGCTAGTGACTCAATCAGGTCGCATTAAACGCGTAGCTCTGTCTGATTTCTCAAACCTCAGTGCCCGTGGTCTAACTGCGCTCAAACTGAAAGAAGGTGACGAGCTGCGCCATGTCCTATTCGTCAAACCGGGTGAATACCTTGTTGTGGCTAGTTCTGGTGGACGAATGCTGAAATTTCGAGCGACCGAGGAGCAGCTTCCTGAAATGGGGCGTACTGCTCAGGGATATGCTGTCATGCGGCTTAGCAAGAAGGAGCATCTCGTTGGCTGTGTCGTGCTTTCAGAGGATACAGAAGAACTTTCGGTGATGACTCGCCAAGGGTACTGCAAGCGCATTGCTGGAGAAGAATTACACTTAGCCAATCGCGGTGACATCGGGACTCAGATGATGCAGTTTGCGAATAAGACCGATCGAGTAAGCAGCATTACTCCAGCTCATCCTGAGACTTTCGTGACCGTGTTTACAGATGCTGAGCGAATAGCGAAAGTGCCGATAGAATCCATTCGTGCGACCAGTAAGAAGGGGGGCGATCGCCTCTTCAAATTGCCCAAAGGTGAAACTATTCGTCAAACCCTCGTCGCTTACACCCCAGAAAATTCGGACTCAGACGGTGCTTCTGATGGAGAAGAGGATTGACCTAGCGTTTGCAGTCTCCTTGCAAAACTGAAGAGACTCTAATTGAGCAAAGGGTGCAAGGCAGTGATAGGATTTCTCATCGTTTTGGCAGCTTCGTTTTTCTTTTGCTTCCAAAACGTCATTGTTCGCGTATTGTTCAACGAAAGTTCCGTGTTAGGCGTTTTTAACACGGGTGGGTTTGTCGAGCCAACCCTACAAAACTCCTTTTTGCTGCTATTCATGCGCATGATGTTGGGAGTGCCGCTGATGGCCATTCCCTTGTCTCGGTTCTACGACAAGTCCTGGGATGAAATTCGTCAGCTCAAGTCTCCGAAACAACGCCGCTTGCTGGCTCATGCGCTCACGGGCGGACTGTTCATGTTTCTCTATTTGGCGCTGCTGTATTTGTCGGTTGGGTTAATCTCAACTGGAATTGCTCTTACCTTATTTTTTACGTATCCAGTCTTCACCGCTCTTCTGTCCTGGAGGCTGTTGAACAGCTCTCTGAGCCGTTATCGCTGGGTCGTCATGGGGTTTGTTCTGCTGGGCAGCGCATTGACAATTCCTCACAGTAGCGCTTCTGATGCTCAGGCGAGCTGGCTAGGTGTGGTATTAGGCATAGCCTCTGGACTGACCTATGCGCTCTATTCGGTCAATGCTCAAAAGAGCTTTGAATTGATGCATCCTGTCCCGTTTACTTGGATTAGCTTTGCAACTGCAATGGTGCTTTCGGGTATTGGATTGGCGATGGGATTAGCATCAGGATATGAATCGACTCCAAATTTGCCTTGGACAGCATTATGGATTGGTGGATTGCTTTCGGCGATCGCCACTTCGGTCGGTCATTTGCTTAACAACTTCGGAATTCGTGTGATTGGTGCAACGACTGCTGCGATGGTTGGAGCAACCAATCCAGCGCTGACCACGTTGCTCGCCTGGATCACCATTCAAGAGAGCCTCAATAGCGTTCAAATCCTGGGAATTGTGGTTGTCACCCTGAGTATCGCAGCTCTGGGGCGTGAGCCTCAGAAGGTCTCGGCTAACGCAGCCGAATGATTTGCTTGCACTAGGATCACACATCTCGAAGGTAGACGTCTCAAGAAACTAGCGTACTCGAAGATTACGACTGATATTGTCATAGCCCGTCACGATTCCATGTTTGAGCTCTACGCTACTGTCGCCAAATGCGAGTGTTTCTTTGCAGGCTGCGTTGTTGCGGGTAACCTGGGTTGGCGTTTGTTGTTGAGTGTTGAGAACCTCAGCACGACTCGCGCCCAGTGACCAAGAGGGTGAGACGTTCTCAGATGAATCAATTGATGGAGTTGGGATAGCCACCTTCAAGTTGCGATCCTCGTTTCGATAGCCAACCACACTACCGTCTTCAAGTTCGATGGAACTATTGCCGTAGTAGAGCATCTCCTTGCCAATCGTTTCATAATTGATGATGCGATCGGGTGCGCCCTGAAACCGGAAGACCTCTTCCTTGAGGGAGCCCAATGTCCAAAAGCTGCGATCGCCCTGGAAGATGCTAGCTGTGGTTGCATCGCCTACGACCTTGAGATTGTTACCGACGTTGTCGTATTCGCTAACTTGACCATGCTGAAGCTCGACGCGACTATCTCCGTAATACAAAATTTCTTGACAGAAGGTATCGTATCGAATGACCCGTGAAGGAGTTCCTTGAATATCGATGACAACTGAACGATCGGTTCCCGGAATCCAGAATTCTTGGACATTAGGGTTACGGGATGGGCGCGTTTGGACGTTGCTTTGAGCATATTGAAGGTTGCGCTGATACTCCCCGACTTTTTGCTGCGCGACTGCTCCCTCGTTGTTGTTGGCAGGTACGTTGTCCATATGAGTAATTGCTTCTTGCCACAGCATTGCGACCCGCACCCAGTCCTCCTTAAATTCAGCGGATTGCGTTAGTTCAGCAGCGCTCATCGCTTTGCTGAGACCCTCTTGATACTTTTGACCGCTGTCCCGGTTGGTTTGAAGCGGGATATCAATTGAGGAAATGACATCAGTCCACTGCGTTGTCAGTGCAATGTAGGTTGCTGCAGTTCCTCCCATACCAATGACAAGCCCAAGAAGTACCCAACACAATCGGACTAGCCGAGTTTTCCGTCGGCTTTTGAGTTCAAATGTGTACAGAGTTTGGGACTCGCTACCTTCGAGTTCGGGGTGGCGATATTTTGGCATGGAAGCACCTATCTTTTGAGTAAACGCCCGACATGATGGATAGACTAAGCTCAAGACCGCATTCAAATATGGGCACTCAAACGCGGATGATTCGACGCTTCATTCGTCGATGGTCAAACCCGAATGTAAGTTCAAAAACACCGAATGCAAACCGAAGACTGTATTTAAGGCTTTTGCCGTTCTGCAATCTTAACGATTTTTCAAAAGGGAGCGATAAGGTCTGAGACCATTAAATTCCTAATCGCATTATGCCCAACCTTGTAAAAAATCGAGACACTCAATATTGAGAGACTGTACACAGCTGCTGAAACCTGGAGAACTAGATCCTCAAAAACGAGCCCGACTGAGCGTGCGCGATCGCACCTCCGTTCGGACTCGTTCATCTTACGGTCGTTAGCATTTGCCCTTCTGGTTTGAATCAAAATCGAGGATGACCCAAACCAAAGGGACTTTCTGAGTTTTGGCGGCTTGGACTTAGGTCGTCACAATTTCTTTAACGACGCGATCGCCATCTACTACGCCGAGGGCGCGACCCTCTTCCTTTGCATCTTCAGCAATGCCATACAACGCTAAGCCGGTGCGCAAAACGTCTGCCATGTTTTTTCCAGACGAATCCGCTAGTTTTTGCAACAGGTCATAAGCATCTGGAGAAAGTTCAAGATTGAGGCGCTTTTTGTTAGCTCTGGAGACTGCTGCTCTACTTCGTTTGGTACTCGCATTTTTCTTTGATACACGTTCGGATGACTCTACTGACGCATCCTGGGCTGTGTTTTGGATATCGCTTTCATCGCGCATAATTCTCTCCTCAATGTGCACTATATCCACAGGGAATAAACAAAACAGACATATCACTCTGTTCCATGGGCTGCATCCGTAGTTCGACGTAACGATGCTCTTCAAACTGCGAGTGTCGCTCAATGAACTCTGTTAAATATACATCTGATGTGTATTTCAAGTGTAAAAAATAGTTCACTAGTTGTTCAATTTTTGGTAAAGATTGTGCACCCATGAGCCGTGGCAGAGAGCGATCGCTCTCTGCCACGGCTCAGTTTCTGCCGTAGTTCATCTAGATGAGTACGAGGGTTAACAACATTGCAGCAATGAATGGGAAGAGAAACGCGCCGTTAGGAGTTTCATCGAGACTAGACTCAAACTTACACCACAGGCATTTGAAGAAATTTCCGTTCTGAATCAAAACTTTCTTGCCGCACTGGGGACACTCTAAGGGAGCCGGGGGTTGCTGCTCTGGATACATGATCTTTACCTTTTGAGTATTTTAAGCTCATTATATACACAAATTTTGCGCACAAAAGATGCAGATGGCCGTGTATGCTTGTTCCTTTTTCAAAAAAAGAATAAATCTTGTGCTAAATCAGCATTTTTTTTGTCATATAATATGCACAAATAATTTTCATGACGTTGATTAATTTTAGCTATCGGATGGGTTGATCAGGGCGACTGAAGGCGGAGGATCTCAGCATGGCAAGTCAAGACGCTTTGCGGAAAATTGTTGAATTTCTTGAGATAAGGCCGCGCGGCGGTTCAAGTTTTAGTGATGATGCACAAGCAAGTATTGATGAAATACTCGCAGAGAGAACGCGAATTTGCTTAGACGGAAATTTTGCTGGCGTCAACCTCTCAGGCATCAACTTGAGCGGATTGGACGTCTCCTGCATCAACCTAGAGGGCGTGATTCTTTGGGGTGCCAATCTCAGTGGCGCTAACTTTTTTCGGGCAAATCTTGCACGAGCAGACTTGAGGGGCAGCAATCTGGAAAATGCCGACTTTCGAGAAGCTTGTCTCAAGGCTTCTTTGCTGAAGGATGCTGATTTGACCGCCGTTAATCTCGACGGTGCCGATCTCACCGAAGCAGAACTCAGCGGCACTCGGCTCAACCTAGCTCGCTTAGGTCGAGCCAACTTTCGGAAAGCGGAGCTGCATCGAGCCAACTTGATCGATGCTGATTTGAGAGGCGCAACTTTTGAAGAAGCGGATTTAAGTAATGCCACACTCAAAGGGGCGCGGCTAGCAGAAGTAAAGTTTCAGGGAGCCAATCTCAATCGAGTTATCTTGCAAGAAGCCGATCTCCAGTTTGTTGATCTCAGCGGTGTTAATCTAATGGGTTCTAGTCTCGTGGCAGCCCGAATGAAGGGGGCGAACCTGTCGCAGGCTAATTTGGGTGGAGCGGATTTGACAGAGGCCGATCTCAGAGACGCGAGTTTAAACGGCACTCGACTTCACGGTGCGAATTTACTCGGAGCAGATCTGTGTCAGGCACAGCTCGTCGGAGCCGATCTGAGGGGAGCTTTTTTACGGCGATCGCGCCTCAGCTCAGCAAATCTCGAAGGAGCTAATCTTCGACGCGCTAATCTCAATGCAGCTCAGATGCCTTGTGTAGACTTAAGTCATGCCGACTTGTCTGCGGCTAGTTTGTTGGGGGCAAAGCTGAATCGAGCAAACCTTATAGGAAGCCAATGTATTGGGGCTGATCTCCGCTTTTCTCGCCTCGAAGGTGCGAGTCTCCAAGGTGCGGTGATGCGCCGTGTCGATGCTCGGGGTGCAACTCTGCATGAATGCAATTTCTATCGCACAGAGTTGAGTGGGAGCGATTTTGGTAATGCAATATTGACGAATGCTTGCCTTATCCAAACCGACTTTGCTCGTGCGAGCTTACTAGGTGCAACGTTGAGCGACAGCAACTTCAGTCATGCCAACCTAATTGGCTGTAATTTAGATGGAGCGATCGCCCACCGTACCAATTTCAGCGAAGCTCACCTCGATCGAGCTAATCTGAGTCGAGCTAGTTTGCACGATACTAATTTCGATCGAGTTGAACTGCGTCGTGCTGACTTGAGTAATGCAGACGCCCACCGCGCCAGTTTCTGCAATGCCATAATGCCTCGCGCGGATTTGAGCAATGCGTCTCTAACCTCAGCAAATTTTACAAACGCTTACCTTAAGGGAGCTTTTTTGAACGGAGCAGACTGCACAGAAACAAACTTCTACTCTGCTGGATTGCATCACGCCGATCTCCGTCTAGTCTGTTGTCGGCGCGCCCAGTTTGTCAGCGCTTCTTTGCAAGATGCGGATTTGAGAAGCACTAATCTCGAAGACGCAAACCTGAGGGAAGCCAACCTCCGACGAGCCGATCTGCGGCTTGCTCAGCTCGACCATGTGCAGGTCAGACACGCGATCTTTGGAGCCAATCTGGGTGTTAGCGAAGCTCTTCAGTCGGCGCTAGTTAGCAGGGGCGCACGGTTTGAAAGGGAACTCAGCGCCAGCCTGAGCTTTAATTCGGGCGATGTCGAACAGCGTCTTTCTGATGTCGATGAAATTCTACGTCGCTTCGATCGTTATTTGTCACAGTTTGAGACGCGCCTTGAGCGTCTGAGGCAATCTAACCGGACGATCCAACCCGTCGAAGACTTGGAAGGGTTTCGAGATGCTGTGCTGCTTGCACAGCGACTGCGAGCCGATGTCCTGCGGCTGGACTCAGAAGTTCAAGACTACCGATATGGCCTTTACGATTCCTCTATGGAATGGAGTACGACTGAGTTAGTCGATGCTTATGTAGACATCAATGACCAAATTTTTAAAGTGAGTCAGTGGTTACGGATGTTGCAGCTAGTGATTAACAATTTGCCAGGGTTGATGTCTTGATGAAGTGACACCAAAAAGGCCGAATTGTAGATGAAAAAGCGAATCATCGGAGTGATGGGATCAGGGAAAGGAGCGCTGCCTCGAGAGTGCGATCGCGCATTTGAGCTAGGTCAGCATATTGCAAGGGCAGGATGGGTTTTGCTGACCGGAGGCCGCAACGAAGGGGTAATGGATGCTGCAAATCGAGGCGCAAAAGCAGCGGGAGGATTGACACTAGGACTGTTGCCAGGATCATCTCAGAATGAAGTATCTGATTCAGTCGATCTCGTGGTTTTCACAGGAATGGGTCATGCTCGCAATGTGATGAATGTGTTATCTAGCGAAGTTGTCATTGCCTGCGGCATAGGACTTGGAACCGCTTCTGAAGTGGCACTGGCGCTTAAGATTGGTAGACCTGTAATCTTAGTGGGTGAGGACGATCTATCTGCTCAGTTCTTTTTTCGCTGCTTGGAAAGCAATGGGGAAAATGAGGGAGGGCGATCGCCAGAAACTCCCAGTTCCTTATTGCCACGCCTGTATCAAGTTCGAACAGTGTCAGAGGCGATCGCCCAGGTTCGTCAGCTAATTGACGATGATGCAATAGACGGAATGTGAACAAAGAAAGCGTTGACGAGGCTCAGCAGAGTTCTGACTCGTAGGGTGACGCAAAAGAGGCCGATATAAGCACTAGAATATAGTGCTGTTGGAAAAAAGTTCATCAAATACGCAGTGCCGAATTTTCTACCGCCAATCAGGAAAACAGACGATCAGGAAAGCGGCACATAAAAGGTACGGTATCCCTGCGTCGTTAGAGATGATATTTTTAAGCGTTTAACTGTTCTCTGCCCCGCAGCCCTTGACCCCGGTTGTCGGGCTTTTTCTTGGGTTTTTTTGATACGAAAAAGCGGTGTGGATACATCATGATCCACACCGCTAAATTGATGAAACAATCATCGAACGCCTCAAGCGTGATGATTGACGTATCAGTTGACGGTTGTCGCCTTCGCCTCTCCAGCGTCACCCGCAGAATTGATTTCAAATTTATGCGCACAGGTTTGGAGTAGAGCGCTAACCTGGTCTAACACGTCATCTTTCTGACTAGATCGAATGGCTTGTCGCTCTGGGAAGAAGTCAGGATTGTCCAAATTGCGGGCGATCGCCTCATCCACTTTTTCTGCAATCAGTTCTTGAAGTCCTTCCTTTGCTCGACTCCGCTGATAGACCGCGCCTTCTTCCGTCGTCGCGTACATAGGCGGTAGTCGATTGAGGGCATAGGCTGCAATGTCGCCTAAGTCCATCGTCATATCGGTGGTGGATTCAATTTCGGCCACTCTGGAGATAGCTTCAGTCAGTGCCAGCTCTTCCATCACATTGATAAACTGCTTGCGAGGCACAGCTACGACTTCTCCGGTCAGGAGCGCACCCATGAGTCGATCAAGTGCCATGTATTCGTCAATCGAGAGTTCTGCAGCGGTGTCACAGATACGTCCCACCTCAGCTTCCATTGCCGGGGTCAGGTAGCCATCCTGCAGCGCTTGATCCACAATTTTTTCGATACTCATAGCGGTCTCTACTCCAAAGCGCCGTTCGTTGTTAGTTGATAAACGGGGATCGATTAGTCTGACACTATTGTTCCCATGATCCGATTGAATTCACTGGAAGATTATCAAGAAAGAGTGAGACTTTGGAATAGAAAATGCAAAGACTCTTTCCGCAATCATTCGCAATCATTGAATCCCATCGTATCTCCAAGGTACGGGATCGACAGCCATGCCATGAACATAGATTCCCCAGTGGAGGTGTGGCCCGGTCGAGCTGCCTGTTGACCCGACGGAACCCACTCGCTGCCCAGCTTGAACAAAGTCTCCCTCTCGTACGTCAACTCCATTCAGATGAATGAAGATACTGAGAACGCCTTGACCATGATCGATGCCGACGGTGTTGCCATGAACGCGAAATCCCTGAGACTCGTACCCCACTAAAGCAATGCGTCCGGCTGCCGGAGCCACAACGGGCGTGCCCGTACCTGTGGCGTAGTCAACTCCACGATGATAATAGTCATTGGCGAAAACGCCGTTGTAGTAGCGCTGCACGCCAAAGATGGTGCTGACTCGTCCCGAGGTTGGACGGATCATAGGGCCATTCCAAAATCGTTGAGGGGTCACGATTTCCTTGAACGCTTGAACGCGGGCTGCTTCTATTTCGGTGAGACCAGAACCGCCACCTCGGATTGTAATGCGTTGGGTTGGGAAAGAGCGATCGCGCAACCAGACCGCCATGTTGCGAACGTCTTCGCCATCGCTCACTTGAATGGTGACTTGTCCAGGGGGGTCGAGAGGCGTCGTGGGAAGGAGTGTCTGAAACTGCTGGAGCGTTCCGGGGGCGACAGTGGCATTTTCGACTGAGCCGTTGCTGTTTGCACTCGGATAAACCGGATAGGTGCGGTTGTTCATATTGACGCTGACGGCTTCTGGCGACAGCGTATCAGTTTGAATGCGAACGGACAGTGTATCTCCCTGTTGCGGGTTAGGAGGGTAAATCTCCACCTCCAGGGCTTCTGCTGTCATCGTCACAGCTCCAATGGCTGTGCTGCACAGCGAAGCAAGCGTTCCTATAGCGATCGCCCGTAAGGAGGAAAAACGGAAGAGAGAGCCGTGTTTGAAAGGAGCAACCATAGGCGTTGGAAAACCACTGAAGAGCAAATGAATTCAAATTCGGATGACGCAGATGAGAGAACACCCTTGGGCATACATCACAATTACGCAATACTCTAACGCGATCTCCCCATCCGCACATCTGTGTTTATTCCGTCTATGGTTATGAAGTCCTAAAAAAATAAAGATAATTCTTGCCAAAATCTCATTCAGAGTCTTTTTGAATGTGGTATTCCAGCATTCATGACATCTCTAAATCTCAATTTGGCTTGTGCTTTAATTCCGGTCTACAACGAAGCGACAACCATTACCGCTGTTGTCAAATCGCTGCAAGAGTTGGGTATTGCTCACATTCGAGTCATCGATAACGGCAGCACAGACGACAGTGTCGAGCGGGCGATCGCGGCTGGTGCTGAGGTTCTGCAAGAATCTCGTCGAGGCTACGGACAGGCTTGCTGGACTGGGATGCAGTCTCTTCCGCCTGACATCGAGTGGATCATCTTTTGTGACGGCGATGGCAGCGATGATTTGTCTGCATTGCCACAGATGCTGAGACTTTGTGCGGGTTCTAATCCGCCTAGCTCTAGTTGGCTTGGGCCTGACTGCTCTGAATCGACTAGGACAGAAGATGAGGAACTGCAGACGGGTGAAGAGGCAGATTTGGTATTAGGCGATCGCCGATCCACGGCTGAAGGAAGAGCAGCCTTGACGCTGATTCAGAAGTTCGGAAATGCTCTCGCTACCAAGCTGATCCACTGGGGATGGGGCTATCGCTACGATGATCTCGGTCCTCTGCGTGTCATTCGTCGGTCGTCGCTAGAAAGTTTTAGGATGGGCGATCGCGGTTTTGGCTGGACGGTCGAAATGCAGGTGCGGGCAGTTGAACACGGGCTGTGTATTCGAGAAATTCCGGTGGCTTACTTTCCACGACAGGGAGGGCAATCCAAGATTTCGGGAACGTTGCGGGGCAGTCTCCAAGCTGGAGTCATCATTCTCTCGACCCTCGGAATGCTCTACGGGCAAAAAACTCGTTCTAGGATTCTCCATTCTCTTTCTTTGCTCCGGGCTCCTAACTCTCGACTCTCACTTATCAGCGGCCTTCTGATTGTGCTGGGCTGCATCATTTTGATTCCCCACGGAGATTTTCAGCAAAAGGGAGTACTACTCCCGTTTTGGTGCGGCTATGGAGTCATGGGTCTGGGATTCATTCTCTCTTGGCGAATTGCGAGCTTGGGAGGACTTTGGTTTTGGGCGATCGCCCTCAGTAGTCGAGTGCTGCTGCTTGGGATGGCTCCAGGCGACGATATTTGGCGCTATCTCTGGGAAGGGCTGATTCAGACGCAGGGGTTTAGTCCTTACGATTACGCCCCTATCGATCCTGTGCTTGAGCCTCTGCGAACGGATTGGTGGCCTTTGATCAACCGTTCGAATGTGTCAGCGATTTACCCGCCGTTGACCCAGTGGATTTTTCACGGACTGGCGGCGATCGCTCCTAGCGTATGGCTATTCAAGGTCAGTATTGCGGTGGCGGATTTGTTCATTTGTCATCTTTTAGCTCGACGTTTTGGCTACGTTATGACGCTGACCTACGCTTGGAATCCTCTAATTTTGTATTGCTTTGCTGGAGGGGGACATTACGATAGCTGGTTTGTATTGGCTTTAGTTCTAGCTTGGCTGACGTTCGACCGACCGCTAACGTCTCCTTTTGCGGCTCGAACCTATCTCGTCAGTGCCTTTTGGACAGGAATCAGCATGGCACTGAAATGGCTGTCACTGCCGCTCCTCGTCTTTGTCGTCTGGCGAGCGCTGCGAAAACTGGGTTGGGGCATCGCGATCCTGGCATTGGTGATGGGACTCTTGCCTGTACTGGTTACGGCATTTCCTTACTGTCATGACGGGGCGTGCCCTTTGATTCCGGGTGGATCAGGATACGTCTACGGGGGGCGCAGCGCAGATTTGATTCCAGAGCTGGTCGGTCGGCTCTGGCCTGCATCGAAGTTGGAAAACTGGCTATTTGCTTTACCACTGGCCGCATGGACTGGATGGCTGATGTTGCGGGCTCCCAGTGCTCTAGTTTTTTTGGAGTCTTATCTGATTGGACTGTTAGCTCTGTCTCCGATTATTCATAGCTGGTATTTCACCTGGCTGATTCCCTTTGCCGTGGCGACTCAAAACTGGGGAACTCGTGGGCTCAGCCTGTCAGCAGCCCTGTATTTCGTGTTGCCCTACCGTCAAGGTCTCGGACATCAACACTGGGCATTGCGAGACTGGCAGAAGGTGCTGTTCTGGATTCCTGGCATTTTCGGCTGGATTTGGAGCGCCCTTCATTCTACTCAGAAGCAATCTAGAACTCCTTGAAGGCGAATAAATAAGTGATGACAACGGTTGGATAAACTCCGCTCAGAGTCTTGTTCAATTTGTTGTCAAAAAGAGGAACTCTCAAAGATATAAGAGCGTTGAGACTCTTTGCTAGTCCCTCATATCTGTCCCTATGGCTCAACTCAGTCTGAAACGACTTCTGCGCAAAAAAGATATTCAAGCTGTCCTTGCACAGCTAGGTGGGGCGATCGCCCATCCGTTTTGCGTTCAAGACACGAGCGGAAAGATCGGGCTGGGGGAAAAGACCGATCAGTTGCCGAATCAATATGCGATTGAACTCGAAGGAGTTTGCTTGGGCTGGGTTATTGGTCACCCGGAGGCTGAGGCGATCGCCCACCTGTTATCAATGCTGGCTCAGCGAGAACTTGACCAAAAGCATCTCGCGCGTGAAACCTTGGATCGTTACAAAGAAATTTCTCTGCTCTACGATATTTCTGAAAAAATCACCGCTCAACTCGATTTGAAGTCTGTTGCAACGCTCGTTCTAGACGAAGCCCAAAAGCTGATTCCGGGAGATCGGGGAGCGGTCATTCTCCGTCAAGATCTGAGTCCAACGGCACGTTCAGTTGACAATAGCTCAAACAAAACTGCCGATTTGAACCTAGAGCGAAGTCGCGACTCAGGTGCGACTCTGACAAGAGCGATCGCTACCGATTCCTCGCAGATTGGTGCAAAGAGTGACAAAGAAATTCCGCCATCTTTTCCCACAACTGTTTCAACGACCGTGGTTCCTGTCTCCAATACTGAAGCTGAACTGTTTGAGGCGATCGCTCATTTTGGACTAGCGACTCCAGCTATAGGCAAAACCCAATCGGCAAACAATGATTCAGACGCTGACTCTGCTGCTGTAACGGTAGCGATCGCACCGGGAGAAGGTGTTTTGGGAACCGTGTTCAGCAGTGGTAATGGTGAGATCGTCAACGACGTGCAGGGCGATCGCCGCTGTCATCAGGTTGAGCAGGGCTATCACGCCTTGGTCTGTGCGCCTTTGAAGACTCAGGAACGAGTTCTGGGCATGATCGTCTTGGGCTGTAGTTGTTTGGATGGCGATCAGGCGAACAGCAATTCCTCAAACAGCGGAAAGCTTACTAGCTATAGTGCCGGAGACTTGAAGCTGCTGAATGCTCTGGCCTCTCAAGCTGCCGCTGCGATCGAAAATGCTTTGTTACACGAAAAAGAAATCCGGGAAGCCCGCGTTAAGAGCAATCTGGAGCGCTATGTGCCTGCTCAGCTTGTCCAGGCGATTTTGGAGGCTAAAGACGATATTTCCCTTGCTCCCACGCGTAAGAACATCACCATTCTGTTTTCAGATATTCGAAACTTCACAGCTCACTGTGAACGGCTGGAACCGGAATTGATTGTGGGCTATTTGAATGAATACTTTAGTCATATGGTTGACATCATCTTTACTCACGAAGGTACCGTCAACAAATTTGTCGGGGACATGATTGTGGCGCTATTTGGTGCGCCATCCCCAATGGCCGCATCAGAACAGCAGGCGA
This sequence comes from uncultured cyanobacterium, assembly GCA_937128595.1. Classification (GTDB taxonomy): domain Bacteria; phylum Cyanobacteriota; class Cyanobacteriia; order CAKZMO01; family CAKZMO01; genus CAKZMO01. Next base: position 9,727 of record CAKZMO010000729.1, on the reverse strand, counting down.
TTAAAACGGCGATCGCCATGCAGCAGCGCATCCAAGCGTTCCCTTTAGCGTGGATTCGGGAAAACTTTCACACCGGAATTGGTATTAGTGCAGGTCGAGTCATTGTGGGCAACATCGGTTCTCCACAACACACTGACTACACCGCCATTGGGGACGAAGTCAATACGGCCTCACGGTTGCAGGCGATCGCCCAAGGGGGACAAATTTTAGTCAGTCGCAACGTGTATGAGGCCACTCGACATCTGTTCGTCTTCAAGACCATCGGTACGCTGAATTTAAAAGGAAAACGTCGAGCTATCGAAGTCTTTGAAGTACAGTATTGACAACGTGAAATCGCGATAACCCATACATCTGAGTCATTCTTTTATCATGCAGCGGCAAAGTACTAAATGGTAAAAACCCCTGCCCCGCTAGACCCAATAGACTTAACTGCTTGTTCCAATGGCTAAAAAAATTCTGATTGTCGATGACGAGCCCCACATTCGGCTTTTAATTGAGCAAACCCTCGAAGACTTGGAAGATCAGGATGTCGAACTGATCACAGCCTCAAATGGTCAAGAGGCGCTGGAACTCATTCAGTCAGAACTGCCGCAGCTTGTTTTCCTTGATGTGATGATGCCTCAGATGAATGGATTTGAAGTTTGCAGCGTGGTTAAACACGATCTGCGTCTATCTGACATTTACATTATTATGTTGACCGCGAAAGGCCAGGAATTTGACAAGCAAAAAGGCCAAGACGTGGGTGCTGATCTATATATGACCAAACCTTTTGATCCCGATGAGCTAGTTGAAAAAGCGATCGCCATTCTTGACCTAGAACATATCTAAATTCACAGCTTATTTCTTTAATTTACTGCATTATTGTTTCTTGATATAAAAATAATTCAAGACAAAGAAGTGTGTTTCAGAGATCGAAGAAAATCCTTACATCAGTGACTTGAGATATCGGAAGGGGAATGGGAATACTTTAGGGGAAGCTCGAAGAGGGGCATCTAGCTTCTCAAACTTATGTGGCGACGAGTAAGCAATTTAGTGAACAACTTAATTACTTACAAGACATTAAGTCCTGACATGCGTCTCCGCCGCAGGGTCAATCAAGCTCTGCGCCAGCGCCCCTACCTCGAAGCTAATCAGTGGTTCAAAATGTTTTGGCAAGATCAGGATATTTCCCCTGTCACCGCCGAGTTTGCCTACAGTCGCTTCGCTGAATATTCAGGCATACAGTTTGGGCGCGTGTTGCCGAGCGATCGGCTTGAAGAGGATCTCTCCTGGACAGAAGTGTGCTGGTTTGATTGGGAGTTCAGCTTTTGTGAGGACGTTGAGGCTCAATTTGGCTTTGACATCAGCGACTGCTTTTATGATCAGATGCTACATACGGTTGCTGATCTGGTGTCTTTCTTAGATAGTCAAATTCAGCAACAAGCCTGCTTGCGATAGGTCAAAAAAATTCAAAGTAATTTAGGGACTTGAGCGTATTAGGATCGCAAAAGATCTGTGCTGAGTAAATTACGGGACAGATTTACTGGGAAGATCTGGACATCCATGTGGCGTCTTGCTGATGAACCGATTTCGCATTTTGACGTTGGTGAGCGGCATCGTTCTGATTCTTGGGATGGTGCTGTGGCTCACTGGAACTCTGAGTCAGTTTTATACCGCAGTTGCTTCGGCTTCTGTGCTGCTAGCCAATATCTTGCTGCTGGTGGTGCTATTGTTGCTTGCTACGCTCATTGGGGCGCTGATTTACTACTTCATTCAGTTCAGTCAGCCTTCTGATCGCTCCTCAACGTCGAAGTCTCTGCCTGAAGCTCCACCGGAAAAGATTGATGCAGCGGGAGAAAATCTTTCGGCCATTCGGCAACAGGTCACCCAAATTCAAGATGAAATTGCGCGGCAAGCACTGCTGGAGCGATCGCACCGAATTGAAGCTGATCTCAAGCGGGACTACTTGCATGTCGTAATTTTTGGCACGGGTTCAGCGGGCAAAACATCTATCGCCAATGCGATTTTGGGGCGGGTGGCGGGAGAGGTCGGTGCGCCCATGGGGACAACAACCGTAGGGACGACCTATCGATTTCGCTTTAAGCAAGTCGATCGCGCTATCTGGATTACTGATACACCGGGTATTTTGGAGGCCGATGTCATTGGAACAGAGCGAGAACAGCAAGCTCGACAGTTGGCGACGGAGGCTGATCTGCTGCTGTTTGTCGTAGACAATGACTTACGCCAGTCTGAACAGGATGTGCTGCGGCGTCTGGTGGAGATGGGCAAGCGATCGCTGCTGGTGTTCAACAAAGTCGATCTTTACACCCAGGAGGATCTAGAAGCTCTATTGATTCAACTGAAGGGACGGGTAGCAGAGCAAATCGATCCTGACGATGTGGTGGCGATCGCCGCTCAGCCTCAAGCTGTGACTCTCGATACGGGAGAACGGGTGCAACCCCAGCCTTACCTATCGCCGTTGTTGCGGCGCATGGCAGCAGTATTGCGCTCGGAAGGCGAAAGCTTGCTGGCTGACAATATTTTGCTTCAGGCTCAGCGGCTGGGAGACGAAGCCCGTAGTGTGATTGACGACCAGCGCCGTAGAGAAGCGGAAAAAATTGTCGATCGATTTCAATGGATCAGCGGCGGCGTTGTATCGCTCACTCCTTTGCCCGGAGTAGACCTGTTAGCAGCAGCGGCAATCAACGCCCAGATGGTGATTGAACTGGGTCAAGTCTACGGCTGTCGGGTGAATCTGGAACATGCTCGCGAGCTAGCTTTTTCGTTGTCGAAAACTCTCGTTGGCTTGGGTGTGGTTAAGGGAGCAGTAGAGTTGTCGAATCTTGCGCTCAAGGTCAATGTGGGTACGCTGGTCGTGGGACAGGCTGTGCAAGGCGTGTCAGCGGCTTATCTAACTCGCATTGCCGGACGCAGCTTTATCGAATATTTCCGCCGTGATCAGACCTGGGGCGACGGCGGCATGATGGATGTCGTGCAGCAACAATTTCAACTGAATCGGCGAGATGAGTTTGTCAAAGCGTTTATTCGAGAGGCGACAGAACGAATCGTCACCCCCCTGAAGCAGTCGTTAGGAGACACCCGGCCAAATTCTGACTGAATTCTGACGGACATGGCGAGAAGCTAACTGTAGATAGTTTGTGATTTTGGATTTTGGAGTTGAAGGTTCAAATTTTGGAATGCGTCTTAGTCCTCCCGTCTCCTGTCCCCTATCTCCTGCCTCCTAAAAGTAGGACTTGTTACTTTTTGGGATTGGCTTCTATGATGGTCGTTCGTTCCCCACTTTTCAAGTAGGAGGCGTTCAGCCTGTGAGATTTCGTAGTTTGATGCCCAGCCTGTTGGGTTCTCTTGCGGTGTTGCTATTGGCGCTTCCAGCTCAAGCGGCTCGTCTCCAGTTCTGGCGGTTTGATACGTCAGAAAACCGTCTAACCTTCACAACCGATTCGAGTGTGACGCCTCGGGCTCAGTTGATACAAAATCCGACGCGGGTTGTCATTGACCTACCAGGCGTCACTCTCAATAATGCCTTGCCAACCCAGTTTGTCGGAGAGGCAATTCGAGAAGTTCGGGTTGGGCAGTTCAACAGCCAAACGACTCGGCTTGTGGTCGAATTGAGTCCGGGCTACACCCTCGATCCTCAGCAGGTTTCGGTTGAGGGCATCACCTCAACTCAGTGGGTGGTCAACTTGCCGGAGCCGCAACGGATTGGAGATGCGGGAGCGATCGCCCAAACCCCTTCAATTCCTACTCCTGAGCTGATCACTGGAGAGGAAGCCCAAGTCGCAGGTGCGGCAACTCGCCTCGATGGAGTCCGAATTACCCGCGACGGCCTGTTTTTAAGAACTGCCGGAGAAGTCCCAGAAATTGACATCGACCGGAGTCGCGATCGCGAACGATTGACTCTCGAAATTGCAAACACGTCTCTGTCTACTCAAGTTCCAGGGTCCGTAGAGATCGATCAGTTTGGCATCGACCGCATCGAGTTTGAGCAAGCAGACGACGATCCGCCCACAGTGGAAGTGACTCTACGACTCGACGACGAAGACTCTAATTGGCAAGCGACAGCAACGAATTTAGGCGGAATTGCTCTGGTTCCGACTGCAACCACTGATGCGACGACGCGAGACGATCGTCCTAGAGCTTCTTTAGCTCAGCGTCCGTCTAACGGGTCAGAAGCAACCCCTGTTATTACGACGATCGAGAGCGTGGAGCTAGCGAATAACGGCACGTCTCTGGTGATTCGGGGAGATGAATCCATCAGCTCCTATACCTCAGGCTGGGATCGGGCCACGACTGATTATCAAATCGTGATTCCCAATGCTCGTCTAGCAGAGGCGATCGCCAATCCTCAGATTCCTGACGGTGGGCCACTGCTGCGCATTCGCTTGCGGGAAGAGAATGATTCGGTAATCGTATCGCTCTTGCCTGCGGCAGGAATTCGTCTCGGCAATGTCAATCAACCCAACCGAGAATTGCTAGCCTTGTCATTCCAGGGAACCGCGCTTGCCACTCCAGGGGTGATTCCTGATGAGCCAATCAATCTGCCTGATGTCAACAGTCGTGTCGTGGTAGTGATCGATCCGGGGCATGGGGGACGCGATCCTGGTGCGATCGGCATTGGCGGCCTCAGAGAAACTAATGTGGTATTGCCGCTCTCGCTACGGGTAGCCACCTTGCTCCAGCAACAGGGAGTAGTCGTGGTAATGACACGGACGACAGAGCAAACGATTTCGTTGGAAGGACGGGTGCAAATTGCGGAACGAGCTAATGCAACCTTGTTTGTCAGCATTCACGCCAACGCCATCAGCATGAGTCGTCCTGATGTCAATGGCATCGAGACATACTACGCTTCGAGTCAGGGCTTAGCGCTTGCTCAATCGATCCACAACAGCATGTTGCAAGCGGTGGGAGGGCCTGATCGAGGAGTGAAACAGGCTCGCTTTTATGTGATTCGCAGAACCTCTATGCCCGCAACGTTGGTAGAAACAGGATTTGTCACGGGGGCGAGAGATGCCCCGTTGCTGAGAGACCCCGCGTATCAGGAACGCATGGCTCAGGCGATCGCCCGAGGCATCCTACAATATGTTCAGCAGCGCTATTAACCAATTTGGAGACTGTCTTCAGGCAGCGCCTGCCAGCACAGCAACGGACATGATTCTATGACCGCATATACAACCCAGCCCGAAGCGATCGCCCAAGAGTGGTGGGTACAGCGTTGGGTTGACCTGCTCAATTCTTATCGTTTCAAAAAACGGCTCGAACGGGGACGCATCTATGCCCGCGAAGGCAACATCCTCAGCCTAGAGTTTCGAGGCGCGAAGGTTCACGCTCGCGTTCAGGGCACGGCTCCCAATCCCTACAAGCTGACGATCTCAATCGATGTTTTCGGCGATGAAGATTGGGATTTTGTGGTCAACACGATGGCACAGAAGGCCGTTTATTCTGCCAAGATGCTGGCGGGAGAGATGCCCGATGACATTGAGGAAGTGTTTACGGCGAATGGTCTGAGCCTTTTCCCGTTTACGTTGTCAGATGTGCATTCTCGCTGCAACTGTCCTGATCCCAAAAATCCTTGCAAACACATCGCGGCGGTCTATTACCAACTTGGAAACTTTTTTCGGGAAGATCCGTTTGTGTTGTTTCAGCTTCGAGGACGCACAAAATCTCAAATTCTGGATGCTCTCCGAAATAAGCGCAGTGGCCTGAGTGAATCAGATACCCAAGAAGACGTAGCCAAAAAGAAACCGCAGATCGAGCCTCAGCCCGAACGTTTGCTGAAGGCAGGAGATTTCTGGCACTACGACCGTCCCCTTGATTCTTCTCTAGTCGTGATCACGCCGTCTAATACATCTACCGTTCTCGATGTGTTAGGAAAGTTGCCCCTTGCTCCCAATGATGCCCAAACGGTGAGACAGCATCTCGACAGCATTTATCAAACCGTGGCTCAACAAGCCATGATGACGGCGCTCAGTCGCAATGCGAATTAGAGCGCTGACTATATAGTGGGCTGGAGAGAATATAGTGGGCTGGAGAGAATAGTGGACTGGAGAGACCTTTCGAATTATTCGGCAAGGCTAGCTGTGTATTGACGCCACCCTCCATGTTGGGTGATTTCTTTTTGACCTTCACATAGGAGCGGTTCACCAACGACTCCCAAGACTTCAGCACCGTCGGATAGTTTGACTTTGCCGACGCAAAGCCCCGGTGGTTCTTGTAGCAGCACTTGAGCTAACCCCGCTGGTGGCACGGCCCAAACTTCTAGGGCAATAGCGACTCCCCCTTCACGTACTCGAATCATTGCTGGATGGCGATCGCCAATTGACCAGAGGCGATAGGTTGGTTCCGTAGTCGCCGCTCTCACGAAGGTTGCGCCTACGTTGAGTAAGTTATCGCTTAGCTCTAGTCCGCGCATCAGGGTTCCGTTGACGGCCAACTGCACTGAATCCACTGGCATGGGTCTCCATCAAGTATCTTTCTGCATCATCCTGGTTGACTAAATATAGCAATGCGCAGATAGGTTAGGACAGATATTGATGGAGAAGCCGCGCACCGCGCGGCTTCTCCATCAACTATTGGTTTGGCATTGCACATTCGAAGAATGATTTTGGTAGGGGCATCGCATTGCGATGCCCCTACAGCAGGTCATCCATGAGTTGAATCTTTCCGCATCATTCCATGCTGTGCAACGCCATTGGTTTTATATCAGCGCGTAGCACTATATATTTGATGTTCGTAACGAACAGTTTTTGCCTAGAGACAGGGCAGGATTGTTCATAGGCTTGACTTGGGTTCTAATTGTGATTCTAGAAAACCGTTCCATTTGAACTAAACACTGGTACAGTTAGAGCTTCAATAGAGCTGTAATAGAATTTATCTAGAGAATTTACGCTACGAGAGGGCTGGTTCTGTGAGTCAATATCGTCGGTTTTCGGGAGTTACGCGCCGTCAGGTCATTCGCGGCATACTCGCCACTACAGCATTTGGAGTAACAGCAAAGTTCGGAACGGCATGTTCGTCCGATAGCAGTATAGGAGAAGAGACCGCAGGATCGGCTAGTGGTGGTGGCGAAGAGCCTATGACCATTGGCTTTATTTACGTCGGCCCAAAAGATGACTACGGCTACAACCAAGCCCACGCAGAAGGAGCGGCTGGAGTCGTGTCCAAATATGACTGGGTCAATTTGGTGGAAGAGGCCAGTGTCCCTGAGACCACGGCTGTTGCCGAATCGATGCGGGGCATGATTGATATTGATGGAGCTGTGGCGCTTTTCCCCACCTCCTTTGGCTATTTTGATCCGCACATCCTTGAGCTGGCTGAAGAGTATCCTGATGTTCAGTTTTTTCATGCCGGAGGGCTATATCAGGAAGATGTGCATCCTAAGAATGTAGGTAGCTATTTTGGCTATATTGACGAAGCACAATATGTAGCTGGAATTGTGGCTGGCCTGACGACGAAGTCCAACAAGCTGGGCTTTATTGGTGCAAAGCCAATTCCTCAGGTTTTGCGGAATGTTAATGCGTTTACGCTGGGTGCGAAGAGCGTTAATCCTAATGTCACCACACAGATGGTGTTTACGGGCAACTGGGCAGAACCGATCAAAGAGGCAGAAGCCACTAACAGCATGGCAGATCAGGGAATTGATGTGGTGACGTGCCACGTTGATAGTCCTAAAGTGGTGATGGAAACGGCTGAAAAGCGAGGCATTTTCTCATCGGGCTACCATGCGAATCAGTCTGCTCTAGCTCCTACGGGCTATCTCACTGGAGCGGAGTGGGATTGGTCGAACATCTATACGAAGCTTGCTGAGGATATCCAAGCGGGTAAAACCTTGATGGATGGGGGCATTCCTCATATTCTGCGGGGCGGATTGAAAGAGGGCTTTTGTAAGATGTCGCCCTACGGTGAGCCTGTAAGCGATGAGGCGAAGGAAGCGGCTGACTCTGCCAAGGCTGGGCTGGAGGAAGGCTCTTTGGTAATTTATAAGGGTGAGCTGAAAGACAACAAAGGGAATGTGGTTTTGGCTGAAGGGGAAGAACTGAAGCAAGATAACCCGAAGCTGGAAGAGATGAATTATCTGATTGAAGGGGTAATTGGGTCGGTAGATAGTTAAGGGGGTGTTGGCGGAGCCTGCTGAGATAGGGAATCTAGTCTTGGGGGCAACCGCCCTCAATCCCCAGCTGGAGGACGGTTGCGTCTCCGCAGAGCTCCACCCAAAAAGGTGGGCTGGCTTTGAGATGTGAGGTTCAGTGCGGGCAGGCTGTTTTTCAACCCTGATGCGTCGAAAGTTCCTACGGCTTCTGCAATTCCCGTGGGTTGGGTTGAAGTCACGAAATCCAATAATATCAGCCTTTGGGTTGGAGTACGCTTCGCTAACCAAACAGTCTTATATTCCTGTGCAAATAGCTCTCGTTTGTACGGCTATGTCAGAACTGTAGTTTACGTTAGAACTACTGGAGACCTGACTTTACTCGCTATCTCAGCGTTTTATTCATCCTTGTGCTGTATCTCTGAGAAAAAAGCATCTGCTGTTTCGCTAGGTAATCTTCCATGCTTGGTCGCTACAATTTGCGCGGTACGCTGGAAAAAGTTTGTATTCCGCTGGGGGCGCTGATTGTTTCTCTGGTAATTTTTGGGCTGTTTTGCGCGGCGATGGGGGAGAATCCGTTTGCGGTATACGGCTCAATCTGGAAGGCGGCGTTTGGCAAGTGGAGTACGTTTCAGAACACGCTAATTCGGGCGTCTCCGCTGATGTTGGCATCGTTGTGTACGGTGTTGCCCGCCCAGTTGGGGCTAGTGATTATTGGGAATGAAGGAGCGTTGGTTATTGGTGGTCTGGCGGCGGTGTCTGTGGGTCTGGCGATCGCCACGTTTCCTCCTCTCCTGGTGCAAATCGGTATGGCAATTGGCGGCATGGTCGCGGGTGGCCTTTGGATTATGGCAGCCGGTGCGCTGCGCCATTACCGCGCGGTGAACGAGACGATTAGCAGCCTGTTGCTTAACTATGTGGCGATCGCCCTTCTCAACCACTTGGTGGGTGGCCCCATGCGCGATCCGAGTTCGCTCAATAAGCCTTCGACCTATCCTTTGGCAGATATCAACATGCTGGGCACCATGCCTGGTAGTCGAGTTCACTGGGGTCTGATCTACGGCATCATCGCCTGTATTATTTCTTACGTTTTGATTCGACGTACGACCTTTGGCTTTGCGGCGCGTACGGCTGGCGGAAATATTCGAGCGGCAAGAATCGCAGGTTTGCCCGTCGGTAAGCTGACGCTGATTATTTGCTTCCTAGCGGGTTCCTGTGCTGGATTGGCGGGGATGGTGGAAGTGGCGGCTGTACAGGGAGCGGCGAATGAGTCGTTGAATGTAGGGTACGGCTATGGTGGCGTATTGGTGGCATTTGTAGCGCGGCAAAGTCCGCTGCTGGCGGTATTCATTTCGGTGTTGCTCGGGGGCATTTTGGCGAGCGGCGGCATTTTGCAGCGAGCCCACGATCTACCCGATGCTACGGTCTTGGTCTTTCAGGGGATCGTCTTTTTGGTGATTCTATTCAGCGAATCTCTCTATGGTCGGTTCGAGTTCTTCAAGGAAAAGCCCGTGACCGATGATTCCCATCCTCGTCCACCCTCTACACAGGGGCCAGAGCCAACGCCCTCAGCCTGAGTCTCCGAAGACAATTCCTAAACCTGAAGCAGTACGCACCTGAAGCAGTAACGATGGAGAGAGAGCA
>CAKZMO010000728.1 GCA_937128595.1 uncultured cyanobacterium | reverse complement strand
TCGCACGATGGCGACGCAGTGATTGGTCTGCCATCTGTTCCTGATCTGTGCGATTTCGTGTGGTCGCCCGAGCAGCGCTATCTCTTTTGGCACAATGACTGCCTGGGCTTCAACGATGCACAGAACGGGCGCGATTTGATTATCTACCCGATTAACCTCGATCAGGCAGACACTCAACAACCTGCACCATTCCGCTTAAGTGAAATTACTACTAATCCCTGGTGGCGTTTTCATCATCCGATGTGGCAGGACGATGGAAACATCATCACGCTGCGCACCTTTGACCAAACACTACTTAACGGGATGCCTGTCGGTACGCCCGGACCCGATGCGGAAATCATACGTGTCGATGTTGCCACCCGCCATCTGGAAGTCGTGGATTATCCATCGACGGTGACGGTAAACACAATACAGCGAGGCTATCAAGTTAATAATTGGCTCTTTCAATTGGATAACGGTATGTTGCATGGTTATCAACCATCACAAAACAGATCATTTGCGGTAACACTGACCAACGACCTGCCATGTAGTGCATTCCACGCCCGATTATCAGTTGATGAGCGCTATCTCGCGCTTTGTGTAGGCATCCACCCCGATGAGCCGCTGCCTGCCTTGCTGATCTGGGATGTGACTACAAATCAGGAAGTGCTGCGAGTTCCCGCCACGGGTGACAATCCGCCAGTCCCGTTGGGGTGGATAAGCGTAGAAGATCGCCCGTAAACTTTCGCAGCGACAATTCGTTTGTCCGGCAAACATCACCAATCAATAGCGATGATTTGTTCAGATTGAGTTGGGGCGTCTATGTCTGCAACCGTCAAACCGTGTATGGCACTTTCAGTTCCCTGCACATCAACTACATAAGCATCACCAGTCTCAGTGTACTGCACAAGCAGATTACCCTGATTACCAAGCAACCAGTATGTGACCGGACGCTCAATATATTGCTGAAGGCTAATCTCGCCATTTGTCTGCACAACACGGAGTAGTTGATGATCTGATGTCTCTACCAAAATTATCGACGTGTCTGCTGAGGATTGAATCTCCAATGCGTGCAAACCTGGGAATTCCATTGAATGGGTGTTCGAGCGTAGATCAAAAACTGCGAAGCCACCGCCACCCTCCGGCATAATGGTATTGAAAGCAACAGATAAAAAGACGACTGAGTCAGCCAGCACAAATTCGTCAATGAACCACGAATCCAACACATACTCTGACTGAGTCATGACGTTTAACTCAGGATTAAAATCTGCTACCACAACTGTGTTTGGAAGTCGATTTTGTGTTTGCAAGATGATGAGTCGATCATCGGTAGATGATATGGTCCAGTCAACCCCATCACCGATTTTGACAATGAAACCATCAACCACAGATACTCTCAAGATGCTCACGATGATCGGTAAATTGCCACGGTAATTCCCGTCTGTTATAGATACGAATAGGTACTCCTGCACCCACTCGAAGTGCTGGATGAAAACACCGGGAACAGATGAATATTCACTCAAGAATTGTGTATCGTTAAAGCCTTGATTGAATAACAGGCTCTCCGTGCCATCAATACGGTCAAAAACTACTAACTGGGTCGTGCCGAAACCGATACGATAGCGATTAAACCATCGGCTGTAGACGATTTTCGCTATGACCTGCCGATTATCGGGCGATGCGACAATATCTTGAACGCGCACCTCGGCAGACAGATTGGCAAGATCTGCACTGCCAAATTCCTGAATGAGGTAATCACTCAAGACAGTCTTCTCCGACTCTGGTAAGACCTCAGCCAGAACACCGAGTTGTGTTTTGGGGACATCAACCACTATTTGTTCTTCACCGCTCCTGACGTTGATCGTCCTGATCTGATGGCTATCTTCTGTGTTGACTACCACATACAGTAGGCTGTCGGCTGTACCTTCTACGTGAGCAGTGGCAGATTGTGACAGCAGTACGATCGTCAGCAAACAGATGAACAAAAACATGCGATACATATCTCTTCCCAAACCTTTGTTTATTCCTCCACCTGCAATGCCTCAGCGATGGCAATCAGATCAGCAAGCTGATGGCAAAGGGTTACCCTTGCCGCTCAAAAGAATCCTACTTATTGTGGCACGTCAATCACATATAGTGCTTGATCACCTGTGCTTTTACTAATTTCACCAAGAATAGCAATCTGACTGCCATCTGGCGAGAAATAGGCACGACTAATCCAAGTTGAGTTGATACGCTCATCTAGTGTTACTGCCTCTCCCGTTTCCAAGTCGATCTGGTGGAGTCCAGTACCATCAATGAAAAGCGCAAGGTTGCTATCTATATCAAAGGTTATACCCCTCACAAATCCTGTCGTCTCATGAAGCCAGCGATTATCAGCCGAGTTGTCCCTGGTAAGATTAGCAAGTGCAATCCAGCCTGTAGATCGATTTTCATTAAACCCATGGAATATCAGGGTGTCACCATCCGATGACAGATCGGTCAACGATTTAGAAAATCCAACATCTTCTCCATCGATTTCGAACAGTTCCAAAAGCTCGACCGTTGTATCAGTCATGTTGCCGCTGAAGTTAGAAACATAATACAAGTCATCCGCTGCAAATGTCGATACACGCCTTATAGTGAATGCCGAACTATCATTACTCCAATCAATACTGTAGCCTCTAGGAGTTTGTAAAATAGAAACTTGAATATCTACTAAAAGATTGCTTTCTCCTGTATTGACATTAACTAAAGCGACTGTACTTCTTCCAGAGAATTCTGGGTGAGGAGTTGGATAGGCTTGATACTGCCCGTCAGGCGATGGAAACACAAGACCGACATTGCCACGATCATTCGTAATAGATGGGATTGCCGTAATGAGTTCAGACGGAGTTTCCTCATTTTGTAATTGAATCGCCTGCGTCTCAGCAATCTGAATAATGTCACGGCCCAATGGTGTAGTCTCTACACGATACCAGAGGCCACTCGATACTTGTTCCTGTTCTAGTGATGGCACATCTTCCTCAAACAGGAGTATGTCACCATCGGTTGACCACTGTAAATTGTTGATATTGTTGTCAGCAACAAAAAGTGGCTCAAACGGAACTTCACCGGGGTTATCTTGGGCGAGAATAGAAATACTTGTGAGTAACAATGCGATTACAAGTACAAGTTTGATGTAACTTGATTTTCCGACCATTTTTGTCTCTCCTATACAAGAGTTTCCGAATTTAAGGACTTGGTGGTGTTGTCTGAATAAGTGGCGAAACCAAAGTATAGGGTGGATTGCCATAACCTTTGTTTATTCCTCTACCTGCAATGCCTCAGCGATGGCAATCAAATCAGCGGCGCAGGCGGGCGGGATATTAACTGCGGGCAAGTTCTCAATTTGATCGGCAAATGTGGATAGCTCATCGACAGCACTTGACGCTGATAGGACAGACTCAAGTATTGCTGTCGCATCACAGGCTGCCGCAGTCTGTCCAAGCTGTTCGGTTGAAGAAAAAGGAACGATGATCCTGGCAGCACCATCACCAATGGTTGTGATTAGATCATCGGTGGTCAAAGTCTGTGCCGATGCAGACTCGCTGACCAGCACA
>CAKZMO010000727.1 GCA_937128595.1 uncultured cyanobacterium | reverse complement strand
CATCGCAATGCGATGCCCCTACCAAAATCATTCTTCGAATGTGCAACGCCAAAAATTGATAGGAGTTACTTATGGAACTTGGCGCTGGCGATCATCGTCTTGGGAGCATCTCATTGATTGAAATCCACGCAGAAAATTCGTCCTTCTCATTAACAACCCAGCAAAGTTTTTCCATTTATTACAACTTGTTTGGTTTAATAGTGAGATTCCATCTCATCTGCTAATCACTCATTTTTCGCGTTTGCCATGACTAACTCATTGATGCCCTTTGGTGCTCCAACCGCTCCGCGCCGAACTGACACCAGCATCTCCATCGTTGTCCCGATCTACAACGAAGTGGAGAGCTTGGGGCATCTGATTGAGGCGATCGCCACTTCTGTTCAGATCCTTGGTATTCCCTATGAGATCGTGCTGGTCGATGATGGCTCGCGAGATGGCTCTACCGATTTGCTGAAGCGATATGCTTCTGAGCGTAGCGACCTACGAGCCGTGCTTTTGCGCCGCAACTATGGACAGACAGCTGCCATGGCCGCAGGCTTCTACTACGCCGCAGGAGATGTGGTGATTACGATGGATGGCGACCTGCAAAACGACCCTGCGGATATTCCCGTTCTGCTCGACAAGTTGGATGAAGGCTATGACCTCGTCAGCGGCTGGCGCAAAAACCGCCAAGATGCAGCTCTCACGAGACTTCTTCCGTCAAAAATTGCCAACTGGCTGATTGGTCAGGTGACAGAAGTGCGGCTGCATGACTACGGCTGCTCCCTCAAAGCCTACCGAGCTGAACTGGTTCGCGATATGAATCTCTATGGAGAACTGCACCGCTTTTTGCCCGCCCTTGCTTTCATTGAGGGTGGCAAAATCACCGAAATTCCAGTCCGTCACCATGCCCGTCGCTTTGGTCAGAGCAAATATGGCCTCGGTCGCACCTTCCGTGTGGTCATGGACTTGTTCACCATTTTCTTCATGAAGAAATTTCTGACCCGCCCCATGCACGTCTTCGGCCTATTCGGTCTGTTCTCTGCCGGACTCGGCACGATTTTGGGACTGTACCTGACATTTCTGAAAATTTTCCTCAGTCAGAATATTGGCGATCGCCCCCTACTCATCTTGGCGGTTGTCCTCGTCCTCGCAGGGATTCAGCTCCTAGGATTCGGAGTTCTAGCCGAACTGCTGATGCGGACTTATCACGAGTCTCAAGGTCGCCCCATCTATCGCGTCCGCGACGTGGTGGGCAGCAGCGCCGCAAACGGCATCAAAGAACAGCAGCGATAGTGTTGTGTTGTAGGTGTTGAATATCTTCGACCGCGCTCTGTGAAAGAGAACCATAGAAGATCCTTGTCTAAAATCTGCGGCCATCTACGTTATCTGCGAATATGTTCTCGTCATTGCCCAGTTCTAAATCTGGCGTTGCGAAATTGACGAATGATATAGAACCTACCAATCCACCAATTGCCTGCTGTACGGGCATGGCATTGCCATGCCCCTCCGAAAATCATTCGCCAGTTGGCAATCTCCTAAATCTTTAGGCCAATGCCAACGTTCCAACCGCTCCATCCAACGTCATTTGAACTCCCACTGGCAATGCTGCATTTTCACCATCGTGACCAAATGGCAAGTCTGCCACAACCGGAATACCTAAGTCACAAAGGCGATCGCGCAACACCTCCTCTACCGAAAAACTGGGGATAGACTCCGGTGGATCACATTGGCTGAAGCGCCCCACAGCAATCCCGGCTACCTGCTGCAACAATCCGCAAAGTCGCCAGTGAGTCAACATCCGATCGATTCGGTAGGGAGCTTCACCCACATCTTCGATCGCCAAGATCACGCCCTGTAGCGAAGGCTGATGCAGGGAACCCAAGAGATGGGTGGCAACGGTGAGGTTGGCAGGTAGCAATAGTCCCGTTGCTTGGCCTTCAACCCAAGTCCTTCCTTGCAACGGCTGAAAAGCATGACGCTCAACCCAGTCAAATAATCGCTGCTTCGAGCTTTCGGGTTCGACAGCTAGGGTTGTTAACAACGGCCCGTGAACTCCTGATACCCCTCGAACACCCAAGCTCCAGAGCAGACTGGTAATGTCTGAAAAGCCAATTAGCCACTTGGGTTGAAGAGATTGTTCTGGATCACTCCAGCACCAATCTTCCAACAGTCGCGCTCCGCCCCAACCGCCGCGCAGACACAAGATTGCCTTACAGTCTGGATCAGCCAAAGCATTCCACAGTTGGTGACGCCGCCGAGTATCGGTTCCTGCCAAATATCCCCAGCGATCGCCATATGCAGGAGAGAGCTTGATGTGGTAGCCGCGCGATCGCCATACCGACAATCCCGCCTCAAACGCTTCTCGTTCCCTCAAAGCACCACTCGGTGCAATGACATGTACCCTATCGCCAGGAACGAGTGCTTCAGGAACATGACAGGATTGGAACACCATCGCACCTCTTAGAGTTCATTGAATAAATGCCATCAAAAAAGCCTAGAGAGCGAACTCCAGGCTTTCAAGAAATATATAAGGTTGTACAGCAGATCGGAGTCAAATCAGAAACTGTTGCTTAGACCTGACGACTCAGATGAAGCAGATTCCTCAACCTTACAGATCGAGCTGATTACCCCGACGATACTGAAAATAAGCGGCAACGAACAAACCAGCCAGCGTCACTGGAACAAGTCCTAAAACAATGCCTGACAATAAAGGCTCTACCACAAGATTTCTCCTTTTGATAACCCAGCGTTTACGTTTAATCTTAATAGACCAAGGTATCATTTGCATTCTCTCATAAAACTTTATGCTCCTTTACGTCTCGAATTGAAGAGAGAGCTTCTATAGAATGAAAGAGCAATTCAGACAAAGCTAAGTATTTGCTAGTGAAAATTACCCAGAAACGTCGCGAATGGGTCAAAATTGAGCCAATTTGAGCGAAAAATCCGAAAATTTCGCCTATCGAGACTGTTGAGAGCGCAATGGAGAGCTTGGAAAAAACCTTAAAATCGGGGCAACGTGGCATTAAGAAGGATAAAGTATTAAAGTATGTTATTAATCAACAACATTTCTGTACAACGACATTGACCAGAGAGCTTTTGAAACAGAACGCAGTCAGCTTAGATGCTCTTATGCAAGGGATTGCGCTAGCCATGTTGGCTGGGCTGTTTGCCGTACTTGTTTATCTGTTGGGGATGTACCAGTACGAATACTCTGATCCCTACGTCAGAACAGTTCTCGCGATGCCTGGCGAGGTTCAGCACGGACACGCAATCTTCCAGATGAATTGTTCTAGTTGTCATGGCTTGGAAGCGAATGGCAGAGTTGGCCCTAGCTTGCACAACGTCTCCGATCACAAATCAAGAGTTGCGTTGATTCGTCAAGTGACCAGTGGTCAAACGCCTCCCATGCCTCAGTTTCAGCCGAATCCTAAAGAGATGGCAGACCTGTTGGAGTACCTTGAAACGCTGTAGTCTACAGCCTTATCTATTGATAAGGCTGCTACGTCCTGGCGATCGCCAAGTACCTATCTCCACACCCAAGCTGCTTCGGCACACTGCCAAACTGTGCATCTCATCCAGTTATTCTTCGTAAAGTTCTAGAGGCAATGCGTCAGGATCTTGGAAGAAGGTAAAACGCTTGCCTGTCAACTCATCAACGCGTACAGGTTCTGTCTCTATGTCGTGGGCATGTAGGTGTGCGATCGCCTCATCCAAATCTTCGACCGCAAAAGCCAAATGCCTCAATCCACACGCCTCAGGACGACTCAAACGAGCAGGAGGCTCTGGAAAAGAAAACAGTTCTAGCACATCAGTCTCACCGACCTTCAAGTCCAGCTTGTACGAATTTCGCTCTGATCGAAATGTTTCTTCAATCACTGAACAACCAAGCACATCCACATAGAAGCGCTTAGATGTAGCGTAGTTCGAGCAGATAACCGCTATGTGATGAATCTGCCGAATATTCATCCTAAAAATCTCTATCTCGACTCTGGCAGAAACACCAGTGGCACAAATACTTGCTGGTTACTCGCAAAACAACAGAGTACCTGTGCTTTCAACTGCATACTCTTGCTTAAGTTGTTCTGTGGCGAGCCTTTAAAGAAGGCTTTTTGCAGAACAGCAGACTCAAGAAATTAATTTCCTTGCAAGCTTGGGAATATTGGTTCTTCGACAGCACGTCGGTATTCTTCAACCTCAGGATTGAAGTCGATTGGCAGTACCCCAACCACGTTTTCATGAGGTCGGGCAATAATCACCCACGTTTCCAGAACACCACCGGGGGCATTTTGAGCCGCCTCAACTCCTGCTGCCATCGCCGCCTTGACCTCAGAGACATCGCCCCGGATATTGACGACAAAGCGAGCACTTCCCGCCCGAATGTAGCCTACTAACGTGACTCGACCAGCTTTGACCATAGCATCAGCTGCGGCAAGCACAGGTGGAAAACCTTTCGTTTCGAGCGATCCAACTGCTTCAGGCATTCTGAAACTCCTACGGGATAGATGAAAATCAATACAAATCCAAACTTTATTGTACGGGGCGTCGGCTCCTTCTCATCGTTTTTCTTATACTCGAAACGGCTCCGACTCTTCCGTATAGTTCATTGGAAGCACAGATTCAATGTTTTCAGGTGGATTCGGAACGATATAGTGCGTTGTCACGGTTCCTTCATTCGGCAATTGATTGCCTGCTACCACCCCGGCCTTGACTGCCCGCTCTACCTCAGAGACAGGCCCTCTGACTGCGACAAACTGACGCCCACTTTCTGATTGGCCTTGTACCACGATGGTGACGCGACCTGCTTTAACCATGGCATCGGCTGCCGCTAAAACAGTAGGAAATCCCTGAGTTTCAACCACGCCTACAGCAATCGTCATAATTCGGAACCTTCACAGCAGAAAAGTTGATTCTTCGAATCGGTCTGTATCGTATCTCTGTCGGCACTCTAAACACCAGACAGACGCAGTTCCGTGATATAGAAACGATATTGATGTTCCAAACGGCATCGCGTCAAAATTCTTTCCGAAAGAGCTATCGTTAGAGATTTGTCAAACGGGGTGTTGCTTCCGCCGCAATCACCCGTTCGCAGCGAGAGTCTGGCCAAGCCCACTGGTAGTGACATTCCTTCGGATCACCCCAGCATAGGCTGAGATAGAGTTCGTCTTGCCCAACCGTTATCTCTAGCCATTCAGCATCATCGATCGCTCGTTTGACATAGTCGATCTCAACTTGTAGTGGATCATGCCCAGCTTGCCAAAATATCATTGAGGCGGTCGATTTCCACCAAAAATCGAGCACAGAAGGTTTAGCGCTGATTAGTATATCTTTGTCGCTAGAAATCGGAACGAGCTGATGATGCAGCTCTGGAAATCGAACCAAATTTCCACGGAACTCACATTGGCTCCACACCAAACCAGACACTTGGTGTTCTTGTTGGTACTGGTGAATTTGGCGCTGAAAGTCTTGGTATGCAAATACCTTACTCAGCTTTTCGTCTCCGAGAGCCTTCGCAATGACTGGATTACTGAGCCGATCGGACGAAGACAGCAGAACCCGCTCACCTTTCCAGGTTGCCCGCAGTTCTTGATCCAAAATCTGGATAAGTTGTTGGGTGGTGTAAACCATTAAGTCCGCTCAACTATTAGGGCGGGCAGTAACGTAGGATAACAATCCTGATAACGGAGTGACGAGCTAAAATCTTAGGCGATCTTGTAAGTTCTGAATGCGATGCTTACAGAAATTTTTCAACGTCGCAATTTTAGTCAAGGTAGCCCAACATCTCATCGTCTTCATCGGTGACGTTATCGGCCACAGGACGGTTGCTTGGAAGAGGAGTAGCCGGAGGACGATAGATTTGCATCGGTTGGCGACGATCTTCTCCGTTGGGTTGCTGTGCCGAGTTTGACGAAGAAAGGGCGATCGCACGATTGTCATCGGAAGACATGAACTTTTCCTCAAGCTTAGATATTTCTTGAAGCCACTGTTGGCTCTAAATGTCTTTATTGTAAACGGTCAGGGCAGTGGAAAAAGTGATGAAATCTTATGAAATGAATAACTGGAACATGTCGGGCGTACCATCCGCTAACAGATGCCGTCAAAAATCTAAACGCGAGGGTTGAAACGCTTTGATATAGGTTGCGGTGACGGTCAACGGGACAAAACTTGAGGATGGGTTGTCTAGGGCAATGGGACGTGTGGGCGGCATCGCAAAAGACAAATTATTGCTTGTATAGTGCTACGCGCTGATATAAAACCAATAGTTGATGGAGAAGCCGCGCACCG
>CAKZMO010000726.1 GCA_937128595.1 uncultured cyanobacterium | reverse complement strand
CTTGGTGTCATGATTTATCTAAACGTGGCACGAGCAATCTTACTGACTCCTTAGCGGAGTGTTGAAATAAAGGCAATCGATAGCAAAGTCGAGAGGTTTGAAAAGCAACCCCTGTTGTCGATTCAGAACTTACATTGACATATTGATGGGAACGTAAATTTTAAGTTAACGGTACATGCAATCTTATCGAGCAAGCTTCTGTGCATGTCTACTAAGTAGGTAGCTCCAATTAAACGTCGTCCTGGATCGCTGAAAGCACTGACATGCCATTCCTGATAGGGCTGATTAAATAAGACGACCTACTTAAACCCTTATCGGCTCGCTTCACATTTACCTCTGCGTCTACTACCTGCTAGTTCACCCACAAGAACCTGACAGTTGCGAACTGGCTGAGATCCTCAAAACGGCTTCCCAAAGCAGCATCAATCGTTTGTTGTTCCGACCAACAAGTATGCTCCTTTATAAATCAGATTGCCCAGGTTAACTACCATAAGAGAGAGATATTAAATCTCATCTTCATCTATCGGATAGTTTGCTAAGCTAAAAATTTGCTTATGACGTTGAATCGCCAGCGGCTTCTGCGCTATACAGAGTACGCCGCAGTTTCTGCCTCTATCGTCGGTGCGATCGCTGCAATTGCAACTCGCCAACTCATCTATGCAGTCGTTCCCCTGTGTACTGTAGCAGTTCTTAACATTGCTAATCGCCGCCAGTGGGAGCAGCAGATTGAACAGCGCCTCACTCAAAACATAACCCAGGTTGATGAGCAACTCGGAGACATCGCGCGGCAAAGCCATCAACTAGAGACACGAGTTAACTATTTAGGCCAGCAGCAGTCAGAAACTCGTTTTGCTAAAGAAGAAGACCTGCAGTCATTTCGTAGAGGTCTCACTCAGCTCGTTAACAATTGCTCTCAAGAGATTGAAACTCTCAAGGATGCTGTAACTCGCTCCACTACAATTAACGCCGATCTTCAACAGACCCAAAGCGCCTTTGCATCAGAATTACAGCAGCGTCTTAACGAACAAGTTAGAGCGCTAGAGACTCAAGAGTCTAACCGTGAGGCATTACTAGACAACAGAGTAGGCGAAATTCGAACTGAATTTAGTCAGCTTGTGAGCGACATCAATCAGCTTCGAGACGATCTTACGGAACTCAGACTGCGTTTTAGAGATTGGGAGTCCTCGCCTGTTGAAGATCTGGTTACACCTGATACCGTTCCAGAAGAATCTGCGTTGCCTCCTCCTGAACCCCTGCGGTGGCAATCGCCCCAGTTGTCATCTAATCAGGATGCCACTCTCGAAATTAACTTAGGCATCGATTTTGGTACCGGGTTCACCAAAGTGTGTTTTCGCGATTTGGCGAGCGATCGCTCAGAAGTGGTTACATTTGCCGATTTGGAGTCCTCAGACATTCTTCTCGACCAGGCTCTGCTGCCGACTAGAGTAATAATCCAAGAAGATGGAACCTTGCTAACGGGCCTAACTTTGGCTGAATGGGAAGCAAACTCTTATCCCGTAAAGACTTCGCTAGAGTTTATCAAGATGCGGCTAGCCCATATTGATTTGCCAGAGCAGCCGGAATGAGACTCGAAAAGATTCCAGAACTAGACGAACCCGAAACGGTAGAACATATCTGTGCTTACTATCTCAGCCATGTCATTAAGCGTTCTCAAGATTGGATTCAGCAGCACAGTGCCGACTTGTTCAAAAACCAAACCGTTCACTGGAGTCTTAACGTAGGCGTACCCGTAGAATATTGCGACTCCCCTGCGCTAGAACGATTTGAGCGAGTATTACGCTTAGCGTGGTTGATGGCTAATACACCGTCATCTGAGCGATCGTTCAACCTCTCTGAGCTAAACCAGTTTGGTTCTTTCCTGCGCGAGTGGTTGCAACAAAATCTAGAACAAGCGCTCGATTGCTTTACAACTCCCGAGATTTCAGCTGCCGTGTGGTCGTTCCTGAGTTCCCGTGAAGCACAAGAAAAGTTTTATACGTTCTTTGACGTGGGTGAGGGAACGCTCGATGGGGCTGCGTTTAGATTTTGGCGAGAAAATGATGGTGATCGAAAAGTCGATTTCTTCGCAGGAGCAGTGCGCTCTCTAGGCGTAACAGCGTTTACCCAGCAGTTGGCCTCAGAGTTGGCGGTTTCTTCCAATGAAGTGTGTGACGCTCTCCGGGCTTGGCGACATGCTGATCACAATCATGAAGAAATCTACAGTCAGATCAAAAAGAGTCGAACATACTTGCGATTTCAGCGGTTAATTGCGGCAGTTGTCATTGTCGGAAAAAATAAGCAGCAGGACAATCTGGGGAGACTTCTTTCCCAAGAAAAATTAGGTCAAAACCTTGAAGTCTTTTTAGGGGGTGGCGGAGGTCAAAACCTCTTCATTCAAAATATAGTTCAGTCTACCCATGAAGACTTTCAGCACGAAAGAGCAGGTGTTCCGAAGTACAAAATGCAATCGGTACCTAAACCTAAGGGATTAGAAATGAATGGGCTAAACACGCAAGAGTTTCATCGCTTCTCTGTTGCATACGGACTCTGCACTCCACAGTGGGAAGGCCCTGAGATCCGCCTCCCAAGTCAAATCGAGACACAAGATGATGATGATGATGCAGTCGTTGTGAATAAGCCCGAAAAATATTTTGCTGACACCAAAGATTAGATTACTTGGTGTCAGCCGGAACGAATCAAATTAAGTATTCAGGTATATCGTTTCCAAATTGACCTTTCAAGGTGAGAACCGCTCAACTCAACGGAGCGATTTCTAAGTAATGGCAAATCGAGATCTATCATCGAATCAAGACAACTCTTGGGATCCAGAAATTCCGGGGCAAGACGTTAGAATTCGATCCAATCCGGGGCGTAAAGGCCAAACTACGGGCAGGGTTCGCAAGGCTGGGTCACGCGTATTAGTCGAAATCCAATTTGGGCCTAACGAAAAAGTCTACAAACCTCAGAACTTGCTTGAGCTATGTGAAGAGGATGACAGCATCGAGTCTCTGCTTAGGCAAAAGCGATTTGGTGGGCCAGATGACCTGCGTCGCATCCTGACCTTCGAAAAAATTAAAGGTCAGCTCACGAACGTCTTCTATAGCATGGAAGCGAGTCAGACCGATTTCTATGCTCACCAGTTCAAACCTGTTCTCAAATTTCTTAATTCTCCGGTCGGGCGATTATTAATTGCCGATGAAGTGGGCCTCGGTAAAACAATCGAGGCCATGTACATCTGGAAGGAGCTTCAAGCTCGTGCTGACGCTAGACGGTTACTGATTGTCTGTCCTGCCATGCTGCGCCAGAAGTGGCAAGATGATCTGCGTCAGCGGTTCAATATCTTTGCTGACATCGTTGACGCGAAAGACCTTTTAAGCCGGGTTAGAACCTGTCTGGAAACCCAACAGCCCCAATCATTTGTCTACATCGTCAGTTTAGAAGGTCTACGACCTAGCAGTAATTGGGAATCCCCATTAGCTACCAGTCCACGGGCAGAACTTGCCCGATTGCTCGACACCAATCCCGCTACAGATGACTTCGGCTTATTTGATCTGTCGATCTTTGATGAGGCTCATTATCTGCGCAACGCCAGTACTGCTAGTCACCGCATTGGGCGACTGATCCGCGATGCCTCACGCCATCTGATTCTCCTGACCGCAACACCTGTACAGGTTCACAATAGCAACCTGTATCAACTTCTAAGGCTGATCAGCCCGGATGACTTCTTCAACGAGCTGATCTTCAATACAATGCTTGAGGCCAACAATCCAATTATTCGAGCATTGCGATCGCTATGGTCTCATCCACCCCAAATCGAGCAGGCTCGCGCTGAAGTTAAGCGGGCGATCGCCTCAAAATATTTAGCCAATAATCCACTGCTTCAATCTGTGCATGATGCTTTGGAGCAAGCCGAAGAATTAGACGATGCGCAGCGGGTGAGCTTGGGTTATAAGCTGGAAAAAATTTCGCTGCTGGGTCAATACATTACTCGCAGCCGCAAGCGAGATGTTTTACCCAATCGGGTTCAGCGAAAGCCTCAAACGCTGACGGTCAAATTTTCACCGCTAGAGAAAGAGATTTACGGCCACATCACCCAGCAAATCAAGCAGCAAACTCAGGGACGGCGAGGGGTTTCGGTCTTTCGGTTAATTACTCGGCAGCGTCAGATGGCAAGCTGCATGGTGGCAGCCCTAGAATCTTGGCGGGCAGATGGCATCTTGGATGATCTCATCAATGAATCTCTTTGGGAAGATTTTGGTATTTCTGCTGATTTAGACGATAACGAAACTAAGGATAAGTCTATTGCTAAACTCTCTCCTTTATTGAAAAAAGTCGATCTTGCTAAGTTGGAGCGAGAAGACGGCAAATATCGGGAGCTACTAGCATTTCTACAATCTGAACTACGGAAAGATGCAAGCGAAAAGTTCGTAATCTTTGCATACTTTAGGGGCACGCTTCAGTATTTGCAGCGGCGTCTCCAACAAGACGGCATTTCCACCAGTCTCATCATGGGAGATATGGGAGATACCAAATGGGATGTGGTTCGCAAGTTTCGGCAAGCGCAAGGCCCTTCAGTTCTGTTGTCATCCGAAGTGGGGAGTGAAGGGATTGACTTGCAGCACTGTCGGTTTCTAGTGAATTACGACCTGCCGTGGAATCCCATGCGGGTGGAACAGCGCATTGGCCGTCTCGATCGGTTGGGTCAGAAAGCCGCGCAAATTTCAATTATCAATTTCAGCTTAGTGGATACGGTGGAGGAGCGTATCCTTGAGCGTTTGTATGAGCGCATCAATATTTTTAGGGAAAGCATCGGCGATTTGGAAAGCATTCTTGGAGAGATGACAGAACGATTGCTGGTGCAACTCTTTGAAGCAGACCTCAGCCCTGAAGAGCAAGAAAGGCGGGCGGACGAAACGGTCATGGCACTCCTGAAAGAGCAGTCTCTACAGGCTGAACTAGAAAGCGAAGCGATTAATATGATGGCTTTTTCTGATCATATTTTGCGCTCCATTACCGATAGCCGAGAGCAGGGACGGTGGCTACAGCCAAATGAGGTGCATGCATTTGTAGAGGACTGCTTTTCTCGCTACTATCCGGGAACGGTGATCGCGCCAAAACCAGATCGCCATAAACTTTATGACATCACACTCTCTGAAGACGCCAAGATTGATCTCCGGCTATTTCTACAGCAGAATCGGTGTGCGACTCCCACAAAACTTGATACGTTGAATACACCCGTGACCTGTTTCTTTGAGCCAAAAATTGCAGGCAGCATGGGCAAGCGTAATGAGCTGTTAGATGCGACTCATCCCCTGATTATATGGATTCGCCATCGTTACGAGATAGCGGCTCAAAAACTTCATCCGGTTTCGGCGACGCGCATTGATTCAGAAGTCGTCAATCTCTCACCCGGTCTGTATGTATATGCCGCCCAACGCTGGACATTTATGGGATTGAAAATTGAAAGCCAGATTGCCTATAAAATGGCTCGATGCAGTGACGGAGAACTGCTCTCTGATCGAGCGTCCGAATCGGTGCTGACTACAATCATGCAGCAAGGCAAACCTAAGCCTAACTCACAGAACTTCATTGATGACGTTGATCATATTCTTAATCTGCACCAACGATGTGAAGAGGAACTGGATGAAGCCTTTGGGCGAGCCGTCGAAGAGTTTGACATTGAAAATATAAATCGCTGCGATGTTCAAGAGCGCAGCGCAAGGTCTTTTGCAGAACGTAAGCAGCATGAATTACGAGATCGGATTCAGCGGTTTAAGGAGGCGAACAGCACTCAAATTATTCCAGCTACGGAAGGCCAACTTCGAAAAGTCAATCGAGAATTGGCTGTTAAGCTCAAACGTATCCAGGAAAAACGGGAAAGCAGCACATTTGAGCAAATCCAGCTAGCCTCAGGTGTAATCTTCGTAGAAGACTAACCGTCACAGCACTTCAAGATAAAAATCAAGCACTGCTGAAAAATATGGCAATAGTGAAGAACCCTAAGCAGCTCCTGTTTGCAGACTGCCGAGATGAGCCAAAAGCGGAGGTACTTGATAGAAGGGTCAAGGCTTTGTGAAGACTATTGCGATTTTCATGGATTACATCTTATGGTAGCTGCAGCTACATGCGGTGCTAGGAAGTCAAGCGCAGAGAGCACAGAATCTGTTTCACGATAGGTTTTTCGCCAGAAACATCTTTTCCACCTTGAAAAAGTCGATGGTTTCGATAGATTAGTCTTAAAGATAGCAATGAAGATGCTGGCGCAGGA
>CAKZMO010000725.1 GCA_937128595.1 uncultured cyanobacterium | reverse complement strand
CAGGTGGGTGATTCCACCTTGGAGCGTTTTAGGTTTAATTGTGCCTAGCTACTTAGCACGTTGTCTATATCTTGGCACGAGCAGTGAATTTTCGTATTGGTCATGTGACAATGCAATGGTTGCTAGAACAACTGTTGCTCTAGCGACAATTTCCTGCTGCTAGGGAGCATTCGTGTCGGCGCGCCGAAACAGCAGGACGTTACAGTCGCTTTTGCGAGCGATCGCCTCAGGAATGTTGCCTTTAATCGCATGTTGCAGCAACCCTTCTCGGCTTGCCCCCAGCAAAATCACGTCCACTTTTTCTTGCCAAGCTAGAGTTAGCACCGCATCGGCGATCGCATCTCCCATAACTGGACGAGCCAACACCGGACAATCCAGATCATGGCTCAAATCGTCTATGGCACTTTGTAGTGGAGTTTGGCCAGCAGAGGTGTCATGGGTTGTTGAAAATACCTGACATACCTTGACTTTTGGGCTCTCTCCCAAGCTGACAAGGGCAGGCATTAGCTTCAGTGCATCTTTTGTGTTGGGCCCTCCGGCCACAGGGATAAGCCAGCGGTCGAATGTTTGTCCTTCGTGAATTTTAGCGACCACCACATCACAGGGAGCCTGTCGAATAATCGTATCTACTGCATCACCAAAGACCCGCCCTGGAGTCACTGTTTTGCCCCGCCATCCCATCAAAATCAGGTCAATGTGACGTTGTTTGATGGTTTCCAGCGTGGCTTGAGCAACATCATGGGCAACTCGAATTTGCGTGTGGACAGGAATCGACCACCGCCGCCCGATTAGCTCGGCTCGGCGCAGGAGGCGTCGGGCGCGGGCAATCTTGACTTCGGCCTCTCGGGGGGCATAGCTGCGAGGCACCAGAATAATTTGCAGACATTCCAGTTCATAGTGGCGATCGCGCGCAATTGATGCTGCCAGCTTGAGCAGAATATCAGCTGTCCGTGGATTTCGGAGAATGACCAATACCCGACCTCGGCCGATGGAGGGAGCCTGAGTCTGGTAGACGACATAAGACGGTTCAGGCTGAGGCCCAAAGCGCTGATTGTTACCGCTGAGCTGGTCTGACTCAGCCCGGATGATGTCGGCCCGTGTGATGATTCCGACCAGTCGATGCCCCTCCGTTACAGGCAGACGGCTAATCTTGAAGCGATTCAAGAGATACAAAACATGGGTTAGGGGGTCATGGGGTTTTACAGAGACAGGCTGAGGCGTCATCACATCGGCAAGGGTGATGTCGCGCAGACCGTCTTCTCCAATACGAGACTTATCTTGGACATCGCTTTGGGTGACAATGCCCACCAGTCGCCCATCATCGACGACAGGAAAGCCCCGATGGTGCGATCGCGAAAAAGCCTGCATCGTCTCTCGTAGAGACATCCTACTTGCCAATGTTTCCACACGACGCTGCATCAGCATATCTGCGGTTAGCTCTGTCAGATTCGTGGTTCGACCTTCTGCTTCAGTATCTAGCTGAATTCCCTTAAGCGACAATAGGCGATTGTAAAGAGAGCCTGCATAGAGCCGGTCGGACAAAAGAGAAGCAACCACCGAGCTAATCATCAACGGCAGTACCAGATTGAAATCTGTAGTCATTTCAAACACGATCACAATCGCCGTAATCGGGCTTTTGGTAACAGCGCTAAAAAACGCTCCCATTCCGGCGAGAGCGTAAGTCGAGGTTGTCGCAATTTCTGGAGGTAAACCTAGCGGAGTGCCCACGACGGTTTGCAGCGTCAGCGCTGTCGTTCCGACTAAATATCCCAAAGACGAGCCCAAGATCAGCGCAGGAGCAAAAATTCCGCCCGGAGCCCGAGAGCCGCAAGCGATCACCGTCAACACAAACTTGACCACAAAGGCCAATAGTGCCAAGGTCCATGTCATCTCAGACTGACTTAGAAATCCCGGTAGCCCCGTGTTGTCTCGAAATTCGGGAGGCAGAAACACCATCACCAATCCTGTTACCAATCCTGCAAGGCCAACCTTGAGCGGTAAGCTCAAATGCAACAGGCGATGGTTCATGGACAGGCTTGTGTAGACGCTGCGGCTAAACAGCGCTCCTAAAATGCCAGCGAGAACGCCCAAAAGTCCTAGAAACGGAACATCTTGCAGTGAGACACTTGTTAGCGACTCTGTCATGCTGGAGTTGAGACTCATCCCTTGGTCGCCCAAGAGTCTCGCCACCACTGCGCCGATAAACGATGCGAGAATGGCGGTTCCCAACGTGAGTCCTGAAAAATCTTGCAGCAGCTCTTCTACAACAAACAAAATGCCTGCGATTGGGGCATTGAATCCGGCTGCTAGTCCTGCGGCTGCTCCTGCCGCTAGAAGTTGTCGTCGATATTCTGGAGAGTTCGGAATCCATCGATTAAATTGTGCAGCCAACGCAACGCCAACATGCACAGTCGGCCCTTGGCGTCCCAGACTCATCCCAGAGCCCATCACGAGGATGACTGCGATCAGCTTAACGATCGCCACTCGCAAGTTCATCATGACGGGGAAACTGGCGAGCGCAGCTTTGACTTGGGGAATGCCACTCCCAGAGGCTTCTGGCGCGAGCCGCTCGACCAGCAATCCCGCTAATAGACCTCCCCCTAATCCGACGAGGGGCAAGAACCAGATAGTTTCAGGAGCACCAGCGATCGCCATTCGCCAGCTTCCGAGCCAACCCGCACCCTGTTTTAACAAGACGGCGGCTAGACCAGAGACTAACCCCACCACGCAAGCCTCGAAAATGGCTAGCTGTTTTGGACGGATGGTTAAATGACGAATTCGTTTGTAGAGAAAGGGCCACTCCATAAGCTAGCCACACTGAATGGGTCGCTGAACCCAGCTCAAAAACATTAGGCTCAAACACAGTGGTTTCGAGAATGGCAGGTTTGAAGATGGCGGGTTCAAAAAAAATATGTTCAAAACACAAGCAAAGCAGTCAACGGTAGGCATCGGCATTCTAGTTCTAGAGCAGTGATAAAGAAACCATCTTAAGAATAAGTTTCAACAGATTGAATCGATTTCAGCACAGGTTTATGACTCCAGATTAAGACGTTCAGTTAAGTGGACTTGCGAGATATCAAAAAATAGGCAAGATATTAGGTCATTACCTATCGATTTAGTCGCTGAAGTGGCGTCTCGATATCAGTTTGCTCCTTGGTGATGTGCTTTTCCTCCCCCGTTTCAGTTCAGGAGAATATCATGGGTTCGCCTATCGCACGTGCTCGGTCGCAGTCTTTTTTAACTGCAAATGCCTCCTATCAGGATTCCAAACTCACCTCAGTCAAAAGGCGATCGCATTCTGCTTATCAACAGATTCAGCGTCTGCTTTTCGGACTCAGCATTCTGACAGGAACAGGATTGGCTCTGGCGATCGCCATTCCGGCTCAGGCATCGACAAGCCTCATCGCTCAAACTTCTGCTACCCCGATTCCCCAGGCAGAATCTACCACGTCTTATCTGTTTGTCAGTCCTGTTCAGGGGAACGATAGCGGGACTGGAACCCAAACGGCTCCGCTGCGATCGCTCACTCAAGCACTGAGACAGGCTCAACCGGGTACGACTATCGTGCTATCGCCTGGAACTTACGGCGAAGAAACAGGTGAACAGTTTCCGATTCGACTCAGAGCCGGAATCACGGTACAAGGCAACCGAGACTCCCACGGCAATGGCATTGTGATTCGCGGCGGCGGCTCGTTTCTCAGTCCCACAGCGGCACGGCAAAATATTACCGTTTTGGCGGTGAACCAATCGACCTTAGCGGGTGTAACGGTTACTAACCCTAACTCAAGAGGATATGGTGTTTGGGTTGAATCCAGTAGCCCAACTCTGCTCTACAACAGCTTTAGAGACAATCTTCACGACGGGGTCGCGGTGAATGGCAACAGCGCTCCTCTCATTCAATCCAATCTCTTTTTGAACAACGGAACGAATGGAGTTTCCGTTTTCGGTCGGTCTTCTCCCCGCGTTCAGCAAAACGTGTTCGATCGGACGGGATATGGAATCTACATTGGCGATGAAGCTCAACCTACATTGGTTAGCAACCGAATTGTCAACAACCGCAGTGGAGTAATTGTTCAAGAGCAGGCTCGACCTGTGCTGCGTCACAATTTAATTGAAGGTAATCAGCAAAATGGGGTCGTGGCGATCGCCCAAGCCCTACCTGACTTGGGAACCCCAGACAGTCCAGGCCACAATCAGTTTGCACAAAACGGAGAAGCCGACATCAATGCAGAAGTGGCTCAATATCCTATCGTTGCTGTCGGCAACCAATTTGCTCAACAGCGATTAACAGGTTCTGTCGATCTCACGGGAACCATGTCTCTTGCTGCGGCTCAGGGTGCAACACCTCTTTCTCTAGAATCTGGCACCGCGACTCTTTCTACAGCATCTGCTGGTGCGTCAGAACGGGCTGTTCCGACTCAGACTTCAACTCTGGCTGCATCGACTTTGTCTGTTCCTTCCTCTTCTACTCGGCTTTCAGCAGCTACTCCTGTTCTAGAGACTGTCCCTGTTCTGCCTTCTGCTCAGGCTCTACCTCTGGCTCAACCCACTCAAACGAATGTCGAGGCAGATACCGTTCAGGCAGAGGCGATCGCTCCAACATCTATGGCATCGCCCTCTCCGGTGCGAACCCAGTCTCCCAATTTCTCTATCCCTGACACTGCCTCTAGTCGATTCCCCCAGCCCTCTCGCTCGTCAACCCCTCAGTCCTCTCAACCAACCAACCGCCGTGGTCCTCTATCTATTGAAGAGTTTGTGACCCCTTCTACCCAAGCGTCCGCCGCTAGTTCAAGAGTCACTTTGCCCACACGAACTGAGGCTGCATTGTCTGAGTCTGCTGCATCTTCTGGCGTTTCTCCTTCTTCATCGGGGTCGTCCCAGTCCAGTTCTCCAGCTTCTTCTGCATATGTTGAACGGCTTCTAGCCCAGTTTTCTGCGGCTAATTTGAGCAGTCCTGCTAGATCAGAATCTGCGGAGCCTAGTTCTTCTGACTTGTCGCAGGACGTTCAGGCAGAAGGGGCGATCGAGCTACGGGTTATTGATCCTCCAGAATCTGCAACGAGGACAACTTTGCCAACTTCCGCTTCAACCTCAACTCCTCGTCCCGAAAGCCATCGCAATGCAGCGTTACTCAGCCTTTTCTCGGCCCGTTCTACGCTACAAACTCCTGACTCCGAAGGAATTCCCATCCGGGTTGTCATGCCGTCAGAGCAAACTTCTCAGCCTCAGCTGACTACCATTGCTGCCGCTCAATCTTCTCCGCCTGCTCAGGCGACTCCTCAACCCACCATCCGACCTCGAAACCAAAATCTGCTGCCTGTTCCTGCGGCGAACGTCCCCTATGGGCATGTGGGGGGGCGATCGCGCGTTCGGGTGGGCAGCAATCCTTTGTCTAACCGCATTGGGCCTGGGGTCAACCGGATTGAGATGCTGGGATTGCGCTATCGCGTGCTGGTCGAAGCCAACGGACGTGACGCAGAAACGATCGTTAGAGCGATTGCCCCCGGAGCTTTTCGCACCAATGCAAGCGGGCGATCGCTGATGCAAGCTGGAGCTTACAGTAGCCTAGAAAATGCTAACGATATGGCGCGACAACTGGCAGGGCGAGGGCTGAGAGCCGAAGTGCAGCAAATGCAGTAAAGAGCTTTGACCCTTTTCAATTATTGGACAATCCGGCGATCGCCTGTTGTCTTAGCTGCTCAGAACGAGTCGCCCAAGCTTCATTTCCCTGGGCACGAAACAGGTCGCGCGCGTAGAAAAACACCTGCTGGGCATCGGTGTATTGAGCCTGCTGCAAAAAGACTAACCCTGCTCCATAGTAGGCATTGGGATAATTGGTGTTTGCCTCTGCTGATTGGCGAAATGCCTCCAGCGCTCCAGTCATATCGTTGCGCTGATAGAGAATCGTGCCTAAGCTGTATTGCGCTTCTGGGTAGTTTGGATTGATCGCGATCGCCTGCTGAAATGCGGTTGCGGCATTATCCAAAAGATTTTGCTGGAGATAGATCTGACCCAGGTGATAGGACGGTTCTGGTGCATTGGGGCTGAGCGCGATCGCCTGCTGAAACGAAGCGATGGCGGCATCGCGCTGACCGCGATACTGCTGCACTAGTCCGAGATTGTAATGGGCGAGTCCTAATGAAGGATCGAGCTGAATCGCTCGTTGTAAATATTCTTCTGCCCGTTGAAAATTGCTGCCTTCCAGCAATGCTGCTCCTAAATTTGCATAGGCTACGGCAAAAGACGGATCAACTTGAATGGCTTGATAGAAGGCATTAGCGGCCTGTTGAAGCTGTCCTTGCTGTCTCAAGGCAAGTCCGAGATTGTAATGGGCTGCTACCTCTTGAGGGTCGAGCTGGGTAGCTCGTTGAAAAGCGGCGATCGCCTCACTCAGTCGTCCTTCTTGAATGTATTGCAGCCCCAGCGCAATCTGTCCTTCTGCCGTTTGGGGATTCGTTTGAGCTTGGGCGAGGGTTTGATGAAATATGCGAGGGGGCTGAACTCTGGTTGATTCTGCAAAGGCTGTGGCAGAACCAGTCGTCGCCCACAACAGCCAAGCTCCGAGAGAGAAGCCCGCAGTCACATGCCCCGCTGAAGTCGCTAGCCATGATCTCAGTCGGAAAGGCCAGGGCTGAGAAAAAGTGTCTCTGGGAAGCAGATGGATCGGGCGATCGCACAGACGCATAGATATCAACCGGAAAGGTTCGAGGATCATTCTAGAAGAGTATCGACAATTGGGACATTCGCCCAGAGTCTCTAGCGCTTTGCTTTACCCGGCGGATGGGAGAAGATCCGGAAATAAAGCGTTTTCAGAGATTCTTGAATTGGGAAGACAAGATACGTGAGGGGATTCACTGTCACAATAATGTTACGCACATCTCGCTTGGCTAGCGCTACCACCGCCCAAGCCACCCACCCAGGCGACATCACGCCGTAGGGATTGAGGTTGCTTTTAAACGGTCCTAAAATCACCTTGCGAATCAGGCAGGGCGCATCCAGTCGCCGCAAGGTAATCAACTCTCCGATCAGCCGTTTCGAGGTTTCATAAAGAGGACTTAGTGCTGGATTCACTTCTGCTTCTGACGTGTTGACCCACAGCTCTTTTGTTGCCCGATCTGTTGGCCCCGTCACGGTCTCAAAAAAAAGTTCTGCCAGTCGCCATGTCGAAAGCGCATTTACTTCCAGAGAAGTTTGAATCGCCTCAGGAGTGCGATCGCCATACACATTGGTTCCGTGGTTGAGAATCAGAATATCGACTGATTGAAGGCGATCGCGTAGAGCCTCTTCTTGCCCAACCTGCCACTGCACAGTATCAATATCTGTTTCTGACGAAAACTCTGGTGAAGAAGTCAGTGCGATCGGTTTTGCGCCTTGGCTCGTCAGCTCAGCCATGAGCGATCGCCCCATTGTGCCAGACGCTCCCGTCACCGCGACCGTTTTACCCTTGAGAGAAAGACTGGTTCCGATCATCTTGTCTACCAGCGTGAAATGACCTGCAAAGTAAGCATTCGTCTCATCAAAATGGTGTCGCCAGTGATAGGTGCGGTTAATGCGCCAGTTCGTCGGAATCTCCGTCAAGGCTCCTGGCTCATGGGTCAAATCTGTGGCTAAAATCCACCCCTGAGAGCGAGCCAAGGCACCCACCAAAAATGCCATTGAGTAAAGGATGCCTATGACCACGGCATAGCTTTTTACAAGCGCCATGAAAACCAAAAGACAAGCAATCATGACGAGAGACTCCGGCACATCGTTGTAAAGTTGCGCCTTGCAGTAAGCCTCCTTTGTCGTCACCGTAAAGTCGCGCCGATAGGCTTTGTGGTGCAAAAAATGCAGCTTCTGGAGTGGCGTCCAGTAATGTCCAGCAACGTGATAAACATCGCGCACCAGTTCTGCAAAAATCACTGAACCTGCTGCTAGCCCTACCTGTGTAAGACCTTGCAACCAAAATACATGCTCTCCCATCTCTGCGCTATAGCCGTAATGTTGTGTAAACGAAAAGAATCCCGCTAGTAAAACTAGCACGAAGAACTCTTTGTATTTCTACATATACCTTACGATCCAATTCAAGCGTGCGGTTTACTGCGCTGCTTTGTAGGCTGCCCATCCGCCATGATCAGAAATGTCAGGCCAGC